>NZ_JBQFOD010000010.1:0-177614 GCF_056533095.1 Ruegeria sp. H3 | reverse complement strand
GCAACACGCTACGACCGTGCCCCAAGGTCTTCCTATCAGCCATCGCACTCGCGGCAACCGTCATATACTGGTTATGAATCCTGACCCTAGAATGTCGAAACCGAAATATGAAACACAAAGGATTGTTCAACCCTCCGGAACAGACCCTAGCGTAGCTTGTCAGGTTTAACACCCCAAACCTATTACATCGGCACTTTCCAGCAAAGAATTGATCGGATTGAGAAACTCCCGCCCCCTCGCTTTGAACTCACTGCGTTTCCAAACCAACCAGGACGCAAGTTCGAGGATTCCGGGCTTTCCCTTTCACCTCGTATCGGTGCAGGATATGGACAAGAATTTTGAGCGGAGCCAGCACGTGATTTCGAATGAGACCTACCGGCATATGCTGACCTTCGCGGTCGTAGGGTCCCTGGCCTTCGTCGTAGACGCAGGGGTGTTCACGGCCTTGAATACGCTTGGCGCTGGCACGTTTTTGTCGCGCTGCCTGTCCATCCTGACGTCTGTGACTTTCACCTGGTACTTGAACCGGACGTTCACGTTTAAAACCCAAACCCCGCCCAGTTTCATTGAATTTCTCAGCTATCTGGGCGGCATGCAGTTGGGCCTGATCACCAACTTCACCACGTTCTTTATAGTGCTCTATATCTCAGAGTTTGCGAATACCTATCCGATCATCGCGCTGGCGATTGCGACACTTGCCGGGATGACGATCAACTTTCTGATTTCGAGAAAGATTTTGCAGAAATAGTCTCACCGCTATAAAACTCAGATATTGTCATGCGATTACGCTTAATCCACTTGAATACGCCGTTTGTCAGTTGAACTAAATTAATCAGTTGGGGAAACCCGTTCGTGCTTAAAAACTTCTTCCTCATTTGCCTTAGTACGCTGATCAGTATGGCGGTGCTTGAAGTGGCACTGCGCATTTTTGACCCCTTGGGTTTTCAACCGCATGTCAGCCGCGATCTGGCAAATGTTCCTCTGGTCAATGACGAGAATTATTTCTGCACAGGTGGGCCAAAGCGTCTGATCCCGCATCCGGTGGTGTACTCACGCGAAACGCCCAACCAGTCCTATTTTGAGTTCCGCAACGATATCGCCACATTCGTCAAGATCAACGAACAGGGCTTTCGCGGTGTGTTCGACCCAGGTGATGGGCAAGAGCGTGTGATCGTGCTTGGGGATTCCTTCATTCGCGGCAGCTTATCTGACGAGACGGAAACCATCCCTGCGCTGTTGTCCGAATGGTCTGCAGATACACATTTCGTCAATCTGGGCACTGGTGGCCACGGCACGTTGCAACACGCGCTGACCTATGATGAGTTCAAAGACCAGATCGCGCATGAGACTGTGCTTTTGTTCATCTTCAATCGCAACGATCTGGTCGACAACATACGGTTCCAAAAGTGGCAGCAAAACCCAAAGCCAATCTCGCGTGAGCCGACGGTCACACAGAAATTGAAACGGGCCTTTGCAAAGCTGTACGTTGGAAAACTGGTGCTGAGTTTCAAAAACGCGCTGTTTGATCAGAACCTCTACCCGTCGGTCCCGACCGAGATGGAAGAGGCGCTTTTGCTTCGATCCCTTGCGGACCTTTCGCAGTCCGTCGCAGATCAAGGCGCAGAGTTGATTGTATTTTCACTGCCCGATATCTCGGAATTCCTGGGCAAAGATACGATCACCTTCCGGGATGACCCGGTTGGCTATTCTGACGCGGTGCGTCACCTGATAGCGGGGGCCGCCGAACAGAACGGTTTTGCCTATCTGAACCTGAAACCTGGCCTTATTGAGATATCCGAAGATCTGAACCTACTTACAGCAGAGCTGTACGGCACACCGGACCACCATCTGCGGGAAATTGGCAGTTTTGCAGTGGCAAATCTGGTAGCCCAATTCCTTCAGGACAGCAACGTTGCCGCCTTTACCCCGGATGCTGAATTTGTGGATCGCATGCATATCGATCCAGCCAATGTCGCCTGTCCTTAGGCCTCATCCGCTTCACCCTGCAGCGCGAATTTGCGACCATGCAAAACGATATGCAGCGGGTATTCAGACAGATGCATGGAATGCAGGCGGCGCTCGAACTCCTCGGCGTCGATATCCACCGGCAATTGCTGCATGGCTGAAAGCTCTTTCATCCTGCGCGCCTCACCGCGCCAACGCTCATTGCCGGCGGCTTTGATCTGCTCCGCGAGATAAGTTTCACCGCCGGTGGCGATCCAGCCGATCACTTCTTGCAGCAGGTGGTAGAGATAAAGATGGGTGCGTGACAAAACAGAGCGCAGTCCATCTTTGGGCAGGATCGGAAAACGCAGCGCTTTGATGATCGTACCATTGTCGACCTTGGTGTTGATCAGATGGGCCGTCACACCGTACTGATCCGCTCCTTCATACAGCGCGAAGTTAATGCAACCACTACCCGGGTATTCCGGCGGGCCCGGATGGAAGTTTATCGCAGCAACCGAGGCCGCGTCGATCATCGCCTGATCCAGAATAAAGTAGCTGCGAAAGCAAAAGATATACTCACCCCGCCATTCGCGCACCCAGGTAGGCAGGCCATGCCCCAAACCTTTGGATTCAACATAGCTGACGTCAAAGCCTGCAAAGTTCAGAAATTCCAGCGCCTTTTGGGTGCCGTCACAATTCTCGCGGCCAAAGAACAGGACTTTGGCGCCATTGGTATGGGTCTTTTGCTGAGTTTCGTTCGTCATCACGTCCACGCGTCCAAATCACGCCCCGCCATTGTTGGGGTCTTGTTGGTCGGGACTATGACATACAAAAATCGGCTGCTCTAGGGCAGGTTTGGAAAGGCCCGCACCGGTTTGGCGCGGGCCTGTTTGTTTAGTCAATGATCGCGTTCAGCGTGGCGCTGGGGCGCATTACAGCTGCCGCCTTTGCCTGGTCGGTGTGATAATACCCACCCAGATCAGCTGCAGCACCTTGGGCCGCTGCCAGTTCGGCCAGAATCTGCTCTTCCTTGGCCGCCAGTTCTCTGGCAACCGGTGCAAATTCTGCGGCCAGATCGGCATCGTCACTTTGCGCTGCCAGCGCTTCGGCCCAATAGCGGGCGAACCAGTAATGGCTGTCGCGGTTGTCAGGCTGGCCAACTTTGCGGCTGGGCGACTTGTTGTTATCCAGAATGGCCTGGGTTGCAGCCTCGGCCGCTGCGCCCAACACGCCGGCCTTGGCGTTACCTTTGCTATCGGCCAGGAAGTTCAGCGATTCACCCAAGGCGCAGAATTCACCCATCGAATCCCAGCGTAGGTGATTTTCCTCGACCAACTGTTGCACGTGTTTCGGGGCCGAGCCGCCGGCGCCTGTTTCGAACAGACCGCCGCCATTCATCAGTTTGACGATCGACAGCATCTTGGCCGAGGTGCCCAGTTCCAAAATCGGGAACAGGTCGGTCAGGTAGTCGCGCAGCACGTTGCCTGTGATGGCAATCGAGTCTTTGCCCGCAGTAATGGTCTCCAGCGACTGACGGGTCGCTTCGCGCGGGGCCATGATCTGGAACTTGTCAGCCACGCCTGCCGCCTCAAGCGCGGGTTTGACGTATTTGATCAGCTCGGCGTCGTGGGCGCGGTTGGCGTCCAGCCAGAAAATAGCTTCGGACCCCGTCAGGCGCTGACGGTCCATGGCCAGCTGGATCCAGTTCTCGATCGGGGCTTTCTTGACAGTGCAGGACCGCCAGATATCGCCCTGCTCGACGTCGTGCGAATGCAGCGTCTCGCCATTTGCCAGAACGATGCGGATGGTGCCATCAGCAGGGGCTTGGAATGTGGTCGGGTGCGAGCCATATTCTTCGGCCTTCTGCGCCATCAGGCCCACGTTGGCCACGGCTCCGGCAGTTGCCGGGTTCAGCGCGCCGTTGGCTTTGAAGAACTTGATGGATTCATCATAAACCGGCGCATAGCAGCGGTCGGGGATCACGCAATTGGTGTCGCCCTTGGCACCGGTCTCGTCCCAGCCCTTGCCGCCCGCGCGGATCACGGCGGGCATCGAGGCGTCGATGATCACGTCCGACGGGACGTGCAAGTTGGTGATGCCTTTGTCGCTGTCGACCATATACATGGACGGGCGGTCGCCCTTGATCGAGTCAATGGCGGCCATGATGTCGGCGTTGCCTTGAACACGCTCCAGCAGATCACCAAGGCCTGAGTTTGGGTTCACGCCCAACGCGTCCAGCTCGGCACCGAATTTCTCGAACACCGGGGCCAGCCAAGCCTTGACCGCATAGCCAAAGATGATCGGGTCGCTGACCTTCATCATCGTGGCCTTCATATGCAGCGAGAACATGGTGCCGTCTGTCTTGGTGTCCTCGATAGCGTCAGCCAGGAACGCGGACAGAGCCTTGACCGACATGAAGGTCGCGTCGGACACGGTGCCCTCAGCCAGCGGCCAGCCGTCTTTCAGAACGGTCACGCTGCCATCCTTGCCGACAAATTCGATCTTCGCATCGCCGGCTTGAGCGGCAGTGATGGTGGCCGATTTCTCGTTTGCATAGAAATCGTTGCCCGGCATGGACGACACTTTGGTTTTACTGTCCGAGGACCACTCGCCCATCGAATGCGGGTTCTTCTGGGCATAGTTCTTCACCGCCCGCGCCGCGCGGCGGTCGCTGTTGCCTTCGCGCAGAACCGGGTTCACGGCCGAGCCCTTGATCGCGTCATAGCGCGCACGGATCGCCTTTTCCTCGTCGGTTGAGGGTTCTTCGGGGTAGTTCGGAATGTCATAGCCCTGCGACTGCAGTTCCTCGATGGCCGCCACCAGCTGAGGGACCGAAGCCGAGATGTTGGGCAGTTTGATCACATTCGCATCCGGCGTCGTCACCAGCTCGCCCAAAGCGGCCAAATCATCGGTGATGCGCTGCGCGTCTGTCAGGTTCTCGGGAAACGTCGCTAGAATACGGCCCGCCAGCGAAATATCCTTGGTGCCAACGCTGACACCCGCCGCCAAGGCAAACTTGCGAATGATGGGCAGAAACGACGCGCTGGCCAATTCGGGCGCTTCGTCTACAATGGTATACAATACGTCGAAGTTCGATTTATCTGCCATATTCTTTTACCTTTTTTAAGCCTTTCGGGGCGTGCGATCCAAGAGTTGTGGCCACATCATCGCGGCGCGAGAGGGGCAGATCAATGCTATCGCCCCTGGGTGACTCTGTTTTGACAGGGCCTCCCATAAATGAGGTTTGGATTGGAATCAATCACCCATGGGCGCGCGTTTTGCCACGGGTGGCAGGATCACGTCGCGGAGGATGTCGGATGCAGGCAACGGGCCGGCTGCTTACCTAAACCGAAGCCCCGTCTCAGGATCAAACACCATAACCCGCTCGGGATCGACCGTGATGCCAACCTGCTCACCGGTGGAGCTGCGCTGGTCGTCGCGTTCTTCGACGATCAGTTTGTCGCCATTTGGCGTCAGCAAATAGGAATAAGAGACCCCACCCAGCGCCTCGGTCAGATCAACCGTACAGGTTTCGGCTGAACGGTCGATCTGGATATGTTCAGGCCGCATACCCAATGTCACCTTGGACAGACCAGCGGGAACCGATGCGGAGACCGGCAAAGGCTGGCTAAGTGCGGGGTGCGTGACATGGCCATCGGCATAGTCGCATACTAGGAAGTTCATTGCGGGCGAGCCAATGAAACCGGCAACAAAGCGGTTATCGGGATCGCGGTATAGGTCCATGGGGGCTCCTACCTGCTCGATCCGGCCGTCGCGCAGAACGACGATCTTGTCGGCCATGGTCATCGCTTCGACCTGATCATGGGTCACATAGATCATCGTGGCCCCGATTTCCTGATGCAGACGGGCAATTTCCACGCGCATTTCAACCCGCAATTCGGCGTCTAGGTTTGAGAGTGGTTCGTCAAACAGAAACACCTCGGGGCCGCGCACGATCGCGCGTCCGATGGCCACGCGCTGACGCTGACCGCCGGACAGGGCCTTGGGTTTGCGTTTCAGGTATTGATCCAGCTTCAGGATGTTCGAGGCTTCCTGAACCTTCTTGTCGATCTCACCCTTGGCCACACCGTTCATGCGCAGGCCAAACCCCATATTCTCGGCCACGGTCATGTGCGGGTAAAGCGCATAGGTTTGAAACACCATTGCCACGCCGCGCTTGGCCGGATCCATATGGGTCACCTCACGCGCACCGATATGGATTTGACCTTCGGACGTTTCTTCAAGCCCCGCAATCATCCGCAACAAAGTGGACTTGCCACAGCCCGAGGGGCCGACAAACACACAGAACTCTCCATCTTCGATCTGCAGATCAATGCCGTGAATGACCTGAGTCTGGCCATATCGTTTGATCGTTTGGTTCAGAGTTACACCTGTCATGTCCCTTGCATCCTGTCGTCCAGAGTGTTCGGGCGGGTCTCGGGGAACCGCCACGCCTGTGCCTCGGCCCCGATCTGTTCGGCAACGCGCCGAACCCGGGGAACCCAGGCTTCCAATTGTTCGAAATTCATACGGTCGGTTGAGCCGGTCACAGAAATCGCACCCAACATCCGCCCACCGGTCGTGAGAATCGGGCAAGCGATACAGATGATGCCAGGCTCATGTTCTTCGTCATCGACGGCAAAACCGCGCGCGCGAATACGGTCGAGATCAGCGCGCAGGGCCGCTTCGGACGTCAACGTCTTGTCGGTGAAACGGTGATAGCTTTGCTGGGACACCGCCTTGTTCAGCGCTTCTTCTCCTAGAAAGGCCATCATCGCTTTACCGACACCTGTGCAATAGGCTGGTCCGACCTTGCCGGCCTGCGAATACATCTCGACCGGCTGCGCGGCGTTGCGTTTGTCGACATACAAAACCTGGCTGGAATCGAGCTGTGCCAGATGAACTGTTTCGCCTGTTTCCCGGCTCAGCGAATCCAGGAATGGCCGCGCGATCGGGGCCAGAGAGCTTTGCGTCCAGGCCACATGGGCCAGACGCACCAGCCGCAAACCGGGCGTGTAGGTCTGCCGATCCGGGTCATAAGACAGCATGCCCTGATTGGTGAGGCTTTGCAGAAACCTGTACAGCGTCGCCTTGGGGAAATCGCTGCGGTCCAGCAGTTCCGCAAACCGAACCGGGCGTTCGAACGACGCCACCTGATCCAGCACATCACATGCTTTGCCTATTGTTCCGTCACCTGCCACGGGTGCGTGATCTCCTCCGTTTGACCCTCTCCATCCTCACGAGGGTCTTGACAAGACTAGCCGAGTCGATGTGTAGTTTTCAATATATAAAACTAGGTTTCAATATATGAAACCAAAATGGAAGCTTAAGGGAGGAAACCATGCATTCCATGTTCAAGCGCACTGCGGCTGCTCTAGCGGCTAGTGTGGCACTTGCTGCGCCCGTAGCGGCCGAGCTGACCGGCGAGCTGCGGATTTTCCTCGATACATCGAACCCGGCGCCTCGCGCGACCATGGAAGCGATGATCGAGCGGTTTGCGGCCGAGCACCCGGGGCTTGAGATCGAGACCACCGTGATCGACCGCGAAGCCTACAAGACCCAAATCCGCAACTTCTTGACGGCGGACACGCCTGATGTGGCAACATGGTACGCGGCCAACCGCATGAAGCCTTACGTCGAAGCTGGTCTGTTCGAAGACGTCTCGGACCTTTGGGCCGAGCCTGAAATTGCTGATAACCTTGCCTCGACCAAAGGCGCGATGACCATCGACGGCAAGCAATGGGGCGTGCCCTATACCTACTACCAGTGGGGTGTTTACTACCGCAAAGATATCTTTGATGAGCTGGGCCTGAGCGAGCCGACCACCTGGGAAGAAGAACTGGCGAACTGCCAGAAGATCGTCGACTCCGGCCGTGCCTGCTATACCATTGGCACCAAGTTCCTGTGGACCGCCGGTGGTTGGTTCGACTACCTGAACATGCGCACCAATGGCTATGACTTCCACAATCAGCTGGCCAATGGCGAAATCAGCTGGGAAGACGACCGGGTCAAGCAGACCTTCGCCAACTGGAAGCAGTTGATCGACATGGGTGCTTTCATCGACAACCACCAGACTTATAGCTGGCAAGAGGCCCTGCCCTTCATGGTCAACGGCGAAGCCACTGCGTACCTGATGGGCAACTTTGCTGTAGCGCCGCTGCGCGAAGCAGGTCTGACCGATGATCAACTGGACTTCTATCAGTTCGTTGCCATCAACCCCGATGTCGAATTGGCAGAAGACGCACCGACCGACACCTTCCACATTCCGGCCAACGCCTCGAACAAGGAAGCCGCGCGCGAGTTCCTGCGCTTCGTTGTTTCGGCCGATGAACAGACCGAGATCAACAATGGTGCAAACCTGGGTCAGCTGCCTGTGAATGCGCAATCCTCGGTGGATGACGACAAGTTCCTGCAGCAGGGCTTCACCATGCTGTCGTCGAACAGCCCAGGCGGCGTTGCTCAGTTCTGGGATCGTGACGCGCCTGCGGAAATGGCCAAAGTGTCGATGGAAGGTTTCCAGGAGTTCATGGTCAAGCCGGACGATGCTGACCGTGTTCTGGCCAAACTGGAACGAGCGCGCCAGCGCATCTACGACAACTAAACGGATCAGGCCGGGCTGAAGCCCGGCCTACCCAAAATGCTATCGCAAGGCGGGCGTCGGCCCGCCTTCACCACAACAAGCCCGGAATGCCGACATGACCATCGCCGCAGACGCTCCAGAACAGGAAAGCTGGTTCCACCGCAACCAACAGCGCATCGCGCCGTGGCTGTTTCTGGCCCCGGGTCTGCTGTTCTTTATGGTCTATGTGATCATCCCGGTTTTCCAGTCCTTTAACCTGTCGCTTTATGAATGGGACGGGCTGGGGGCTGCGGAATATGTGGGCTTCCGCAACTACGAGGACCTTTACTGGGAATGGGTTGATCGGGATGCGTTCTATATCTCGCTGAAAAACAACCTGATCTGGCTGCTCCTTTACTTGCTGGCCATCCCGGCGGGCCTGTTCATTGCGCTGTTCCTGAACCAAACGGTCTGGGGCATTCGCCTGTATAAATCGTTGTTCTTCTTCCCTTTCGTGATTTCTCAGGTCGTTGTCGGCCTCGTTTTCACATGGTTCTATGATCCGACCTTTGGCCTGCTGAACGAATTCCTTGGCTTCTTTGGCATGGGCCCGTTAAACGTTCTGGGCGATGAGAGGTTCGTCACCTACGGCATCATCTTCGCTGGCCTTTGGCCGCAGACCGCATACTGCATGATCCTGTACCTGACCGGCCTGAACGCCGTGGACCCCGAACAGATCGAGGCCGGACGTCTGGACGGCGCAAAGGGCGGGCGGATGCTGTGGCACATCATCCTTCCGCAACTGCGCCCTGCGACCTTCATCGCCTTTGTTGTCACCATCATCGGCGCATTGCGGTCTTTCGACCTGATCTCGATCATGACCCAGGGCGGTCCCTTTGGATCGTCTCGCGTGCTGGCCTACTACATGTTCGAAGTCGCCCTATCCGAATATGGCTTCCGCATGGGATATGGCGCTGCCATCGCGGTGATCCTGTTCCTGATCATGCTCTGCTTCATCGCCTACTTCCTCTGGTCGATGTACCGCGAAGAAAAGGGGCACTGAGATGTTTCCCAAACCCATCGAAAAACAACCCCGAGCGGCGCAGATTACCTATCAGGCCATGCTGCCATTGGCGTTGCTACTGTGGCTAGGGCCACTTCTGGCGGTTGCCCTGTTCTCGGTCAAACCCGCCGCGGATTTCACCAACGCAAACTACTGGGGTATGCCCTCCAGCTTTGAAGGCGCGTTCAACTACGGGCAGGTTTTCTTCAACTCGGACATGCCACGCTATCTGATGAACTCGTTCCTGATCACCGTTCCAACGGTGATCGGCTGTGTCGCGCTCAGCAGCATGACCGGGTTCGCTCTGGGCATCTACAAGTTCAAATCGAACCTCTGGATTTTCTTCATGTTCGTTGCGGGTAATTTCGTGCCCTTCCAGATTCTGATGGTGCCTGTACGTGACCTGACGCTGGAGCTGGGTCTCTACAATACAAAAACCGGCCTTGTTCTATTCCACATCGCCTTCCAGACCGGGTTCTGTACCCTCTTCATGCGCAACTTCATCCGTGCCCTGCCTTTTGAGTTGATCGAGGCCGCACGGGTCGAAGGCATCAGCGAATGGCGCATCTTCTGGTATGTTGTCCTGCCGCTGATGAAACCTGCAATTGCCGCGCTCAGCGTGCTAATTTTCACCTTCATCTGGAACGACTATTTCTGGGCTGTGGTTTTGACCCAAGGCGCTGAAAGCCAACCTGTCACTGCAGGCATCACCAGTTTCAACGCACAATTCCGCGCCGCCTATCAATTGATGAGTGCCGGTTCTATCGTAGCGGCCCTGCCGCCGGTAGCCATGTTCTTCCTGATGCAGAAACACTTCATCGCGGGTTTGACCCTCGGTGCCGTAAAATAACGTCAAACCAAAGGTTTGCCTCAATGACAAAGATCGCCTTCATTGGTGCGGGCTCCACGATCTTCATGCAGAATATCGTGGGCGACGCGCTGCTCACCCCTGCGCTGGCCGACAGCCATTTCGCGCTGATGGACATCAATCCAGAACGTCTGGCCGAAAGCGAATCCGTGGCCCGCGCTATGATCCGCTCGGTCGGCACGGGTGCGACCGTTTCCACACACACCGACCGCCGCGCGGCGCTGGACGGGGCGGATTTTGTGATCACCGCCTTCCAGATTGGCGGGTACACGCCTTGCACGGTCGCCGATTTCGAGATCCCAAAACAATACGGTTTGCGCCAGACTATCGCTGATACGCTGGGTATTGGTGGCATCATGCGCGGATTGCGCACGGTTCCGGTTCTGTGGGACGTCGCGCGCGACATGATGCAGCTCTGCCCCAACGCGACACTGCTGCAATATGTAAACCCGATGGCGATCAATACATGGGCGCTGGCTGAACGTTTCCCGACCCTGAAGCATGTTGGCCTCTGCCACTCGGTCCAGAACACGGTCGAGGAACTGGCTCATGACCTGGACCTGCCCAAGGATGAATTCCGCTACAAGGTCGCGGGCGTCAATCACGTCGCGTTCTTCCTGAAACTGGAACATCAGGGCCGCGACCTTTACCCCGCTCTGCGACAAGGATATGCCAGCGGGCGCTTGCCCAAAGCTCCACTGTTGATGCCCCGTTGCCCCAACAAGGTGCGGTACGAGGTAATGGATCATCTTGGCTACTTTTGCACCGAAAGCTCCGAACATCTTGCAGAATACGTTCCGTGGTTCATCAAGGACGGACGCGAAGATCTGATCGAGCAGTTCTCGATTCCGCTGGACGAATACCCCACCCGCTGCATCGAGCAGGTTGAAAGCTGGAAAGAACAAGCCAAGACACTGACCGATGGTCGGGATATCGAAGTCTGCCGCAGCCATGAATTCGCTGCCGACCTGATGAACTCCATCGTCACCGACGCGCCCTATACGGCCTATGGCAACTTGCCCAACACTGGCCAAATCCCACAATTGCCTTTGGGTGCCGCGGTCGAAACCCCCTGTCTGGTAGACAGCAACGGCGTTCAGCCTACGGTGGTTGCCGATATCCCGCCTCAATTGATCGCCCTGATGCGGACCCAGATCAACGTGCAGGAACTGACGGTGCGCACGCTGGTTGAGCAAAACCCAGAACACATCTATCACGCCGCAATGATGGACCCGCACACCGCCGCCGAACTGGACTTGAGGCAAATCCGCAGCCTTGTCACCGACCTGCTGACAGCTCATGCCGACTGGCTGCCGGATTGGTGCCGCCCGGCCCGCGCCGCTTGAAAGGCCCCGCATATGACGAAGAAACGCCGTTCACAGCATTGGTACGGAAAACTCGACAAGGATGGCTTCATCCACCGATCGTGGATGAAGAACCAAGGCTTTCCCGACCACGCCTTTGACGGGCGTCCAGTTATTGGCATCTGCAACACCTGGTCCGAGCTAACCCCCTGCAATTCGGGCCTGCGTGATCTGGCCGAGGGCGTCAAACGTGGCGTTTGGGAGGCCGGGGGCTTCCCGGTCGAATTCCCGGTCATGTCGCTAGGCGAAACCCAGATGAAGCCCACCGCCATGCTGTTTCGTAACCTGCTGGCGATGGATGTCGAGGAATCGATCCGCGCCTATGGCATCGACGGCGTCGTGCTGCTGGGCGGCTGTGACAAGACCACACCGGGGCAGTTGATGGGCGCGGCCTCGGTCGATCTGCCCTCGATTGTCGTCAGCTCTGGACCGATGCTGAACGGCAAATATCGCGGTCAGAATATCGGCTCGGGCACCGATGTCTGGAAGTTTTCCGAGGCCGTCCGGGCCGGAGAGATGACCCTGCAGGACTTCATGAACGCCGAATCCGGGATGTCCCGCAGTGCAGGTGTCTGCATGACCATGGGTACGGCCTCGACCATGGCCTCTTTGGTCGAGGCGATGGGCATGTCCCTGCCCACCAACGCCGCCCTGCCCGCCGTCGATGCGCGCCGTATGGCGCTGGCGCATCTGACCGGCAAACGGATTGTCGAGATGGTGGACGAAGACCTCAAACCGTCGGACATTTTGACGATGGAAGCATTCGAGAACGCCATTCTGGCGAACGCTGCTGTGGGCGGTTCGACCAACGCTGTGGTGCACCTGTTGGCGTTGGCTGGTCGTGTCGGCGTCGATCTGACGTTGAAAGATTTTGAGATCGGCTCGGAAATCCCCCTGCTGGTCAACTGTATGCCTTCAGGCAAATACCTGATGGAAGACTTCTGTTACGCAGGCGGAGTGCCAGTTGTTCTGAGCGAACTCAAATCCTTCCTGCGACCGGCCAAGACAGTTTTGAATAAGGATATCTCGGCCCATTACGATGGGGCTGAATGCTTCAACACAGACGTCATCCGCCCCTTCAACGATCCGGTAAAACCTGCAGCAGGCTTGCGTGTTCTACGCGGCAACCTTGCACCCAACGGGGCCATCGTGAAGCCTTCGGCAGCCACTGACGAACTGCTCGAAACAGAGGCCGAGGCCTATGTGTTTGAGAACATCGAAGACCTCAAAGCCAATATCGACCGCGACGATCTACCGGTGACGCCCGAGACCATTCTGGTCCTAAAAGGCTGCGGCCCAAAGGGCTATCCCGGCATGCCTGAGGTCGGCAACATGCCGATCCCGGCAAAGCTGGTGAAAGAAGGCGTGCGCGACATGATCCGCATATCCGATGCGCGCATGTCGGGCACTGCCTATGGCACCGTCGTCCTGCATGTCAGCCCCGAAGCGCAGGCGGGCGGCACCTTGGCGCTGGTCAAAACCGGTGACCGCATCCGTATCTCGGCCAGCAAGGGCGAGATGGAACTGCTGGTCGATGAAAAGGAACTGGACGCCCGCCGCGCCGCGTGGCAACCGGACGAACCTCACTATACCCGCGGTTATGCGAAACTTTATGTCGACCACGTTCTGCAAGCCGATCAGGGCGCTGATCTTGATTTCCTTGTCGGCAAAGACACCCGCCTTGTGACCAGAGAGAGCCACTGATGACCCAACCCGCTACATTCCACGATCTGAACGGGGCCTCGGTCTATATCACTGGCGGCGGCTCGGGCGTTGGTGCGGCGCTGACCGATGGGTTTCTTGCGCAAGGTGCAAACGTGGCCTTTATCGGCCGCTCGGATGCCAGCGCCTTTGTTGAGGAGATGCGCGAGAAACACGGGCGCGCGCCGCTGTTTATGCAGGGTGATATGACCGACACAGAACTGCTGCATGCCACGATGCAAAAGGCAGCCGAGGCGCATGGCCCCTTGGACGTTCTGATCAACAACGCCGCCAACGACAAACGTCATTCGCTAGACGAATCCACAACCGAGTTCTGGGACTGGATGATCGAGGTGAACCTCAAAGCCTATTACTTTGCCTGCCAGGAAGCCGCACGCCAGATGCAGGACAAAGGCGGTGCGATCGTCAATTTCAGCTCGATCAGCTATATCATGGGCAATGCGGGCTATCCGATCTACACAACCTCGAATGCGGGCATCACGGGCATGACACGGTCGCTGGCGCGCGAATTGGGCCCGCAAAACATCCGCGTGAACGCGCTGGCCCCCGGTTGGGTCCTGACGCAGAAACAGCTGGATATGTGGGCCACGCCCGAGGATCTGGCCGCCCATCTGGACCGCCAGTGCCTGAAAGAACATCTGACACCAGAGGACATTATTGCACCAACGCTGTTTTTGGCCTCAAACGCAAGCCGCGCCATGACCGGTCAGTGTATGGCCGTTGATGGTGGCGTGGTCGTATCGGGGTGAGGAAATGAAGTCGGAGTGGATTGCTGTCGATTGGGGAACGTCTCACCTGCGGGCTTGGGCCATACAGGGCGACAGGGTTGTGGATCAGGCGCAGTCCGATCAGGGCATGTCGCGCGTGGCCAACGGAGGGTTTCAGGCTGCACTTCTGTCTCTAGTCGAGCCATGGCTGGGCGATGCTCCGGTCGACGTCATCGCCTGCGGCATGGTCGGCGCGCGGCAAGGTTGGGTCGAGGCACCCTACGCTGCCGTTCCGTCAGAACCGGTGCCCAATGTCCCGGTTCGGGTGTCAGACACAGACCCTCGCATTCGCGCCTTTGTTGTACCCGGCCTGAAACAGACAGAACCGCCAGATGTCATGCGCGGCGAAGAGACACAAATCGCCGGTTTTGTGGCTGCGCGACCCAATTGGGATGGGGTTTTGTGCCTGCCCGGTACACACACCAAATGGGTACAACTCAGCGCGGGTGAGGTTGTCAGCTTTCGCACCTTCATGACAGGAGAGATGTTTGAACTGCTGCGCGGGCAATCCGTTCTGAGGCACTCGGTCGGTGAAGGGTGGGATGATGCCGCCTTCGCCGAAGCGCTGGCGGACACCCTGTCTAAGCCCGAAAACCTTGCGGGTCGCCTGTTTGGGTTGCGTGCTGCGGATCTGCTGCAAGGGCAAGATGGGGCAATCGCAAGAGCGCGGTTGTCAGGCTTGCTGATCGGCGCTGAACTGGCTGCCACACGAGCCTATTGGCTGGGGCAACAAATGGCCATTATCGGCGCCGATCATATCGCCAATATCTATGCACAAGCCCTGAACCAACAGGGCGCGTTTGTGGAAACCGCCGATGCCACAGAGGTCACCCTGGCCGGGTTGGCTCTGGCCCGCAACCTGACGAGGCAAACCGCATGAGCCGCCCTATCATCGCCATTCTGCGCGGATTGCAACCGTCCGAGGCCGAAGCGGTTGGCCGCGTTATCATCGATGCGGGTATCGACCAGATCGAGGTACCGTTGAATTCGCCCGACCCGCTGGACAGCATCGGCCAATTGGCCTCGGCCTTCGGAGACACAGCACTGGTTGGTGCCGGGACAGTCCTGACTGTCGAACAGGCCGAAGACGTTGCCCGTGTGGGCGGCAAACTGATCGTTTCACCAAACTACGATGCCGAAGTGATTGCGCGTAGCGTAGAATTGAACATGCAAAGCTGGCCGGGCGTCTTCACCCCCACCGAAGCTTTTGCGGCGCTGAAGGCAGGTGCGACCGGGCTAAAACTGTTCCCCGGCGTGATGGCCGGGACAACGGGTTTGACCTCATTGCGCCCTGTTTTGCCAACAGGCACGCTGGTCTACGCTGTCGGCGGTGCGGGTCCAGAGAACTTCGGCGACTGGATCGCCGCTGGTGCGGATGGGTTTGGCATCGGCTCGGCGCTCTATAAACCGGGGATGAGTATCTCAGAAATTGCCGACCGCGCGCAGCAGATCGTCAGCGCCTATGACACGGCCATCGGATGAGTCAGGTATTTGACAACCGCCCCTGTGATTTGGGGGAAGGGCCTTTATGGCACCCGGAACGGCAGCAGCTTTTCTGGTTTGATATCAACAACAAACGTCTGATGACCCGCGAGGCGGACGAACAAAACAGCTGGGATTTCGCGGAACATGTGTCGGCAGCGGGTTGGATAGACAAAGATACTCTGCTGATCGCATCCGAGACCGGTTTATGGCGATTTGCGCTAACCAGCGGCGAGAAGAAACCCGTCTGCCCGTTGGAAGCGGACAACTCCGTCACCCGGTCCAATGACGGGCGTGCTGATCCGTGGGGCGGGTTCTGGATTGGAACCATGGGCAAACAGGCCGAGCCACAAGCCGGGTCGATCTATCGGTTCTGGCAGGGTGAGCTGCGCCGTCTGGTTCCAAACGTCACGATCTCAAACGCGATCTGCTTCGCGCCCGACCGCTCTTGCGCGTACTATACCGATACGACGACACAGCAGGTCATGTATTGGAGGTTGAACCCAGAAACCGGTTGGCCTGAGGGTGAGGCTTCGGTTTTTCTGGATCTCCGTAGTGAAGCCCTGAACCCGGATGGCGCAGTTGTCGACGCAGCGGGCCATATCTGGATCGCACAATGGGGCGCGGCGCGGGTTGCGTGCTATGATCATTCGGGGCGGTTTCAGCGCGCGGTGACATTTGACGCCGCACATACTTCGTGTCCCGCCTTTGGCGGAGACGATTTGAACACGCTTTTCTGCACAACGGCCCGCGAAGGGCTGAGTGCCGAGGCGCTTCGAGACCAACCCACGAACGGAATGACCTTCTTTGCCCCGAATGCGGGGCAAGGCCAGGCAGAACACAGAGTCCTTTTATGAAACCCGAACTTGGCGTTTGCTATTACCCCGAACACTGGCCCGAGGCTGTTTGGGCCGAAGATGCCGCACGCATGGTTGAGACCGGCCTGCGCTGGGTCCGGATCGGAGAATTCGCCTGGAGCCGGATGGAGCCGCAGCCCGGCAATCTGCAGTTCGACTGGCTGGACCGCGCAATCGAAACACTGGGTGCGGCAGGGTTGAAGGTAGTTCTTGGCACACCGACGGCCACGCCACCCCGCTGGATGTTGGACAAGCACCCCGACATGCTGGCGGTCGATGCGCAAGGCCAGCCGCGCAAGTTCGGGTCGCGCAGACATTATTGTTTCAGCCATGCGGGCTATATCGACGAATGCGCCCGCATTGCCCAGATCATGGGTGAACGCTACGGGCAAAATCCGCATATCGCCGCCTGGCAGATCGACAATGAATATGGTTGCCATGACACGACGCTCAGCTACAGCGCGCCTGCTCTAGGTGCGTTTCGGCAGTGGCTGGCAGATCAATACGGGACAATTGAAGCGCTGAACGAGGCGTGGGGCAATGTATTCTGGTCGATGGAGTATAACCACTTCGACCAGATCGACCTGCCCAACCTGACTGTGACCGACCCAAACCCGTCTCATGTGCTGGCCTTCCGTCGTTTCAGTTCGGATCGGGTTGTGGCGTTCAACAGGGCTCAGGTGGATGTGCTTAGGCCGCTGACCGATGCGCCTTTGCTGCACAATTATATGGGCCGCGTGTTGGAGTTTGATCATTTTGATGTCGGGGCTGATTTGGATATCGCCACCTGGGACAGCTATCCGATCGGGTTCCTTTCGGATCGGCTGGAGGATGATCTGGACCACAAGACCAGATATCTGCAACAGGGTGATCCCGATATGCAAGCGTTTCACCATGACCTGTATCGCACAGTCGGGCACGGGCGTTGGTGGGTGATGGAACAACAGCCCGGCCCTGTGAATTGGGCCCCCTACAACCCCGCGCCCTTGCCCGGAATGGTCCGCCTATGGTCGCTTGAGGCTGTGGTGCACGGGGCCGAGGTGGTCAGCTATTTCCGCTGGCGGCAGGCCCCCTTTGCGCAGGAACAGATGCATGCGGGCCTGTTAACCTCAAACAATGCGGATGCGCCTGCGATGGCCGAAGCGCGCCAGACAGCCGATGATCTGACGGCGTTAGGCACGGTAGAACAGCAGCAAGCACAGGTTGCCATTCTGTTCGACTATGCCTCGGACTGGGCCTGGACCACACAACCGCAGGGGGCCGGGTTCGACTATTTCCGGCTTGTGTTCTCGGCCTACCGGACCCTGCGGCGCGCCGGACTGTCGGTAGACATTGTGCCGGCAAAAGACATTCCACAGGGCTACAAACTGATCCTGGCACCGGGTCTGGCAACGGTGGAGGATGATCTGGAACAGCGACTGACAGATGCTTGCGATCTTGCCATCCTCGGCCCCCGCAGCGGAGCGATTGCCCATGATTTCCAAATTCCGAAATCCGGACGGCCGGGTTTGGCGGGATTGGATTGTGATGTCGCACTGGTCGAAACCCTTCCGCCCAACGTCGACCGACCCGTGACCGGAGGCGGCGCTGCACAACATTGGATCGATAGGCTGACAGGCAGCGCGGCGGATGTGCTAAGTTTCGCGAACGGGACACCAGCGATGAAAGGAGCAGGCGGACTTTGGTATCTGGGCGGGTTCCCGGATACCCAGCTTTGGGACCGTATTATTGCGATGGCCGCAGAACAAACCGGCCTGACCCTTACGCCAATGCCCGAAGGCCTACGCCGCCGCGACACGTCAGAGCACACGTTCCTGATCAACTATGACGCCAATGTGGTGGAATGGGACGGCCACAAGATCGCGGGTTGCGATGTGGCGATCCTGAACCGCATACCGCCCGAGCAGAGCTAAATCCGTTCGGACGGCAGCAGGTTCTCTTAGGCCAAAAACCTAGTCGTTTTGCAGGCTGTTGGGGTCAAAGACCCCACCAAACCCACTGTTGTTCGACGGCTGGCTTTCAGTGTCCGAGCTTTCGTCACCGCTCGCGTCATCATCCCCACCTAGCGTGTTGGGGGCAAAGACATTCCCAAAACCGCTGTTGTTTGACGGCTTCGGTGCGGTTTGAGTGCTGCCTTGCTCGGCCTCTTCCGCCTCGCGCTGTTTGCGACGCTCTTCGCGTTCCTGACGCAGCTGCTGGATACGCTGTTCAGCCTCCAACTGCTTTTGCGCGCGCACGTCCGCGATACACTGACCCGGATCATATGTGGTGGCGGTGCCAACCACAGTGATCGTCGCCACCGCAAACACCACAACCAGAACCGCAGCCATATTCCCCGAGAAGAAGCCGGGCAATTTGATCTTGCCTGCCAGTTCTTCCACCGTGGCCTTTTTGCGGGCCGCGGCAACCAGTTCCTGACGTTTCAGCTTGGCTTCGTTCAGCAGGGCGAAGAACACGGTCAGCGCCACGATGATAAAGGCCAAGGCCGAGATCGAGGGCGTGATGCCATACCGCACCTTCTGAGCCAGCTCGATAGTCAGCGTCGGATATTCACCAAAGGTGAATGTGGTGGTGTTGTAGTTCTCGAACGAAGCGAGGAACGCCAGCACCGCCGCCGAAGCAATCGCCGGGCGCATGAAAGGCAGCAGGATCTTACGAAACGCCTGCGCATGGCTGGCTCCCAGGTCCAGGGCCGCCTCGGTCAGCGCGATGTCATAACGCTGCAGCCGCGCCACCAGCACCAGCATGCAATAGCTGGCGATAAAGGTGGATTGGCCAATCACCGTCAGGAAGATGCCATTGGACAGGAAGCTATCCGCCCCAAGCCCCAGCATCCGGTTGATCCGGTCCCAAAAGACCAGTGTCGATATACCCAAGACAACGCCCGGTATCAGGATCGGCGCGATGATGACCGTGTAATAGGTCGCGCGCAGCTTGGGCCAAATCTGCGTCAACATCAACGCGCCCGCCAGACCCATCGCCACCGACAGAACAACTGTCCCGGCCCCAATGATCAGCGAGTTCTTGATGCCGTTCAGGATACGTTGATCCTGAAACAGCTCACTGAACCACTGGAAGGTCAGGCATTCCCACGGGGTCATCCTTGGAAAGCTGGGAGAGTTGAAGGCCGTGACCGACATGATCACCAGCGGCCCCAGCAGGTACAGGAAGAAGATTGCCAGATAGACCCAGATGCTTATGCGGAGGAAGGAATTGTTCATTTCCCGATATCCCCCATATTCACCTTGAACAGGCGCATCACCGCCAGCACGAACAGGATACAGGTCACCAGCAGCACGATGGCGTAGGCGGCCCCCTGCGGCCAGTCATTGTTGTCGTTGAACTGCTGGTAGATCAGTTGCGTGAACCACAGACTGGACGGCCCGCCCAAGATTTGTGGTGCGGCCAGCGCCCCCGCAGACAGCATGAACACCATGGTACAGCCCGAACTGATCCCTGGCTTGGCATAAGGAATGACTACACGCCAATGTATCCGCCACCAGGGTGCGCCCAGATCCCGTGCAGCCTCGATCTGATTGCCGTCTAGGCTCTCGATCACATTATACATCGGGAAGATCATCAGCAGGATGTAGGCATAGCCCAAACCGGCATAGAGCGCGATGTCATTGCGGATGAAGTCAAAGGGCACATCCCAGATGCCCAGACCCATGAACAATGTGTTCAGTACGCCGGTTTCACCGAAGATAATCCGCAGAGCAAAAGCCCTCAGAATCTCGTTAATCCAGTAGGGAATAATCAGCATGATCGCGAAGATGCGGATGTGATTGCCCTTGGATTGCCCCAGATAATAGGCGATCGGGTAGCAGATGATCAGGTTAAAGATCGTCACGCAGACCGCCGCCAGCAGCGTGCGGAAAAACACCCTTAGGTCGACTGCGTTGTAATCCTGGCTACCACCTTCTGGCCCGTAGATCAGGTATTTATAGTTCTCCAGCGTATAAACGTCCTTGGGCCCCCCAATCTCGGGCGGGGGCAGGTTTGGACGGAATGAAAAGTCCAGCATCGATAGCTGAGGCAGAATGATCAGGCCGATGGTCCAAAAGAGGACAAGGCCCAGGATCAACAACCCCATGCCGGTGCCATTTCGGTTGAAGAATTCTTTCAGAAACTGGGGCATCTGTCTGACCCCTTACTCTGCTGCCAATTCACCCGCTGGAACCAGAACCGCGTTGCGGGTCTCGTATTCCAGCGTGATCATCTGGCCGGTGTGATCTTCGAAGGACTGGCCGAGGTTGGGCAGCGAGACTTTGATCTCTTTGCCTCCATCCCCTTCGGTGAAGATGTTGAAGACATTGCCTTCAAATTCTTCGTGCTTCACCTGCGCGGTCACGAAATGATTGCCGGTGCTTCCTTCAGGCGCGATGGCAAACGCCTCGGGCCGGACGAACATCATTGCCTCGTCACCCTCTTTCAGCTTACCCTGATTTGCGGTCGAGATGCGGGCCACCAGATCGCCGGACCGGTTGGTCGCGATCATCGCCTCATTGCCCATGACCTGCTTGATCTTACCACGGAACACATTGTTTTCGCCCACAAAAGAGGCCGCAAAAGCCGTGTTGGGATCGTTGTAGATGGTCTTGCCATCTGCGATCTGGTCGATCACTCCGGCACGCATGACGGCGATATTGTCCGACATGGTCAGCGCTTCACCTTGGTCATGAGTGATATAGATAAAGGTAATGCCGACGCGCTGCTGAATTTCGCGCAATTCCGTCCGCATATGTTGGCGCAGCTTCAGGTCCAGCGCAGAAAGCGGTTCGTCCAGCAGCAGAACATCAGGTTCCGCGCACAGCGCGCGCGCGATGGCAACCCGTTGGCGCTGACCACCGGAAAGCTCACTTGGCAGCTTGTCGCCCTGCCCCGGCAGAGCAATCATGTCCAGCAGCTCATCCGCGCGCTTGCGGCGTTCGGCGGCGCTGGCGCCATTGATCTCCATCGAAAAGGTGATGTTCTCCCAGACTTTCATCAAGGGAAACAGCGCGAGGTTCTGAAAGATCAGAGCGGTCGGGCGCTTGTTCGGCCCGATACCGCGCATGTCATTGCCACCGATCAGAACCTTGCCTTCGCTGGGGTCCAAAAACCCCGAAACCGCGCGCAGGATCGTGGTCTTGCCACAACCCGAGGGGCCAAGGAACGAAAAGAAATCGCCCCCGTTGATATTCACATTGGCATCACGTACGGCGACAAAATCACCGAAACGGATCCACAGGTTTTCCAGATCTACTCCGACCCCTGCACTCATCTTAGATATCTCCGACTGGCGCGCGTCGTGCTGGCACGCGGATAGGGCCTGAGGCGACATTGCGACGCTCAGGGGTTAGTCCCTCGCCCAATGGCGAGGGACCAGATGTTACGCAATCAGGCGCTTTTGAACTTGTTGACGAACTCGGTCCGCGTTTCTGCGTACCAGGGTGCTTCGGCCGGCCACGGGTTAAGGTTAGCAAGTGAGTCACCCGGATAGGCTTCTGCAAAGTTCTTCTTGTAGGTGTCACCCGAATACTGGTCGGCACCCAGAACAGGCGAGTTGTAGCCGTGGCTATCAATCGCAACGCCTGCTGGTTTCGCCTGATAGGCAAAATCGATGAAGGCATAAACCTGTTCGACATTCTGTGCACCGGTCGGCATCGAGATACCATCGACCCAGGCCATTGCACCTTCGACCGGTGCCTGATAATGCACAGGCTCACCTGCGGATTTCAACGCCAGCGGCGGTCCGTCCCAGGTCTGGCCAACGACCACACCTTCGTTCAGCAGGCCGTTCTTTTGAGTATCAGCGTCGTTCCAGATCAGTTTGATGCGATCCTTGCGGGCAACGCACCAGTCCGTGATCTGACCCCAGACCTTGCGCATGGTGTCTTCGTCACCATAAGCCGCCCAGACCGAACCGGGCTCCATCTCGCCCGCGCGCTCCATGTAAAGACCAGCGCCCAGCATCATCGAATGCGCGCGGCCCATGGTTTTGCCCGCATTCGCTTCGGACCAAACGTCGCCATAAGATGGCGCATCACCTTCTGGCAGCCACAGGTCAGTGCGGTAAGCGATACCTTCCGTTCCCCAGATATGCGGCAGCCAATGCGCACCGCTATCGCCAAAGTTCCACGCATCCGTACCAATTTGCGCCATCGCCGGGTTCACCAGATCAACCGGCACCTTGTTCATGTCGAACGGCTGCAGCAGCTCCAGCGGCTCCCACTGAAGCGAGCGGTTGTTGGTGGGCGACACGATGTCAAAGCCCTGACCTTTGGTGGCCTTCATCTTGTTGATGATTTCTTCGTTCGATCCGATACCGGTATAGTTCACCTTGATTCCGGTCAGCGTTTCAAACTCTTGAATGAAGCTGGGCGGCAGGTAGTCCGACCACATCAGAATGTTGATTTCGCCCGACGATGCAAGCGCAGATTTGCTGTAAAGCGGGGCAGCCAAAGCAGCAGCGCCTGCGCCTTTCAGCACCGTACGTCTGGAAAGATTTTTCCGATCGACCATTTTGTATCTCCCATGGTTAGTCGTTAGATTTTTTTGTTTTGATTGCAGGCCAGAACTTCGCGGCAGAGCTGTCTACTCAAAAGTGACAGTTGGAAATTTTAATAAGTCCAGTTTGCAACCCCGTCGTGCTTCTTTCGCTTCCGGGTATGAAAATACACCGGACGGCCTCACCTTAGGCTGTGATTGTGAAAGCACCAACAAGATACTTATGTGTTGTAAAAAATGAGGGGTATTGCAGCCTTGATAAAGGTCTGGCACTCGCGCGGGCCATCCCACCATCAAGCTGCCCCGACATATAAATCATTGAAAATAAATGGGTAAATACTATAGTCTGATAGCGCTGCGGCCAGATGCCTCAATCTGCACCGATTTTTCGAATCGATTCACGCGAAAAGCGCTCAAGTGTGGTGGCTCACCATATATTGGTAGCTTTAGTGGGCACATGCTTGAAATCGACCGTGAAGTCTCGTGCCAACAGCTCGCTCCCATGCGCTCTATCTGGCACTATAAAAAAGCGTCGGCACCCCACAAATCAGCGCGCCATCGCGATGCGTTACAAGATCAGGCTGAATGCCGGCGCATCGACACGCCATTGTGGAACAGATGCACCTTGTCCGGTGCCGCTGTTACCGAAACGGACTGCCCACGCAGATTACGCTGCACGCCGGGAAGCTTTGCGATGACAGACTCGACCCCCTCGGATTTCTCGAAATAAAGCAATGTCACCTCACCCAACGCTTCGGTGAAGTCTACGGTACCAGTCAGAATCGGAGACTCTTCGGTCAGCACAAAATCTTCGGGACGTACGCCGATATTCACTTCTCGCCCTTCATCACTGGCCTCAGTCGGGATCGACGAAACCGCAGTGCCGCCGGATGCCAGAGCGATGGTGGTGGTTGCCCCGGTGCCGGTAATCCTACCCGGAAGCAGGTTCATCGAGGGCGATCCAATGAACTGCGCGACGAATTCATTGTCCGGTGTCTCATAAAGCTCCAGCGGCGTACCGACCTGTGCGATACCCTTGTTAGCCAGCACAACGATGCGGCTGGCCAACGTCATCGCCTCAACCTGATCGTGGGTCACGTAGATCATGGTACTGTCGGGCATCGCCTCCTTCAGGCGCGCGATCTCGATCCGGGTGGCTACGCGCAGCGCGGCATCAAGGTTCGAAAGCGGCTCGTCAAACAGATAGACCTTTGGGTCGCGCACAATCGCACGGCCAATGGCAACACGTTGGCGCTGACCACCCGACAGGGCCTTGGGCAGACGATCCAGGAACGGTTCAAGCTGCAAGATCTGCGCGGCACGCTCGACCGAGGCATCAATTTCCGACGCGGGCATCTTGGCGATCTTCAGGGCAAAGGCCATGTTTTCGCGCACCGTCATATGCGGATAAAGCGCGTAGCTTTGAAACACCATGGCAATGCCGCGCTGCGCGGGCGGGACATCGTTCATGACCTGCCCTTCAATTTCCAGCGTGCCGCCAGTGATCTTTTCCAGCCCGGCGATCATCCGTAGCAACGTGGATTTCCCGCAACCCGAGGGACCGACAAAAACGATCAGCTCGCCTTGATCGATATCCAGATCGATATGTTTCAGGACATCAATGGGGCCATAGGATTTGGCAACATCCGTCAGTTTGAGTTCAGACATGGTTTACCCCTTTTCCTTGACCATCAGGCAGAATTGCGCTGCATCCAGTGTGATCTGACCTTCGCCCTCGACCGCGCCCAGATCCTGACCAATGGCGTGCCATTGGCCCTGAGGCAGCGAGATTTCCGCAGCCTCCGATCCCAGATTGAAGGCGCAAAACACCTGTTCAGTCTCATTTTCGCGCAGGAAGGTCAGAACCGTTCCGGTCTGCTCCATCTGTGTCTGTGCGCCGGTCGCCAGGGCCGGATGCGCGTGGCGCAAAGCAATGGCACGGCGATAATGGTTGAGCATCGAGTGCGGATCAGCTTCTAACCGGTCAACAGCCTGTTCGGCCTGTGCAGCGCTGACCGGCAACCAAGGCTCGCCTGCGCTGAACCCGGATTGCTCATCCTGTGACACCCAGACCATCGGTGTGCGGCAGCCGTCACGTCCTTTGTATTCAGGCCAAAATTCGATTCCATAAGGGTCTTGCAGCTTCTCGAATGGAACATCTGCTTCGTGCAGGCCCAGCTCCTCGCCCTGATACAGGCAGGCCGAACCGCGCAGGCACATCATCAGCACCGCATATTGCCGGGCCGCAGCCTCACTGAGGTCCCAGCGCGACGCATGGCGCGCAACATCGTGGTTCGAAAACGCCCAGCAGGGCCAGGCATCCCGCGCCTTTGCGGCCAGCTGGTCAAAGACCTGTTTGGCATAGCTTGCGGTCAGTGCCCGCTTTTCGAGAAACTCGAAGGCATAGCACATGTGCATCCGCTTATCGCCAGTGGTGTATTCCCCCATGATCTCAAGGCCACGCTGCGCGTCGCCGATCTCACCCAGACAGGCACGGCCCTCGTATTCATTCGTCAAGGCGCGCAGGCGCTCCAAAAACGCGATGTTTTCCGGCTGGCTTTTGGAATACAGGTGGTTTTGGTGATTATAGGGGTTCACGGCCGGTGCGATCGAGGCATTGCGCTGCTCGATCGAAAGGGCTGGGTTGTCGCGCAGCTCTTTGTCGTGGAAGTAAAAGTTGATCGTATCCAGACGGAAGCCATCAACCCCCAGTTCCAACCAAAACCGTGCCATATCCAGCAGGGCATCCTGTACCTCACGGCAATGGAAATTCAGATCGGGCTGCGAACTCAGGAAATTATGCAGATAATATTGCAGACGGCGAGAATCCCATTGCCAGGCCGAACCGCCAAAGATCGACAGCCAGTTGTTCGGTGGTGTGCCATCGGGCTTGGGATCGGCCCAGACGAACCAATCGGATTTCGGATTGTCCCGGCTGGCGCGGCTTTCACTGAACCACGGGTGCTGATCCGACGTATGCGACAGGACCAGATCGATCATGACCTTCAGTCCCCTGGCATGCGCCTTGTCCAAAAGCTCCTGAAAATCAGCCAGTGTGCCGAACATCGGGTCCACGTCCCGATAGTCACTGACATCATAGCCAAAATCCTTCATCGGAGATTTGAAGAACGGCGATATCCAGATCGCATCCACGCCCAGCGACGCGATATAATCGAGCCGTTGCGTGATACCCTTCAGGTCACCAATACCGTCGCCATTGCTATCCTGAAAGCTGCGCGGGTAGATTTGATAGATCACCCCACCGCGCCACCACTCGGACGACACTTTGGTTGCTTTGGAAAGTTCTGTGGTGTTCTGCACGTTCATCAGACGCCTCTATTTGACAGATCCGGCCAGCAGGCCCCGGACCAGGTATTTTTGCATTGCGAAGAAGACAGCCAGCGGAACGGCAATCGAAACAAAGGCCGCCGTGGCAAGAATTTCCCAATTACCGCCGCGTGTGCCCAGCAGCTCGACGATGCGGTTGGTCATCACCGTTGTCTGACCGGATGAGTCGATCAGGAATACCTTGGCAACCAGCAGATCGTTCCATGTCCACAGGAATTGGAAGATCGCAAAGGACGCCAGCGCCGGAAAGCTGAGCGGCAGGATGAGTTTGGTGAAAATCTGGAACTCAGTCGCACCATCCACCCGCGCATTTTCGATCAGATCGCGTGGCAATCCGGCCATGTAGTTGCGCAACAGGTAGATCGCCAATGGCATCCCAAAACCGGTATGGGCCATCCAAACCCCCAGATATCCTTTGCCGATCCCGATATTGAGGTGCAGTTTCAGCAGCGGGATCAAAGCCAGCTGCAACGGCACCACCAACAGACCAACAACGGCAGCGATCAACAATGCCCGCCCCGGGAAATCCATCCAAGCCAGCGCGTAAGCCGCAAAGGCCGCAACTAGGATTGGGATGATCGTCGCCGGTATCGTCACCGTCAACGTATTGAAAAACGCCTTAGCCATGCTGTCGGCACTGTTCGCGTTGAACAGAACATGGGCATAATTCTCGGTCGTGAACTCGGGCGGCAAGGTGGTGGTAACAAACACTCGGGGACCGCGATTGCCAGAAAACTCCTCTGTGTTCTCCATCCGGTAGTCGCCGTTGGCCTGAACCGTTATTGTCCCACCGCGGCGCAGCTCGGCAGTTTCGCCGGGGGCAAAGGCATCGATGGCCCGAGAGTTGACCCCCCATCTGCTGATGTCCGAGGCGCTTTCACCGTCAAAAACATTGCCTTCGATGACATACATCCCGTCGGTTGAGACCTGCGCACCTGGCCCGGCAGCGCGTAGGGTCAGGTTCTGTTCTGACGGAAACAAAGCCCGCCACCAGCCGCTGCTGGCAATCTGATCCCCCGTTCGGAAAGACGAGATCAACAAGCCCAGCGTCGGGAACACCCAAAGCACGACAAGAAACACCACCGAGGCATGAACAACCCAGCGAAGGGCTGGCCGGGTTCCTGCAATATCGCTCATATCCCCAACCTCCTACTGCATTTCTTTGCGCGCATTGCGCACGTTCCAGACAAGGATCGGAGTGACCAGCAACATGATCACCATCGCCGAGGCCGACCCCACGCCCCAGTCATTGGCACGGAACATCTTGTCGTACATGTAATTGGCCAGAACCTGCGTCTCCCACTGACCGTTGGTCATGGCAAAGACGATGTCAAAGACCTTGAGAACGACGATTGTGATGGTGGTCCAGACAACCATGATCGTGGTTTTGATCTGCGGCACTTTGATCTTGAAGAAGATCTGGAAAGGGTTGGCCCCGTCCAGAATGGCGGCCTCGATGGTCTCTTCCGGGATACCGCGCAGGGCGGCAGACAGGATCACCATGGCAAAGCCGGTTTGAATCCAGACCAGAACGACCATCAAGAAGAAATTGTTCCAGAACGGAAGCGTCAGCCAGGTGTGCGTCTCGGTGCCACCGAAGAAGATATAAATCGCGTTCAGGACGCCGATCTGATCCTGATCGATGGGCCGCGCATCGTAGACCAGTTTCCAGATCACCGAGGCACCGACGAATGAAATTGCCATCGGCATGAAGATCAGCGATTTGGCGACGTTGCCCCAGCGGATGCGGTCGGTCAGCTGTGCAACCAGCAAACCAAATGCTGTGGACATGGCCGGAACCACGATCAGCCACAACATGTTGTTGCGCATTGCCTCCCAGAACTTGGGTTCGGCAACCATTTGCACGTAATTGTCGAATCCGGCCCATACATAGCCGCCACCCGCAACGCGATCTGTCAGCGACAGGCGTAGGGTTTCAACAACCGGATAGGCCAGGTACACACCCAGTGCGAGCAAGGCGGGCAACAGAAACAGCCAGGGCCGGATCATGTTGGCGCGGTTGATATTGCGCCCTGCATTTGGGCCACGCGCTGGAAACAGAAATTTATCCAGAACTTGGTTGGATAGGTAGAAGTAGCCCACACATCCCGACACACCAATGGCGATCGTCAGCAGGCCTTGTATTGCCGGATGCATGCTATCCTCCCTCGCGGCGACAGGCATGGGCACCCCGGCGTGCGGGATGCCCAAAGGGTTGTCAGATTATTTGATGGCGTCCCAGGAGGACTGGATCTCACCCGTGACCTCTTCGGCGGATTTGCCACCGGTATAATCAACCATGCCAGTCCAGAACGTGCCTGCACCGACAGCACCTGGCATCAGGTCCGACCCGTCAAAACGGAATGTGGTCGCGCCCAGCAGGATGTCGCCGAGACCGCGCAGCGTGTCATCCTTGTAAGCTTCGGTGTTGACGCCCTTGTGCGGTGTCAGGAAGCCGGTCTGCGCCATCATGATCTCATGCGCGATAGGTTGTTTGAGGAACTCCATGAACGCGGTTGTCGCGTCGGAGGGGTTGCTCACAGCCATCAATGTCCCGCCACCCAGAACCGGGTTGCCCAAGTCCTTGTCAGCAAAGGCCGGCATATAGAAGAAATCTGCATCCAGACCAAACTCGACATCTTCCGGGAAGAAGGCCGGAACGAAGGACGCTTGACGATGCATGTAGCATTCAGGCGGTGAGGCAAACATGCCCTTGGGACTGTCGCGGAAATCGGTGGAGGCAACTGCACCTGCACCGCCGGAGACTTTGGCATCATCGCGCGCGAACCAACCGAATTCGTCGATTGCAGCGATAACGCGTGGGTCGTTGAACGGAATCTCGTTGGTGACCCATTGGTCATAGACTTCCGGCGGCTGGGTGCGCAGCATCATATCCTCGACCCAGTCGGTCGCAGGCCAACCGGTTGCGGCACCGGACCCCAGACCGATACACCACGGCGTTTCACCATCGGCGACGATCTGTTCAGTCAAAGCCTTGAGCTCTTCCATGGTCGTCGGCACTTCATATCCGGCGTCTTCGAAGTTCTCGGGGTTGTACCAAACCAGAGACTTGACGTTCACATTGTAGAAGAAGCCGTACATCTTGTCGTTGCCATCAGCGTCTTTATAGGTGCCCAGATCGACCCAGGAATCACCTGCAGCGTAGTTGTCACCAACCCAGGCAGCCATGTCGTCGCCCAGCGGGGACAGCTGTCCTTTGGACGCCATGATCGAGGCCAGACCAGGCTGCGGGAATACTGCAACATTGGGGGCCGAACCTGCCTCGGCATCGATAACGATCTG
The DNA here is from genome assembly GCF_056533095.1 of Ruegeria sp. H3. NCBI lineage: Bacteria > Pseudomonadati > Pseudomonadota > Alphaproteobacteria > Rhodobacterales > Roseobacteraceae > Ruegeria > Ruegeria sp. H3. The sequence continues at coordinate 147,845 of NZ_JBQFOD010000010.1, read as the reverse complement.
CTGCTCGAAACTGTCCGAGCCGGTGTAGATCACATCCGCGCCTGTGGCCGCCTCGAAATAGGCGGTCATGTTGTTGAAATAGCCATCTTCCGGCGTAAGCCAGGGCCCCGCAACAGTAACGGTCTGGCCGCTCAGGTCCGGGGCTGTTTCCGCCCAGGCATTGTAGCTGTCCCAATTGAACGGGCCTTCGCCCGGCGTGAATGCCAGATCAGCCTGCGCCAATCCCGTCCCCGCACTCAGCGCCAATGCCGCAGCACTGGCGTAAAACGACTTCTTCATGATGTCCTCCCACAGCTTATCAAGCTTTTAGTTGTTCGGGCCCGACCCGATCCGCGACGTACCTGCCATGCGTTCCGACACGAGAATCACGGCAATATAGCTTACTACCGCAATCCAAAGCGCTTTGGATAGATGTAAAGTTGCGCGTTTACGCATCAAAGTCAACGATTCCGAATACTCTTGGATTTATCACTCAATAACCTTTACTTTTATGGCTCTTTTTATGAGTATGGCGAAACGCAACAGATGAGTTCAACGAATTCAAAGCGCTTGCAGTATATGAGCACCTTATGACGCTAAAAGAACTTTCGGATATGCTTGGGTTGTCGCCGACCACTGTCAGTCGCGCCCTAAACGGTTATCCGGAAGTGAATGAGACCACGCGCGCGCGCGTTCAGGCAGCAGCTGCCAAACATGGCTATCGTCCAAACAGCCGCGCCAAAGGGTTGGCGACAGGCAAATCCATGGTCATCGGTCATGTGATCCCCAGCTCGTCTCAGCACGAGATGGTGAACCCCATCTTTGGAGATTTCGTCGCGGGTGCCGTGAAAACATATGCCGAGCATGGCTATGACATGATGTTCACCAACGCCGATGACACCTCGATCGAAGAAGCCTATCGCAGCCTGTTCCAGCGCGGTGCAGTTGATGGTGTGGTTCTGCAGGGCCCCAAAGTGAACGAGCATCGAATCTCGGTACTCAGCAAGATGTCAGTTCCATTCATTGTGCATGGCCGTTCGACGGGTGTTGACCTGCCCTATGACTGGATTGATGTGAACAACAAAAGCTCGTTCCTGCGGGCAACCCAATTCCTGCTGGATCTAGGCCATCGGCGCATCGCATTGATCAACGGCCTTGAAGAGATGGATTTCGCCCAGCGCCGCCGTGATGGCTATCTTGCTGCATTGGCGCAGGCAGGGATCGCACCTGAACCTAGTCTGATGCGCAGCGCCGAGATGACCGAAGTCTATGGTCACCACGAAACACGCACGATGCTTGCCCTTGATGATCCGCCAACCGCAATCCTGATTTCTTCGATGATTTCTGCTATCGGCGTTCGGCGCGCGATTGACGAAGCGGGCTTGCAAATGGGGCGCGATATATCCGTCATCGCCCATGACGATGACCTGTCCTATCTTAAGAACGGGCAAGATGTTCCGATCTTCACCGCCACCCGCTCCTCTGTTCGCAAGGCCGGGGAGATAGCGGCCAATATGCTGATCGAACGTATCAAATCCCCGGATGCGCCGACCAAAACTAGATTGCTGGAAGCTGAACTGGTAGTAGGCAGATCAACAGGCCCGGCGCCCAACAGGTACTAGCAATGAAATATACTCGTTCTGACTTTCCCAAAGACTTCCTCTTTGGTGTGGCAACCTCTGCTTATCAGATAGAAGGTCACGCCCAAGGTGGGGCTGGTCAGACCCATTGGGATACCTTCGCCGCCTCGCCCGGTAATGTCGTGCGGCAGGAAAACGGTGATCTGGCCTGTGATCATCTGAACAGGTTTCCGGAAGATTTCGATCTGGTGCGCGAGGCTGGTTTCGATTGCTACCGCTTTTCCACCAGCTGGGCTCGGGTGCTGCCCGATGGACGCGGCTCGGTGAACCAATCCGGGCTGGACTATTACGACCGCCTCACCGATGCCTTGCTAGAGCGCAATATCCGCCCCTGTGCCACGCTTTATCACTGGGAATTGCCCTCGGCCCTTGCTGATCTGGGTGGCTGGCGCAACCGCGATATCGCCGGGTGGTTTGCAGATTTCACCGAGATCATCATGGGCCGGATCGGGGATCGCATGTATAGCGTCGCCCCCATCAACGAGCCCTGGTGCGTCAGCTGGCTGAGCCATTTCGAAGGCCACCACGCCCCCGGCATGCGCGATATCCGAGCTGCTGCGCGAGCCATGCATCACGTGCTGCTGGCCCATGGCCGCGCCATTCAGGCGATGCGCGGGCTTGGAATGTCCAATCTTGGTGCGGTGTTCAATCTGGAATGGGCCGAACCCGCCGATGACAGCCCCGAGGCTCGCAAGGCCGCGGATCTGTATGATGGGATCTATAACCGGTTCTTTCTGGGCGGTGCGTTCAAGAAAGCTTATCCAGCGAATGTTCTGGAGGGGCTCGCGCCTCATTTGCCCACGGGCTGGCAGGACGACTTTGACACCATAGGCGCACCCGTCGATTGGTGTGGGCTGAACTATTACACCCGCAAGCTGATTGCCCCGTCTGATACCGCCTGGCCCAGCCTGAAAGAGGTTCCCGGAGCTTTGCCCAAAACCCAAATGGAATGGGAGATCGAACCAGCCGCCCTCACCCGCTTTTTGACCCGAACGGCGCAGGAATACACTGGCGACCTTCCCCTATTTGTGACCGAAAACGGCATGGCAAGTCCTAAACGGGATCAGGACGATGATCGGATCGACTACCTAAACCAGCATCTTGCGGCCGTTCAGGATGCATTGGATCAGGGCGCCCCAGTCAAAGGCTATTTTGCCTGGTCTCTGCTCGACAACTACGAATGGGCCTTTGGGTATGAAAAGCGGTTCGGTCTGGTCGACGTGGATTTCGAGACGCTGGAGCGTAAGCCTAAAGCCTCATATCTCGCCCTAAAAGCCGCGCTGGCCAAAGGGAACCCTGTTGCCCTGCCGCTCGCGCAGCCAGCAGGGGCAGTCCACGAGCATTGGAACCTGGTGGCCGATATCGGTGGCACCAATACCCGGCTTGGGGTTGTCGAGAACGGTGCGCTAACAGAATTGCGCAAACATCCAACCGGCTCCTTGTCCGACTTACTTAACGCATTTCACAGTTTGCGAGATGACGTCGGAACTGATCCTCAGGCAGTTGTTGCCGCAGGTGCAGGCCCGGTTCAGGCTGGCGTGATTCAACTGACAAACGCAAATCTGGACTTGTCCGAGGCCGAGCTGGCCGAAGCCACCGGTGCCAGGCACACTTATGTCATCAACGACTTCACCGCCGCTGCATGGTCGGTGGCCGAGGTTACGTCCGATGATGTTACCGTCTTGCAGGGGGCGCCCACACCGCCACTCGGCACGCGGCTGGTGGTCGGACCCGGAACTGGGCTGGGCGTCGGGGCGTTGCTATATTCCGAAGGGCATTATCACACCGTCTCGGGCGAAGGAGGCCATGTTGGCCTTGCGCCGCGCCACCGGGATGAGGTTGATATCTTCGACGCGGCCCGGCGTATTGCGCCCGAGTGTTTTTTTGGCGACAGCCTGAGTTTGGAAGCTGAGATGTTCCTCAGCGGCACCGGATTACCGATCTTGTACCGAGCAGTAGCAATGGCGGCGGGTCAAACCAATATCTCCGCGCGCCCGGCGCGGGATATCCTGCAGGATGCGCGATCCGGCACTGATCCACACGCGGTTCAAACCGCATCGCTGTTCACAACGCATCTGGGCGCTTTGCTAGGGGATATGGCCGTTACATTGATGCCAATTGGCGGCGTCTTTCTGGTCGGTGGCGTGGCGGAAAAAAACCGCTGGCTGTTCGGAGACAGTTTTCTGGATGCCTTCAACAATGGTGGCCGGTTCAGCGAGCTGCGGCGCGGAATGGACCTCTATGTCTCAGAACAGGTCGAATTTGGCATTGTTGGCGCTAACAACTTCTGCAAAAATGCCCTCATGCGGTAGAACCGCCTGACAATTCTCAATGAAGGGACGCGGGATGATCCTGTGCTGCGGAGAAGCGCTGATCGATATGATCACCGAGCCTACAGTCTCGGGTGCCCAAGGGTATGTTCCCCATTCTGGAGGTGCAATTTTCAACACGGCGATCGCGTTGGGGAGATTGGGCGCGCCTGTTGGCATGTTGACCGGCCTGTCGTCCGATATGTTTGGTGAACAATTGGCGGATACGCTGAAAGCGAGCCATGTGGATACCTCCCATGTGATCACCAGCGACCGCCCAACCACTTTGGCGTTTGTGAAACTGGTCGATGGTCATGCATCGTACAACTTCGTTGACGAGAACACTGCCGGGCGCATGCTTCGGCCCGAGGATATGCCCGACCAACTGCCCGCCATCTCGACCCTGTATCTAGGCGGTATCAGTCTTGCCTGCGAACCCTGCGCCGATGCTTATGCTGCCTTGCTAAGCCATCACGGGACGGATCGAGCGGTGATGTTGGACCCCAACATCCGACCGGGGTTTATCCAGGATCAGACCAGATACCGCACCCGTTTGAATGCCATGATTGCGCAGACCGATATCCTCAAAGTCTCGGATGAAGATCTGGACTGGATCATTCCGGGGCCCGAAACCCATGCCGAGAAAGTGCCTTTGTTGCTGCAAGCCGGTCCCGCGGTTGTGATTGTTACACGTGGGAGCCAGGGGGCTTCGGGTTATCTACGCGATGGCTCGGAAACCACGATACCGGTTAAAGCGGTTCAGGTTGTCGATACGGTGGGGGCGGGCGATACGTTCAACGCTGGCGTGCTGGCGGAACTTCACCGTTCCGGACATCTGACCAAAGCCGGGCTGCGCGATCTGACAAAAGAAAGCCTGCGTGCAGCTTTAGCGTTGGGTGCAGATGTTGCAGCAGTCACCGTATCGCGTGCCGGGGCCAACCCGCCCTGGGCGCACGAGCTCTAGTCCCAAAAAGGGAAGTCACATGAAACGTTCCGACATCAACCACATCAAGACCGATGCACAGGCCTTTATCCAGTCTTTCGGTTTCATCCTGCCCCCCTTTGCCGACTGGTCTCCGGATCAGATGCGCAGCGCCAAGGCCGACACGATCCGCGCCCGGGGACTGGGATGGGACATCACCGACTACGGGCAAGGCAAATTTGATGAGCTTGGCCTGTTCCTGTTCACCCTGCGCAATGGGGATGAGAACGATCTGAGCCAGGGTCGTGGGATGCTTTATGCAGAAAAACTGCTGATCTCGCGCGACAAGCAGCTGTCGCCGATGCATCGTCATATCGTCAAAGCCGAGGATATCATCAACCGGGGCGGCGGCGATCTGGTGATGGAGATCTATGCCTCGAACCCCGATGGCAGCGTAGACCGCGACACACCGGTTGTGGTGCCCAGCGACGGATGCGATATCACCATCACTCCGGGCGAATTGCTGCGCCTGAAACCCGGCGAAAGTGTAACCCTTATGCCCGGAATCTGGCACGCCTTCTGGGCCGAGCGTGGGGATTGCCTGATCGGCGAGGTCTCAACCGTAAACGACGACCGCACCGATAACGTGTTCGAACAACCCATTCCCCGCTTTGCCACGATCGACGAAGATACCGAGGCCGAGTTCCTGCTGGTTGCGGATTACTGATCTACCCCGAGATTGACCCGAGCCTCTCAGCGATTGCTTGACAAGCGTGTCTTGTCCAGAATAGCTGACCTGTGATGGTTCCCGCAGCTTTGGGTGCGGGATGAAAATGGGAATACGGTGCGGCCCCCGGAATATCGGAACAGGCCAAGTCCGTAACTGCCCCCGCAACTGTAAGCGGTGAGTGACGCCAAATCACCACTGGCCCGAGAAGGCCGGGAAGGTTGGCCAAGCGATGACCCGCAAGTCAGGAGACCTGCCATCACCTGTGAAACCAACCCGGGACGGGGCGTCCCGCAAGGAGGATTGATGGCATATTCGCGTCCTATCGGGACTGGCACTTTCGACACGGGCATTCTGCGCGTTGAGGATGGCCATGCATCGCGCGGCTGATCATTTTGTGCTGATCTGCTCGACCTGTCAGGGTGAGATCGAGGCCAGCACAGCTCAGAGCATCCTGGACGCAGCCCTGCCCGATGGGTTTGCAACGCGTCTGATCCCGTGCATGGCGGGATGTGAACGCCCGATGACCGTAGGGCTTCAAGCCGAAGGCAAAGCGCAGTACCTGTTTGGCGATATCCAAAGCACCACTGATCTGGATGCAATCGCCGCATTCGCCCATCAGTTCCACAACAGCGAAAGCGGCTGGACCAGCGCTACAGACCGGCCCCCTGCCCTGCTCTTCAAAACACTGGCCCGCCTGCCCCGGCTGCCCCAAAGGGACAAGGCATGAGCTTTCTGGTCGCCGACAATTTGGAATACTACGCCCTGAATGGCGATGTGCTGTTGCAAGATGTCTCCTTCTCTTTGGACGAGGGGGCGATCCTTGCCATCGCGGGCCCCAACGGCGCCGGGAAAACAACGCTGCTGAACCTGCTCTGCGGGGTCGAGCGTCTGGCGCTGGGAGACGTTCGGATCAACGGTCAAAGCCTACGCAGCCTGTCTGCGCAGGAACGCGCCCGGACCATTGCGGTTGTTGGTCAGCAGGAACTGCCCGATGGCCGCCTAAAGCTGCGCGACTACGTTGCGCTGGGCCAGATTCCCATTCAAAGCGACCGCTCGGCAGAAGACCACAAGATGGATCTTGCACGCGTTCTGCGCACAACCGAGCTGACCCATCTGGCGGACAAGCCGATGCAGCGGCTCTCGGGCGGCGAACGCCAACGCGCCCATATCGCGCGTGCATTGGCGCAGAACCCCTCGCTGTTGTTTCTGGACGAGCCCACCAATCATCTGGACCCCGATGCCAAGGGGCACATGCTGTCGCTGGTGGCCGAACTGGGCGTAACAGTGGTGATGATCGTACACGACCTTGTCATGATCCCGGAATTCGCCAGCCATGTCGCGCTGATGAAATCCACACGCATGACGGGCTTTGGGCCAGTCGACCAAATACTGACGCCGGATCAAGTGCGCGACACGTTTGGTGTTGACTACCTGTGCTTCCAGCACGAAGGGCGCGTGATCCCGGCGCTGGATATCCGAAAACGAACGCTTTCATCTTAACAGGAGAGAACGATGAAACAGAAGCTTTGGTCAGCTTTGATGATCACCGGTTTGGCCAGCGGCGCAGCAGCGCATGAGGTGACCGTGGACAATTGCGGAGAACCGCTGGTGTTCGACGCGAAGCCGGAACGGCTGGTGGTGCATGACATGAACATGACCGACATGGCCTTTGCGCTGGGCCTGCAAGAACACATCGTTGGCCTGACCGGTATCACCGGTTGGTACAAGACAAGCCCTGATTTCGATAAGCTGCGCGGTGAAATCCCGGAACTGGCGCCGAAATACCCAACCGTCGAAAACCTGGTTGCGGCAGAACCTGACCTGTTCTTCGCAGGCTGGTATTACGGCATGAAGCCCGGTGGTGACGTGACCCCGGACACTCTGGCCCCGTTCGGCATCAAGACAATGATCCTGACCGAAAGCTGCGTGCATATGGACAAGGACCGCCCTGAGGCCAGCATGGACCTGTTGTTCAACGATGTGCTGCGCCTGGGTCAGGTCATGCATGTCGAAGAAAAGGCCGAGGAACTGGTTGCAGGCTGGAAAGAACAGCTTTCTGCCATTGAAGCCAAAACCACCGATCTGGCCAAACCCCGTGTCTTCCTGCTGGACGGCCCGGCAGATGCACCCTTTACCGCTGGCAAATTCGCCATCCCCGATGCGATGATCGCAGCGGCTGGCGGCGAAAACGTCACCCATGACATGGATACCAGCTGGGGCCGCACCTCGTGGGAAGCGGTTGCTGCATCGAACCCGGAATTTCTGGTGCTGCTTGACTATCAGACCGGCAACGGGGCAGAGGACACGTTCAAGTTCCTGCAAGAGCACCCGGTGATGTCCCAAACAGACGCTGTGAAAAATGAACGCTGGATCGGTCTGCGCTACGAAGAGCTGACACCGGGACCGGCAAACATTGACGCGATCCAGAAGATGGCGGATGCGATGCACCCGACGGCGACCAACTGATATGGTCCATACGGGCCGGATAGTTGTGCTGGGGGCGGTCGTTCTGACCGCCCTTTTGCTGCTGTCGACAGTCTACGGTACAACCCCGATCCCGGTGGCAGATGTCATTGCCGCCATCGGCCTGGGCACAGGTCTGTCAGAAGGCGAGATGTCGCCGCTGCATCGGATCGTGTTTGATCTGCGCCTGCCGCGTGCGCTGTTCGCCGCTGTCATCGGTGCGGGGCTTGGTGTTGTGGGGGTGGTTCTGCAGACCACCACGCGCAACGACTTGGCAGACCCATTTCTATTCGGTCTCTCGTCGGGCGCGGCTGCGGGCGCTGTTCTGGTCATCACGGTCACCGGCGATGTGCTGGGCATCTGGACCCTGCCGCTGGCTGCGTTTTGCGGTGGCTTGATCGCATCGGGCATTGTGTTGGCCTTGGTACAGGGGTTGCGCACAAGCGCACCGGAAAAACTGATCCTGGCAGGGCTTGCCGTGTCTTTCCTGTTCTCCGCCATCACTAACTATCTGATCTTTTCCGGAGACAACCGCGCCGCCCATTCCGTGATCTTCTGGATGCTGGGCGGACTGGGCCTTGCGCGGTGGGAGACATTTCCACTGGTCCTGATCGGACTAGCCCTGATCCTGGGCTATGCACTCTATCGAAGCCGCTGGCTTGACGCCCTTCTGACCGGAGATTTCACCGCTGCCACCTTGGGTATCCCGGTTCAGGGTCTGCGCTTTCGCATGTTCTTTGTTGCAGCTTTGGCCACGGCAAGCTTCGTGTCGGTCGCGGGTGTCATCGGCTTTGTCGGTCTGATGGTCCCTCATATCGCGCGGGGGATCGCAGGAACGCTACACCGCAACCTGCTGATCACCTCGGCCATCGTTGGAGCCATCCTTCTGACCGCCTCTGATATCGTGTCCCGACTGCTGCTGGCCCCGCAGGAGTTACCAGTCGGCATCGTGACCACATCAATCGGGTCGCTTTTCGTATTCTTGTACCTGTTCAAATCGGCGCGAAACGTTTGACCTAATGCGTTCCACGCGGGACGAAAAACGGATCAATCATAATGGTTTCGCTTTGCTTGCCCGGCTCTGCCAGCCTGCGTTCAAGCAACGCAATGACCTGATCAACCGCATCATCAATCGGGTTGTTGACGGTACTGAGATCGAAATTTGGCCATCTGGCCATTTCGATATCGTCAAACCCGATCAGTGAAAGATCACTCGGAACGTCCAAACCCAACTCTCGCGCGGCGGTCAGCGCGCCGATCGCACTGGCGTCGTTGGCACAAACCAACGCGTCCAGCTTATGCTCGGCCAACAGTTTCAACGCAATCTCGTGCCCTGTCTCAACAGTGAAATCCCCTGTGGCTTCGGCAATCAGCTTTAACCCCGCTTTGTCCAAAACACCGATCACACCCAATCTACGCTCGGCCGATGACGAGAAACTGGGGGCGCCACCCAGATACCCAAACCGTGTGCGCCCCTTGTCGACCAGCACCTGGGCCGCAAGCCCCGTACCGTCGGCATTGCGGCAACAGACATTGTCGACACCCGGTGCCTGGACGATTCGGCCTGTGGAAATCATCGGCACACCGAACTTGGTGCACCGCGTGACCAACGCGCGCGGCATGCTGCCACCACGCAGGATCAAAGCGTCCAATGGATAGCGCAAAACCTGCTCGATCGCGTCTTCTGCACGCTGATCCCCGCCATCGATGAGAATCGGCCATTTGTTCAAAGCGTTCAGTTCCCCGACCAAGGCGCTCACGAATTCGGAATCATATGTACTGCGCATATTGCCGACAAAGACGGCCACCAGATGCGAGCGCCCGTCCTTCAACCCGGCAGCCAATGCATTTGGCTGATAGCCCATTTGATGGGCCACTTTCTCGATGATTTTTCTTTTGCTTTCATCAAGATACGCACCTGGCGTAAAAGCGCGTGAAACCGCTGAACGCGACACACCAGCCGCATCTGCAACGGCTTGCGCGGTCACCCGGCGGCGCCTATCGGCAGGTTTATCATGATCCTGAGCCACGCCCATCCTGTCCTTCGATTTGGTAGAATTTGTCAATATTGCTAGAAATCTTTCACTGAACTGTCATACGTTAACAGTATGTGACCACGTGTGCAGAATCCACGCGTGACACGTGATGCGGGTCGGAGGCTGCGCGTGAGACACGCCGCAGGGGGGCCCTGCAAAACAACCTGGCAGAAACCTGCCATCGGGTGCTTCGCTGCAAATGCCCGAGACCGAACCGGAGGATCAAAATGACCAACCTTAAGTTCTGCGCAACTGCTGCCGCCGTCGCCTTTACCGCGACCACAGCCTTTGCCGAAACCGAAATCACCTGGTGGCACGCAATGGGCGGCCAGCTGGGCGAGACCGTCAACAAAATTGCAGAGGATTTCAACGCCTCGCAGGACGAATACAAAATCACTCCGGTCTACAAGGGCAGCTACGAAGAAACGCTGACCGCCGGTATCGCTGCATTCCGCGCGGGCGAACAACCCAACGTCATGCAGGTGTTTGACGCCGGTGCCGCCACAGTGATCGGTGCCAAGGGTGCGACCATCCCAGTTCAGGACCTGCTGGCTAACAATGGCGTTAATTTCGACATCAATGACTATATCGCTGGCGTGCGCTACTTCTACGCAGACAGCGATGGCAAGATGATCGGCATGCCGTTCAACTCGTCAACACCTATCATGTACTACAACGTAGACGCACTGGAAGCCGCAGGCGTCACACCCCCGAAGACATGGGAAGAGTTCCAGTCCACCACCGCTCCGGCACTGAAAGAAGCAGGCTATATCCCGCTCAGCCAGTCGCACCTGCCCTGGATCTTCACCGAAAACTTCATGTCGCGTCATAACCTGCCGTTTGCGACCAACAACAACGGCTATGACGGCACCGACACCGAAATCCTGATCAACAACGACGCCATCAAGGCCCATTTCCAGGCTGTGAGCGACTGGAAAGAAAACGGGTTGTTTGAATGGTACGGCACCGGCTGGGGCGACAATGCCAAGCCGTTCGAAGAAGGCAAAGTTGCCATGTGGCTTGGGTCTTCGGGCTCGTTTGGCGGCCTGCTGCAGAAAGACCTGCCATTTGAGTTCAGCGCGACCGAGCTGCCCTATTGGGAAGCCGTAACAGCCGAGCCGACACAGACCTTCATCGGTGGTGCGGCCCTGTTCGCCATGGCAGGCAAGTCGGATGAAGAAAACAAGGCAACGGCCGAGTTCTTTAACTTCCTGACCGCGCCTGAAACCCAGTATTTCTGGCATCAAGAAACCGGTTATGTGCCGATCACCGAAGCTGCATACGAAGTCGCCAAGAAAGACGGCCACTATGACCGCTTCCCGGCAGCCGAAGTTGGCGTCAACCAACTGTCCGCTAAGGCTGGCGACAACACCAAAGGCTACCGCATGGGCTTTTACGTCCAGATCCGCGACATCATGAACCGCGAATATGGCCGTATCCTGACCGGTGAAACCGACGTGGAAACCGCGTTCCAGAACATCGAAGCAGAAGCCAACGAATTGCTGGCCCGCTTTGCAAAGACTCAGGGTTAATCCCTGGGATCACCCCCAGGATGGTCGCGCCTTCGGGTGCGGCCATCCCCCATTTCTGCAACTGGAAGACCTATGAAACGCGCGGGTTTTGATAATATCTGGCTTCCTGTGGCTTTGCTGCTGCCACAGTTGATGATCATCGCCATCTTCTTTTACTGGCCTGCTGGATGGGCGCTGCAATCGTCCTTCTTTCTGCAAGACCCTTTCGGATTTGGGTCAACCTTTGTCGGGGCCGACAACTATACGTCGTTAATTGGCAATGATCAGTATAAGCGCATTGCCTGGTTCACGATTGTCTTCTCGGTTCTGGTTACTTTCTTCTCACTGGCCATCGCGCTGCTGCTGGCGGTCAAGGCCGATAAGGTTCTGCGCGGCGCCAAGACCTATCGAACCCTGCTGATGTGGGTCTACGCGATTGCGCCGCCGGTTGCCGGGTTTCTGGGCATCCTGTTCTTTGACCAAAGCACCGGTCCAATGACCAAGTTCTTCCAGATGTTTGGCTGGGATTTCAAACTGGGCGTGGACTATAACGCCACCGCGACCGCGATGATCATCGTATCGGTCTGGAAGCAAATCCCGGTCAATTTTATCTTCTTCCTTTCGGGCCTGCAATCGATCCCGCGCTCGGTGCGCGAGGCAGCAATGATCGACAACCGCTCGGCCACGGGGCGATTCTGGCAGGTCACCTTCCCTTTGCTCGCCCCCACCGCGTTCTTCCTGCTGATCATCAATATCACCTATGCGCTGTTCGACACGTTCGGCGTGATTGACGCGCTGATGAAGGGTGAGCCGGGAAACAATCCGATGACTCTGGTCTACAAGGTCTATCTGGACGGGTTCCGAGGCAACGATCTGGGCGGCTCTTCTGCGCAATCCGTCATTCTTATGGGTCTGGTTCTAATCCTGACCGTCTTTCAGTTCCGGCTGGTTGAACGCCGGATCCACTATACCTGAGGGGGCGAACCATGGCTGATACCACCCTTGAGACGACCGAAATCGCCCACCGCCCCCGCAAAATCCGCTGGGAAACCATCGGTGATCACTTTGTGCTGATCCTGGGATCATTGCTGATGATCCTGCCACCCTTGCTGGCGCTGACCACAGCCAGCCATGATGCCGTGACCATCCACCGACAGGGCATTCAGGTGGGCCTAGGCGACGATCTGGGCAAGAACTTCCACGCCGCCATGTTCGAGAAAGGCGGATTTACCCAAACCGTTGACGGCACATTGATGCTGATGAATTCGTTCATCCTGGGGATCGGCTTTGCCGTCGGCAAGATCATCATCTCGATGATGGCCGCCTATGCCATCGTCTATTTCCGCCTGCGCTTTGCAACGCTGGCCTTCTGGGTTATCTTCACCACCCTGTTGCTGCCGCTCGAAGTCCGCATTCTGCCTTCCTATGAGGCGATCCAGAAGCTGGGCCTGACCAACACCTACACCGGCCTGATCGTTCCCCTGATCGCGTCGGCCACCGGTACATTCTTCTTCCGACAGTTCTTTATGTCCGTCCCCGAGGAATTGGCCGAGGCTGCGCGGATCGATGGTGCAGGTCCGTGGAAGTTCTTTGTCGACATCCTCGTTCCGCTCAGCCGGACGATGATCGCGGCGATCTTCATTATCATGTTTGTCTTTGGCTGGAACCAGTATCTGTGGCCAACACTGATCACGACAGATGAAAGCTTCTTCACACTGGTCCGGGGCATCAAACAGATCGTGCTGACCTATACCGACAGTCAGATCCCCGAGCATGGACAGGCGCTTGCACTGGCCATCGTTGCGATGATCCCGCCGGTGGCGATTGTCATCTTCTTCCAGAATTGGTTCGTCAAGGGCCTCACAGAATCCGATAAATAAGGAATACGCGCATGGCTCAGGTATCATTAGAGGGCATCCGCAAGGTCTATCCCAATGGCTTCAAAGCGGTTGAGACCACCAGTTTCACCATTCAGGATGGCGAGTTCGTCGTTCTGGTCGGCCCTTCGGGATGCGGTAAATCCACTTTGTTGCGCATGATCGCGGGGTTGGAGGATATCACCGAAGGTACGCTGAAAATCGGCGACCGGGTGGTTAACAACGTGGACCCGGCGGACCGGGACATCGCGATGGTGTTCCAGAACTACGCGTTGTATCCGCATATGACGGTCCGCAAGAATATTGGCTACGGGTTGAAGAACCGCGGCACGCCCGCTTCCGAGATCGCGGCCAAGGTCGAAGACGCCGCCAAGATGCTGAACCTGACAGAATATCTGGACCGTAAACCGGCGCAATTGTCGGGCGGCCAGCGTCAGCGCGTCGCCATGGGCCGCGCGGTTGTGCGCGATCCGGCGTTGTTCCTGTTTGACGAACCGCTGTCCAACCTCGACGCCAAGTTGCGCAACCAGATGCGGATCGAAATCAAGGCCCTGCAACGCCGCCTTGGCACGACGGCCGTCTATGTGACCCACGATCAGGTCGAAGCCATGACCATGGCAGACCGCATCATCGTGCTGAACGCCGGCCGGATCGAACAGATCGGCACGCCTTCGGAGATCTATCACAACCCGGCCTCGACCTTTGTCGCCTCGTTCATGGGTGCGCCGCCGATGAATTTGATTGAGGCGCAGGTCGATCAAGGCCAGGTGCGGATCAACGGCTATGACGGGATCATGACCGCGCCAACATCTGCCAATGGGCCGGTGACACTCGGCATCCGACCCGAAGATATCGAACTGGATGGTCAGGGTTCCGTGCCGTTTCAGGTGGATATCCTTGAAGAACTGGGCGCGCATCGGTTGCTGCACGGTCAGCTTGGTGGCCAGCCCTTCACCGTTCTGGTCAGCAAAGATCACGCGGCCCAAACAGGCGAGACCCAGATCACCCTGAAACCTGACGCGTTGCGTCTGTTTGATGTGGAAACAGGAAAAGTCATTTGATCACAGACGTTTTGGATGTGCTTCCCGCTGTGACACCGGATCAGCGGATAGGCATATTGTCCGCCCCGCGAACCGCCGCTGCACATCGAGAGTTGTTGCGCGATATTCCAGCGATGAACGCGCTGCAGCTTGGCGGGCGGGCACAGACCACCATGCTGCCTGCACGGTTCACCGTGGCCGCATGGAATGTGGAGCGCTGCCTGTTCCCCGAGGCAACCGCCGCACATCTTGGTCAGATCAGCCCCGATGTTGTTCTACTGTCCGAGGTCGACCACGGCATGGCGCGTACATCGCAACGGCACACGACCGAGGCGATGGCAGATGCCCTTGGAATGGTCTACGCCTTTGGGGTCGAGTTTCATGAGCTTGATCTGGGCGGCCCGACCGAGCGCCATTTCTGCAAAGACGACTTCAATACACTGGGATGGCACGGCAACGCGATCCTGTCTTCGGTGCCATTTGAACGCACCGCTCTGATCCGGCTGGACGATCATGGCCACTGGTTTTCCTGCGACGAAGGTGCCGCAGATCCCGACCAGCCACGCGTTGGTGGCCGAATGGCCATTGCTGCTGTTTTGCCAACGGAAAGTGGCCCCGTTTGCGTCGTTTCCACCCATCTGGAAAGCAACGCCGACGCAGCGCATCGCCACACGCAGTTCGATGTCTTGCTAGGTGCTATCGACAGCTTCGCGCCGGGACTGCCGGTTCTGATCGGTGGGGATTTGAACACCGGTAACCACCTGCCGCCGGATTTTAACTGGCAGAACGAGAGTCTTTTTGGTCTGGCCGAAACACGCGGTTATAATTGGGGTTTCACAATCGACGGAACGACCACGCGCCCCAGCCTGATCACCCCACATCCTCAGCGTGTGATGAAGCTGGATTGGCTGGCAGGTCGCGATCTGCGATGTGAAGAGAAGGGGCTTTTGACATCGATCTCGGATGAGGGAACACCGCTTTCCGACCACGATTGCGTCTGGTGCCGCGCGGCGCTGTCGTCTGTCTGATCACTTGAGCCGGGCCTGGCTCAGCCCGGCTCTCTTGCCTACGATCAACCCAGAATACCCGGCAAACGCAGCCCATGCTCGCGGGCGCACTCCTTAGCGATGTCATACCCCGCATCAGCATGACGCCAGACGCCCGAGGCCGGATCGTTCCAAAGCACCCGCTCCAGACGTTTCGCAGCTGCGTCGGTACCGTCAGCACAGATCACCACGCCCGCATGCTGGCTAAAGCCCATACCGACCCCTCCGCCATGGTGCAGGCTGACCCAAGTCGCGCCCGATGCGGTATTGACGAGTGCGTTCAGCAACGGCCAATCCGACACGGCGTCCGAGCCATCTTTCATCGCCTCGGTCTCGCGGTTCGGCGAAGCGACTGAGCCACTGTCCAGATGGTCCCGACCAATCACCACGGGTGCTTTTAACTCCCCGTTCCGAACCATTTCATTGAAGGCCAATCCGGCCTTGTGACGATCACCCAATCCGATCCAGCAGATACGCGCTGGCAGGCCCTGGAAGGCGATCCGCTCCTGCGCCATATCCAGCCAGTTGTGCAGATGGGTGTTCTCTGGGAACAGCTCTTTCATCTTGGCATCGGTTTTGTAGATATCTTCCGGATCACCGGACAGCGCGCACCAGCGGAACGGACCGATGCCTCGGCAGAACAAAGGGCGGATATAGGCGGGCACGAAACCGGGGAAGGCAAAGGCGTTCTCCAGACCTTCATCCTGCGCCACTTGCCGGATGTTGTTGCCGTAATCCAAAGTCGGAACGCCTGCATTCCAGAAATCGACCATGGCGGCGACGTGTCGCTTCATCGACGCGCGTGAGGCTTTCTCGACAGCCTTTGGATCGCTTTCACGCTTGTCCTTCCACTGCGCCATGGTCCAGCCAATGGGCAGATAGCCGTTGACCGGGTCATGTGCGCTGGTCTGGTCGGTGACGATATCGGGACGCATGCCACCGGCACGCATCCGCGCGTAGATCTCGGGGAATATCTCGGCGGCATTGCCCAACAGGCCAACCGACTTGGCCTCGCCCGCCTTGGTCCAGCGGTCGATCATCTCCAACGCTTCGTCCAGCGTCTCGGCCTTTTCATCCAGGTATTTGGTGCGCAGACGGAAATCGATACTGTCCGGGTTGCACTCGACCGCCAGACAGCAGGCACCGGCAAATACAGCGGCCAGCGGCTGCGCGCCGCCCATGCCGCCCAGACCCCCCGTTAGAATCCACTTGCCGATCAGGTCACCGCCATAGTGCTGACGCCCGGCCTCGGCAAACGTCTCATAGGTGCCCTGTACGATGCCTTGCGTGCCGATGTAAATCCACGAGCCAGCGGTCATCTGGCCGTACATCATCAGGCCCTTCTTATCGAGCTCGTTGAAGTGATCCCAGTTGGCCCAATGCGGCACGAGGTTTGAATTGGCGATCAGCACCCGAGGCGCATCCGTATGCGTCCGCACAATGGCCACTGGTTTGCCGGATTGAACAACCAGCGTTTCGTCCTCTTCCAGATCCTTGAGGCTGGCGACGATGGTGTCGAAATCCTTCCATGTCCGCGCCGCGCGCCCGATGCCGCCGTAGACCACCAGCTCATGCGGGTTCTCGGCCACATCCGGGTGCAGGTTGTTCATCATCATCCGCAGGGGTGCCTCTGTCATCCAGCTTTTGGCGTTCAGTTCTGGGCCGGTGGGCGAATAGATATCACGCGTGTTTTTGCGAGGGTCGGTCATCGGGCAAGCTCCAATGCAGTGTCGTGGATAGCGTCGAGTAGGTCTTTGAGCCAACGTCGCAGACGATCGGCTTTTTGGGTGTCATAAGTCCATGGTGCCGTTTCGGCGTGCAGATAAGTGGACTGGGCCAGTTCCATCTGGATGGCGTGGACGCCCTTAGCAGGGCGGCCATAATGCCGGGTGGTCCAACCGCCTTTGAAACGCCCGTTCAGTACGGTGCTGTAAGGTGAGGAGGCCGCAAATTCATGGGCAATGGCCTCAATCTGCGGCGCGCAGGTGACGCCGCCATTTGTGCCGAGATTTATGTCTGGCAGAGTGCCGTTAAACAGGAACGGGATGTGGCTGCGGATCGAATGGCAATCATACAATACCGCCACCCCGTGGATCGCCTTGACCCGCGCCAGTTCAGCCTCAAGGGTGGCGTGATACGGCGCGTGGAACATCGCCCTGCGTTCGGCGATTTCAGGCTCAGACGGCGGCTGATCCCAGATGCCGTGGCCGTCAAAATCCGTCAACGGCACAAGCGTTGTGGTGTTCTGACCGGGATAAAGCGACACGCCCGCCGGGTCGCGATTGGCGTCGATCACATAGCGATGAAAAGTGGCGCGCACCGTCGTGGCACCGGGGATCAGCCCATCATAGAGCCGGTCAATATGCCAGTCGGTGTCTGCCAGCCCCCTGCCCCGGTTGTTCAGCTTGGCTTCGATCTGAGGCGGCACATAAGTGCCGGTATGAGGCAGGCCCAGCACGATGGGGCTGTCGCCTTGAGTGACTTCAACTGGATCGATCATGCGCCCAGTTCCGGCATATCGACGCCTGTGTTGTGTGCAATCTCACCACTGGCAATCAGACTATAGGCGGCCTCGATATCGGGCGCGGTATAGCGGTCTTCACCAAGCGGCGGCACTAAGGCGCGCAGCCGCGCCATCACGCCCTGCAAGGTCTGGCTGGTGGGCAAAGGCGCGCGGAACTCGACCCCTTGCGTGGCGCATAACAATTCGACACCCAGAATACGTTCCAGATTGGTCACCATCTGCCCCAGGCGCCGCGCGCCATGGGCCGCCATGCTGACATGGTCCTCCTGATTGGCCGAGGTCGGTGTGCTATCCGTCACACAGGGGTTGGCCAGATGTTTGTTTTCACTCATCAGGGCCGCCGTGGTGACCTCGGCGATCATCAGACCCGAGTTCAGGCCCGGATTGGGTGTCAGAAACGGCGGCAGATCGAAGCTGAGTACCGGATCGACGATCAGCGCGATACGGCGTTGGGCAATCGCCCCGATCTCGGCCACGGCCAGCGCGATCATGTCAGCAGCAAAACCCACCGGTTCCGCATGGAAGTTACCACCTGAAACGATCAGACCGGTTTCAGACAACACCAAAGGGTTGTCGGTGGCGGCGTTCGCCTCAATCTCAAGCGTTAACGACGCCTGACGCAGCACATCCATCGCCGCGCCGACGACCTGTGGTTGACAGCGAATGCAATACGGGTCCTGAACCCGCGTATCGCCCTCGCGGTGGCTTTCGCGGATCACCGATCCAGCCAATAGCGCGCGCATGGTTGCCCCTGCTTCGATCTGGCCGCGATGGCCGCGCAGAGTGTGGATCTCGGGCTGCAAAGGCGCAGTCGATCCCATGATGGCATCGGTGGTGAGCGCCGACGTGACCAACGCGCTTTGCGCCGCCTGCCATGCTCCAAACAAACCCGCCAGTGCAAACGCGGTCGAAAACTGGGTGCCATTGATCAGCGCCAGACCTTCTTTCGGGCCCAGTTCCACCGGCGTCAGACCGGCAGCCACCAATGCCGGACCGCCCGCCATGACCTGACCGTCAAACTCTGCCTCACCCGCACCCATCATGACCGCCGCCATATGCGACAACGGGGCGAGATCGCCCGAAGCACCGACCGACCCCTGCGCGGGAATCACCGGGGTCACGCCTTTGTCCAGCATCGCCTCCAGCAGATCGATCAGCTCCAGCCGCACGCCAGATGCGCCGCGCCCAAGACTGAGCAGTTTCAGTGCCATCATCAACCGCGCATGCGCCCGCGGGATGGCAGGCCCAACGCCACAGCAATGCGACAGGATCAGGTTGCGCTGGAGGGTCGCCGTGTCCTCGGCCGCGATCTTGACGCTGGCCAGTTTGCCAAAGCCGGTATTGACCCCGTAAACCGCCGCCTCACCCGCCGCCGCATCGGCAATGCGGGCATGGGCGGCTTTGATATCAGGCCGGCACACCGGGTCCAGCCTGACAGCGCATTCTTCGCGATAGACCTGTTCCAGCTGCGCCAGTGAAACAGCGCCGGGCGTGAGTGTCAGGGTGGTCAAACTGCACCTCCGATGATGCGGGCATGAAGCGGGTTAAATCCGATGCGATAGGCCAGCTCGGCCGGGTGGGCCACATCCCAAACGGCCAGATCTGCGCGCAAGCCGGGGGCAATCTGGCCGCAGTCCTTTAGCCCCAAGGCACGGGCGGCATGGGTGGTTACACCCCGCAATGCCTCTTCGGGTGTCATGCGGAACAGGGTGCAACCCATATTCATGGTCAACAGCAACGAGGTCATCGGAGCCGAGCCAGGATTGCAATCCGTTGCCAGGGCCATCAGCACATTGTGTTTGCGCAGCAAGTCGATGGGTGGGGCCTGCGTCTCGCGCAGGGTGTAGAAGGCGCCGGGCAGGATCACACCGACGGTGCCCGCCTGGGCCATGGCGAGCGCCCCGTCTTCGTCCAGATATTCAATGTGATCCGCCGACAGAGCACCATTTGAGGCTGCCAGCTTAGCCCCGCCTAGATTGGACAACTGCTCGGCATGGAGTTTGATCGGCAGGCCAAGCTCCTGCGCCGCATCGAATAAAGGCACCAGCTGGTAAGGTTGAAAGGCAATGCCCTCACAGAACGCATCCACCGCATCCACCAGCCCTTCGGCTTGGGCCGCACGCAGCGTCGGGATACAGACCTCGGCAATATAGGCGTCGGGGCGTCCGTTATACTCTGCTGGCACAGCATGTGCACCCAGAAAACTGGTCACAACCCTCACTGGACGATGCTGCGGCAATGCACGGGCGGCGCGCAGCATGTTCAGTTCGGTGTCTCGATCCAGCCCATAGCCTGATTTAACCTCGATTACCGCCACACCTTCGCCCATCATGGCGTCCACGCGCGGCAAGGCCTGCGCGATTAGATCGGCAACGCTGGCGGTACGGGTTGCAGTCACGGTCGAAATGATACCGCCACCCGCGCGCGCAACCTCTTCATAGCTGGCCCCGTTCAGGCGCATCTCAAACTCAACCGCGCGATGGCCGCCATGCACCACATGAGTGTGACAATCGATCAGCGCAGGGGTTACCAATCGACCTTCGAGCGCGCGCTGAGGCAGTGCCGCATAGGCATCTGGCACATCCGCTCGCGGACCAACCCAAGCGATTTTTCCCGCCTGAACGGCAATCGCGGCATCGTCAATCAACCCATAGGCATCCGCGCCTGACATCGTCGCGGCACGCAAATCAATCAAAAGATGATCCTGGGGCTGCATGGGACTCTCACATCACAATTTCTCTCTTTTCCAGTATATGCATTTATGTTTATTGTCTATCCATATTTAGGAGAGTCTCATGACTGCCGTTTTCGCACAGAACGCCTTGCTGGGTTCGGGCTGGGTCCGAAATCTGAGGGTGCAGATCAAGGATGGAAGGATCAGAACGCTAACGCAGGACACCACGCCGCAAGCTGGCGACTCGTGTGTCGACACTCTGCTGCCTGCGCTTTCCAACCTGCACAGCCATGCGTTTCAACGCGCCATGGCCGGGATGACCGAATACCGGCTCGCAGGGCGCGACAGCTTCTGGACGTGGCGCGATCTGATGTATCGCTTTACTGCACATTTGAACCCGGATCAGGTTCAGGCGATCGCAGCACTTGTCTATCTGGAGATGCAAGAGGCCGGTTATGCGGCAGTCGGCGAATTCCACTACTTGCATCATCAGCCGGATGGCCAACCCTATGATCACCTGGCTGAGCTAAGCGACCGCATCATGGCTGCCGCCGAAGAAACAGGCATCGGCCTGACTCATCTGCCCGTGCTCTATACCTATGCAGGCGTCGGAGGGCACCCTTTGGAGCAAGGCCAGAAACGGTTTGGCAATGATGTTAATCGGTTCTGCACACTGGTCGATCAGGCGCACGCGGCGGCCACGAACCTGCCCGGTGATTGCCGGGTTGGCATCGCCCCACACTCTTTGCGCGCCACCAGCCCGCGCGATCTGGCAGAAGTCCTGCAGGCGCAGGGCCAGGGCCCAATCCATATTCATATAGCAGAACAGCCCAAAGAAGTGGCCGAAGTACAGGCCGGGCTAGGCGCCCGCCCGGTCGAATGGTTGCTGGCCAATGCTCCGGTTGATGCCAACTGGTGCTTGATCCACGCCACCCATATGACCGATGCCGAAACACAGGCCATGGCCCGGTCCGGCGCTGTGGCCGGGCTGTGCCCGGTGACAGAGGCCAATTTGGGCGACGGGCCTTTCAATGGCCCACGCTTTCTGGCAGCGGATGGTGCATTTGGCGTTGGCTCGGATTCGAATGTGCTGATCTCATTGACCGAGGAATTAAGGACACTGGAGTACTCGCAACGCTTGCGCGATCTGTCACGCAATGTGTTGGTGACGGGCGAAGGATCGGTCGGGCAGTCGCTGTATTCCAAAGCCGCTTTAGGCGGGGCGCAAGCGCTTGCCCGTGATGCAGGGCAGATCGCACCGGGTAATCTGGCTGATCTGGTCGCCATTGACAGCCAGCATCCGTCGCTTTGCGCGCTGCGGCCTGATCAACTGTTGGATGGTTTGGTATTTGCCGCCAAAGATCATGTTGTCACTGACCTGTGGTCCGCAGGTCGACATCAGGTTCAAAGCGGGTGGCATGTTCAACGTGACAGGATCATCGCGAACTACCGCAACGCGATGCGCACCCTTTTGGCTGCGCTTTAGGCAATTGACGGCCAAATTCTCTGCCTATGCAAATACACAGACATAAATTACTTATGAATATCACTAAGGACCGAACAAGCTGTGAGCGCACAAAAGAACATGGGATTTCAGGATATTCGGGATGAGGTGCTGAACCGCATTCAAACACGCATCTGGCCACAGGGCAGTCTGTTACCAACCGAACTGGAACTCGCGGCCGAGTTTGGCTGTGCCCGCGCCACTGTCAACCGTGCCCTGCGCGAACTGGCCAATGAGGGCATCATCACGCGTCGGCGCAAAGGTGGTACCCGTGTTGTGACCACCCCAGTCAAACAGGCAAAACTGCCGATCACCGTGGTACGCCAGACCATCGAGGATATGAATGCGGAATACCGCTATGCTCTGGTCAGTCGCAATATGATCAACTGCCCACCCTGGCTGCAGGCCAAGCTGGGGCTGCAAGAGGGGGCACAGGTGTTGCATCTGAACTGCATGCATCACGCGGACAACCGCCCTTTTCAGTTCGAAGAACGCTGGATCAACACGGATACGGTGCCCCATGTGGTCGATCAGGATTTTCTGACTGTCGGCCCGAACGAATGGCTTTTATCCGAAATTCCGTTCTCAAATGCAGAAATCGCATTCTCTGCGGTACCTGCCACGGGCCAGCTACAGGAGTTTCTGTCAGTGCCGCCCGGAACGCCTCTGTTTCAGTTGGAACGCACCACTTGGTTTCAGAACAAACCCGTGACCTTTGTCAGGATGACATTTCATCAGGGCTATCAGATGCGGACAAAATATTGACGCCGGTTTAGCTTTCAGGCTCCGTAGCGCGCAAGGAACATATCGACCGCGTGCAATGCAACCTCATCAATCTCGTCCTGACTGAACTCTTTCTGGATCCCGAAAGCGGCACGCAGCCACAAGCGTACCTTACATAGTTCAGCAAACTGTTCTGCGGCAATCTGAATATCCTCGATCGCCAGCTCGCCCTTGGCCACGGCCTTATCCAGATACTCGGCCATCCTGCGTTGCCCGTTTTGTGGCCCGGCCTCATAAAACGCCCGGCCCAATTCAGGGAAACGATCACGTTCAGCAACGCAGACCCGGAAGACCTGTTGGTTGAAATCGGAAACAAAAAAGCTGACCAACTGAGTTGCCGCAATCGTCAGAACCTCACGTACGGGTTTGGTCTCATCGACCATGGCGATAACGCGCTCTGCCATCCGGCTGCACTCGGTCTGCGCCACTTCGACAAACAGCAGGCGCTTATCGGGAAAATAGCTGTACAGCGTTGCCTTTGATACGCCCGCCGCCCGAGCGATATCATCCACACTGGCCCCTTCAAACCCATCCGCCATAAAAACCTCTCGGGCCCCGCTCAGAACCTGTTCAAATTTTCGGCCTGTGCGCAGGATCGTAGCGGTCTGGGTCATGTCGTCTCCTAGTCTGAGGTGCTCCGAGTTTATAAACCGTTCGGTTTAGATACAAGGATTCTCGGCATGCTCAAGTGAATTGACCTCACAATTCTGTTGAAACACCACTTTGCACGACCCGCTTCACTAAGGGTGGTAAACCAAATGTCCGTACTTGCGACGGACCAAAACCATGTTAGGACAGGCCATGGTCGAGATCTTTCTGCGCACCCTGCCCTTCTTTGCGATCATCGGCCTGGGCTATTGGGCCGGACGCAGCCGGTTTTTCAGCGCCGAAGCCACGGCTTACCTGACCAAATTTGTGTTCTTCTTTGCCCTCTCGGCGATGCTGTTTCGCTTTGCCGCGACCCTGCCATTTGCTGAGATCTTCAATGGTCGCCTGATCATTGGCTATCTGATCGGAACGCTGGCCGTTTATCTGATTGCGACCTTGATCGCCTGGTTCCGAGGGCTGGACATCCCCACAGCAGCGGTCGAGGCACAATGCGCCGCAATCGGCAATGTCGGGTTTCTGGGCCTGCCGATGCTGGCGTTACTGCTGACCGAAGCTGCTATTGGACCGGTAATGTTGGTTCTGGCCGTTGATCTTGTGGTGTTTTCCTCGCTCATCGTGATCCTGATCAATGGGGGGCGAGATGGTAAACTGACCCCAGCCACTCTGCACCTGATTGGAGTAGGGCTGCTCAAGAATCCCATGATCGTATCGATTTCCGCCGGTCTGATTTGGTCCGCCTTTCAGGTACCAGTCCCCGGCCCACTGAACGATTTTCTCACCATTCTGGGCGGCGCGGCAACGCCCGGCGCGTTGTTTGCAATCGGGGCGTCTCTGGCTGGCAAATCCGCCGAGCGTATTCAGGTCGCTGCCTGGTTGAGCTTTTGTAAACTGGTAGTCCACCCGGCCTGCGTCGCGATTGCGGTACTCTGGCTGGTGCCCATCGACACGTTCCCGGCTGCCGTAGCAATTGCCGCCGCCGCCCTGCCAGTGGCGGGCAATGTCTACATGCTGGCCGCCCATTATGGCGTCGCACCCCATCGCGCCTCGGCAGCGATCCTGTTGTCGACCGTAGCCAGCATCCTGACCGTACCGCTTGTAATTGCTTGGGTCACTGCGCTCTGATTTTCATCCTTTAAAAAATACGTGCGCCGAACGCACCCGGGCTTTACGTGAAGCCCTTGGATCGTTAGCCCTTAGCCGACCCTAATGCGAGGATAAGACTAGATGGAAACCGTTTCGGAGAACGCCTGTTTCGGTGGCGTGCAAGGCGTCTATCGCCATGCGTCAACAGCTTGCCAATGTGATATGACCTTTGGCCTGTTCCTTCCAGCCGAGGCAAAGGACGGCCCGGTTCCGATCCTGTGGTACCTATCCGGCCTGACCTGCACCCATGAAAACGCGATGACCAAAGCCGGGGCACAGGCCTGGGCGGCCGAGCAAGGGATTGCCGTGGTCTTTCCTGACACCTCGCCCCGTGGCGAAGCCGTGGCCGATCACGAAGACTACGATCTGGGTCAGGGCGCCGGGTTCTATGTGAATGCAACGCAATCCCCATGGGCCCCGCATTTCAACATGTGGGACTACGTAGCCGAGGAACTGCCCGCCCTTCTGGCCGAGAATTTCGCCATCGACATGGATCGTCAGGCCATCACGGGCCATTCCATGGGGGGCCATGGCGCCCTGACGCTGGCGATGAACCTTCCGGGTCGGTTCCGCTCGGTTTCAGCCTTCGCTCCGATCTCGAACCCGACCGGTGCGGATTGGGGTCGCAAACAGCTGGCTGCTTATCTGGGTGAGGATGAAGGGCTTTGGAAAAAGCACGATGCGTCCCTGATGATGAAAGAGGTTGGGTTTGACGGCCCGATCCTGATCGATACGGGCGCCAATGATCAGTTTATCGATCTGCTGCGCCCCGAAGCTCTGGCAAGTGCCATTGCTGAACGCCGCCAGCAGGCCAGCTATCGTCTGCAACCGGGCTATGATCATTCCTATTTCTTTGTCTCCACCTTCATGGAAGACCACATCACCTTCCACGCCGAAGCACTGTACGGAGAGTAACGCATGAGCAAATATGACTATGACCTGATCATCATCGGGTCGGGCCCTTCGGGGCGGTCTGCGGCAATCCAGGCTGGTAAGCTGAAGCGTCGTGTGCTGGTGATCGACCGCAAGGACCGGCTTGGTGGTGTTTCGGTCCACACGGGCACAATCCCTTCGAAAACCCTGCGCGAAACAGTTCTGAACCTTTCTGGCTGGCGCGAACGCAGCTTCTACGGCCGCTCGTACCGGGTCAAAGACCAGATCCGCGCCGAGGACCTCAAGGCGCGTCTGCACATGACACTGGATCATGAAGTTGACGTGTTGGAACATCAGTTCAACCGCAACCATGTGGAAACCCTGAACGGGCTGGCAACATTCACTGGCCCGCACGAGATCGAAGTCGCAACGGATGCGGGCGAAAAAACCCGCCTGACTGCAGCCAAATTCCTGATCGCCACCGGAACTAAGACCTATCGCCCCGATTATGTGCCTTTCAACGGCAAGACCGTTGTGGATGGCGATGATTTTCTGGAAATGGCAGAGATTCCACGCTCACTGATCGTGATCGGTGCCGGGGTGATCGGTGTGGAATACGCGACCATGTTCTCGGCCCTGGACGTGCGGGTCACGCTGATTGAACCCCGCGAGAGCTTTCTAGATTTCATTGACAGCCGCCTGATCCATGAATTCACCCATCAGATACGCGAAAACGGTGTCGATCTGCGCCTCGGCTCTGCTGTTGAGAAAATCGAAGATGCGGGTGAACATGTCGAGGTCACGCTGGAGAACGGCCGCCATGTCCGGGCCGAAATGCTGCTGTTTGCAGCCGGTCGCATGGGCGCAACCTCGGCGTTGAACCTGGATGCAGTCGGGCTGGAAACCGATCATCGCAACCGGATCAACGTGGATCGCAAGACCTATCAGACCGACGTGCCGCATATCTATGCGACAGGTGACGTGATCGGGCATCCGTCACTCGCCTCAACGTCGCTGCAGCAGGGCCGTGTCGCTGCTTGCCACGCGCTGGAAACGCCGACACTGCCGGAAAGCCCCTGGTACCCTTATGGCATCTACTCGGTGCCCGAGATTTCCACCTGTGGCATGTCCGAAGAGGAATTACAGGAGCGCGGCATTCCCTACGAGGTTGGCGTGGCGCGATTCCGCGAAACCTCGCGTGGGCATATCATGGGGTTGGAGCATGGCATGCTAAAGATGCTGTTTTCGCTGAAAACCCGCCGGGTTCTGGGTGTGCAGATCGTCGGTGAAGGCGCGACCGAGCTGATCCATATCGCGCAGGCCGTGCTGAACCTGAAAGGCACCGTGGACTACTTTGTCCAGAACACGTTCAATTATCCAACGCTGGCCGAAGCCTACAAGATCGCCGGTCTGGACGCGTTCAACCGGATGCCGATCCCGGACGAGTTCAAGGTGAAAAAGAAGCCAGCGGCGACGAAAGAGGCAAAAAAGGCGTGACAACGCTCTATATCGATGGCGATGCCTGCCCGGTAAAGGCCGAGGCCGAGCGGGTGGCAACCCGCCACAAGGTTCCGATGGTGCTGGTGTCGAATGGCGGGCTGCGGCCGTCGGCGAACCGTTTGGTGCAGGTGGTCATTGTCTCGGAAGGGGCTGATGAGGCCGACAAGTGGATCGCCGAACGCTGCGGGCCGGGAGATGTGGTGGTCACATCCGACATCCCCTTGGCCGCAAAATGTGTCGAGGCCGGCGCGCGCGTGCTGCGCCCCAACGGCGAGGCGTTCACCGCTGCCAATATCGGTCAGCAACTGGCGATGCGCGACCTGATGGCCGACTTGCGTGCGGCAAACCCGTTGGGTGCAGGGGGCGGCGGTAAACCATTTGGCAAAGCCGACCGATCTCGGTTTCTGGATACGTTGGAACGGGAACTCAGGGCTGCAAAACGGGCATAAGGCTCCCGCCTGGCGGCGACGCATCACAGATGCGTCGTCTCCGGTTGGGGCAGGCTGCGCAGCGCGCTGCGGGTGGTGCTTGAACTTGAGCGCTTAGCTTGGTTCAGTCGGCGCGCAGAACGAACTCAGCACAGGATCACGACATGTCCATTCAAGCGGTCATCTTTGATATCGGCAATGTCCTGATCGAATGGCAACCCGAGCGCTATTATGATCGCGTGATCGGCGAAGATCGCCGTCGGGCCATGTTCGAAGAGGTTGATTTGCACGGCATGAACGATCTGGTGGATCAGGGCTATCATTTCACCGATACGATCTACGACTGGGCTGAGAAATACCCCAAATGGCGCGATGAGATCCGCATGTGGCACGACAAATGGATCGAGCTTGCTGCACCTGAAATCCCACATTCGGTCCGGTTGCAGCGGGCGTTGCGAGCCAAAGGCGTGCCGGTGTTCGCATTGACAAATTTCGGCGTGCAGAATTTCGACTATGCCACCACCGTCTACCCGTTCCTGAACGAGTTCGACCGGCAATATGTTTCGGGCCGGATGAAGATGGTGAAGCCTCATATTCCGATCTATGAGCAGGTCGAAGCGGATTGTGGCCTGCCGCCCGCGTCACTTTTGTTTGCAGATGATCGGATCGACAATATCGAAACGGCACGCGGGCGTGGATGGCAGACGCATCACTTCAAAGGCACGGACGGCTGGGCAGATCGACTGGTGGCAGAGGGTTTGTTGACCGTCGATGAAGCCCGCTAAGCCGGAGCGGGTGTCGCACTACGGTTCTCACGGATCGGCAGGTGGACAATGGCGCTGAAGGCTCCGACCGCGACGCCGATCCACCAGACCATGGTGTAGTCACCATAGACATCGTACATCCGTCCGCCCAACCAGACGCCAAGGAACCCTCCGATCTGGTGGCTGAGGAAGATGAAACCGTAAAGCGTGCCCATGTAGCGCAAGCCGTAGAGGTGTGCGACAAGACCCGAGGTTAGAGGCACCGTGGCGAGCCACAGTGACCCCATGACGATTGAGAAGATGATCACCGAAGTCGGCGTGATCGGCATGAGAATGAACGCCGCAGCCGCGACGGTTCTAGCTGTGTAGATGGCGGCCAGCAGGTATTTCTTGGGGAAATGATTGCCCGCCCAACCGGCCAGTAGCGTGCCGCCGATATTGGCCAAACCTACCAACGAAATCGCAACCGCACCCAAGGCGGACGTGGTGGTGATACCCAGGGAGTGCAGGACGCCTCCGGGTTGGATCGGGCCGCACATCTCGGTCACGAAGGCAGGAAAATGGGCGGTGATGAACGCCAGTTGATAACCGCAGCTGAAAAAGCCCAGAAAGATCAGCGCATAAGACGGATCTCGGAACGCTTTTCCAAGAATCTGTCTCATGCTTTCTTCCAACTCGGCTTTGCTGACCGGCTGCGGGGCACGCATGAAGGGCAGTGTCAGCACAAGGGCAAGGATTGCGATGGCGAAAACGATGAAGACCTGTTGCCAAGGCAAGAAGGTGAGAAGCCATTCGGCGGTTGGTGCGCCGATCACTTGGCCGAAGCTGCCAGCCGCAGTTACAATCGCCAAAGACATGGACCGGTTCTTGTCTGATGAGGCCCGACCAACCACCGCAAGGACCACGCCGAACCCGGTTCCCGCGATGCCAAACCCCACCAGCCAAGCATACATCTGATGCCCAAACGGGGTGATAGACCAGGCCGACAAAACCATGCCTGCCGCATAGGTCAGCGCCCCAAGAATGATTGCCTTACGATCCCCAATCTTTTCGGCGATCGCGGCGAAGATGGGTTGCCCGATGCCCCAGGCCAGATTTTGAATCGCAATCGCAAGCGAGAAATCCGTGCGCAGCCAGCCGAACTCATCCGCAATCGGGATCTGGAACACCCCGAACGAGGCACGCACAGCGAAACTGACCGTGATGATGATACATCCGACAATCAGGATTGGATTTATTAGGCGGGCAGAATGCGGCATTGGGAGGCCCCGGTCCATAAAACGTTTGCCGACGGTACAGGATTCACTCTGGCCGTCAATTCAACAGATTTGCGGTCGAGGATAAGGAATTTTGATGTATCGGCAGAACTGCTTGCTTTTCAAGTCGCCGTCTCATCGGTAAGGCTCTGACTTATGACGGATTTGATCTCGCTTTATGACACCCGCATCGACGCTGGAGAGCTGACCCGCGACGATGCGCAAGAGGCCGTGCTGCCGCATTTCGAACGGATCCGCGCAGCACTTGCAGCTCCGGTAAAGCGTGGTTTGTTTCGCAAAGCACCGCCTGCGCCCAAAGGGTTGTACCTGTGGGGCGGTGTTGGGCGTGGAAAATCCATGTTGATGGATATGTTCGTCGACAGTTTGCAGGACATTCCCGCGCGCCGCGTTCACTTTCATGCCTTCATGCAAGAAATCCACGCAGGTATGCACAAAGCGCGCAAGGACGGTGTTGAGGATGCGCTGGCACCGGTGGCGCAAGAAGTGGTCAAATCCGTCCGGTTGCTGGCTTTTGATGAGATGCAGATCACTGATATCACCGATGCGATGATCGTTGGGCGTTTGTTCGACATGTTGCATGCAGGCGGTGTGGTGGTCGTAACGACATCGAACCGGCATCCGGATGATCTGTACAAGGACGGGCTGAACCGGCAGCTGTTCCTGCCCTTTATCGCGCATATCAAAGAGCAGCTGCAGGTGTGGGAACTGGTCTCGCCCACCGATTATCGGCAGAACCGGTTGGAGGGCGCGCCGGTCTATTTCACCCCGATTGGCCCCGAAGCCCGCCAGAGTATTCGCGCGGTCTGGACCGATTTGGCCGGTGGTTCGGCTGATCCGCTGGTGCTGCAGGTCAATGGGCGCGCGGTTGAGCTGCCTCAGTTCCGCAACGGTATTGCCAGGGCGACCTTTTATGATCTGTGCGGCCGGATGCTGGGACCTGCGGACTATCTGGAGATTGCCGAAACGGTGAAGGTTTTGGTGCTGGAAGACATCCCGCGCCTGTCGCGGAACAATTTCAACGAAGCCAAGCGCTTTGTCACTTTGATCGATGCGCTCTATGAGGCTCGGGTGCGGTTGATCTGTTCTGCCGCGGCAGAGCCCGAGATGCTTTATGTCGAGGGGGAAGGCACGTTTGAATTCGAGCGCACCGCCTCGCGCCTGAGGGAGATGCAGGCTGAGGATTGGGGCGTTTAGGGGGCTCTGCCCCCACCGCCTTTGGCGGTTCCCCCGGGATGTTTTTGGCCAGATGAAGCCCTGCGGGCGGATGCCCTTAGCCGTTTTCGCGCAGGATATGGCCAGCAAGATAAAGTGAGCCGCAGATCAGCACGCGGGCCTGTGGGTCCTGAGTAACGATTGAGCGAAGCGCATCACCAACGCTGGCGGCGGTTGTGGCTCGCAGATTGACCTTCGCCGCGGCAGCGGCGGTGTCTTCGGCGCTGAGTGTCGCGGTTTCGCCGGGGATCGACACGGCGGTCAGGCTGTCGGCCTGCGTGGCCAGTGGTACGAGATAGCCGGTGACATCCTTGGTGTTCAACATGCCGCAGATCATATGGGTCGGGCGTTTCGGCAGTTTGGCCAGCACATCAGCCAGTGCGATACCAGCAGCGGCGTTGTGGCCGCCATCCAGCCACAGCTCGGCTTGCGGCGCGGCCTGAACCAGAGGGCCCGTTTTCAGCCGCTGCATGCGCGCGGGCCATTCGGCGCGGGTGACAGCGGCCTCGTAGGCGGCATCGCCCAGGTTGAGGTGCCGCAGAACGGCCAGCGCCGCGCCAGCGTTCTGAATCTGATGCGCACCCAGAAGGTTGGGCAGCGGCAGGTCACGCAGGCCGGTTTCGTCCTGATAGATCAGGCGTCCGTTTTCTTCGGCCACATGCCAGTGCTGGCCATAGGCGATCAGCGGCGCGCCGAGGCGGGCAGCGGTCTGTTCAATGACCTCCATCGCTTCTTCCGGTTGCGGACCAACGACGCAAGGCACACCGCGTTTGATGATTCCGGCCTTTTCAGCCGCGATCTTAGCCAGCGTGTTGCCCAGGAATTGTTCATGGTCGATGGAGACCGGCGTGATCACCGTCATCGCAGGAGCATCGATCACGTTGGTCGCGTCAAGACGTCCGCCCAGTCCGACCTCAAGCAGCGTGTAGTCGGCCTGCGCGCGGGCAAAAGCCAAAAGGGACGCGCAGGTGGTGATTTCGAAATAGGTAATATTCTCACCGCCATTGGCGGCGTAGCATTCATCCAGCACGGCCGTCAGATTGGGTTCCGAGATAAGCTCGCCCGCCAAACGGATCCGTTCGTGAAACCGCGCGAGATGCGGCGAGGTATAGGCATGAACCAGAAGCCCTACCCCTTCGAGCCCGGCGCGGATCATGGCCTGGGTCGAGCCCTTGCCATTGGTGCCCGCGATATGGATCACGGGTGGCAGTTTGGCTTGCGGATTGTCCAGCGCATCCAGCAAACGCCAGACACGATCCAAGGTCAGGTCGATGATCTTGGGGTGCAGCGCCATCATCCGGTCGAGGATAGCGTCAGATGTTTGGGGGGTCATTTCTGATCCGTATCGTCAGCAGGCGCGTCCACGGCGGCCTCTTCCGGCTCCGGCGCGGGCAAATCACCCCGGATCGCCGGGGGTTGGTTCATCAGCATCCGGGTGATGGTGATTAGCTCGTCTCGCATCTCGGTTCGTTTGGTCACGCGGTCCAGCATGCCGTGGTCCAGAAGATATTCGGCGCGCTGGAATCCTTCGGGCAATTTTTCGCGGATCGTTTGCTCGATCACGCGCGGCCCGGCGAAACAGATCAGCGCGTTCGGTTCGGAGATATGCACATCACCCAGCATCGCATAAGACGCGGTCACCCCGCCTGTTGTGGGATGGGTCAGCACAACGATATAAGGCAGGTTCGCCTCTTTCAGCATTTCGACCGCAACAGTGGTGCGGGGCATCTGCATCAGGCTCAGGATGCCTTCTTGCATCCGCGCGCCACCCGCGGCGGAAAACAGGATCAGCGGGCGTTTTAATTTCACCGCCTCTTGCGCGGCAGCGATGATGGCATTGCCGACATACATGCCCATCGATCCGCCCATGAATGAGAAATCCTGCGCAGCCGCCACAATCGGCGTGCGCCCAATTTCACCAGCGGCGACCAACATCGCCTCTTTCTCGCCCGTCTTTTTCTGCGCCGCTTTCATGCGATCAGGGTATCTCTTCTGATCTCGGAAATGCAGCGGGTCGTCCTTGGGCGCGGGCACGTCGACCTCGGTGAAAATGCCACCATCAAACAGATGCTTAAACCGGTCGCGCGGGGTGATCGCCATGTGATGGCCGCACTGAGTACAGACATTCTGGTTTTCTGCCAGCTCGCGGTGAAACAGCATGGTTCCGCATTCCGAACACTTGTGCCACAGGTTTTCGGGCACCTCGCGGCGCGAGAAGATCGAGTTGATCCGGGGGCGGACGTAGTTTGTGATCCAGTTCATATCGGAACCTTAATAGAGCGGCTTTGACGTCAAATAAGACGCAACGGAAGGAAATGCAATCAACGCCTGAGTGCAATCCGCGCAGTCAGCCAGCAGACCAGCATTGTTGCGAAATCCACGAACAGCCATTGGCGCAGCATATCGGTCTCTGACATCTCAAAAGGCAGCAGGTAGAGCGCCAAACCGCTCAGCGAATCCGGCAACGAGATAAACACGAGCGCGATGAGATTGTTGAAAAAATGCAAGGCGATGGCCGGACCCAATGTGCCAGATCGCGCTGTCAGGTCTGAGGCCAGAAGGCCAAACACACAGGACCAGACAGCCACGATGAGTGCGTTGTCCCCGGCCAATTCGGGGGCATAGTGGCCTGCTGCAAACAGGGCCGAGGGCACGCCCATCCAGATAAGGGGCGATTGGAATCTGGCCGCCAGCGATTGCTGAATGTAGCCGCGAAACAGGATCTCTTCGGCGCTGGTTTGAATTAAAACTGCACAAGCAGCGAGGGGCAGCAGGATCAGCCAGACTGGCAGTGCCAGGTTTTGGATCAGCGGCTCGCCCATCCCATAGGGTGGCAAAGCAAACATCACCAACCCCAATATCAATAGGGCCAGAAACACACGCCCAAACTGCTGTAGGGCCAAATTGCGTGACCCAAGGATGTGACCTAGAGATCGGTGCTGCATCACCCGCGCCGCCGCCGCGACACCCACGATCAAAAACCCGAAGCTGACCAGCAATAACAACGTGCCTGCCGCAGTCGATCCGCGAAAGAACCCTTCGGCCTGCGCAGGCGGGATCAGGCCGGCGATGAGTGCAAAGATCACCGAATTCAGCGCCATGTAAAGCGCAGCGACGATGACTAGACCGGCCAAAAACCGCCATAGCTCAGGCCGGGCACGTGCCTCAGCGACCAGTGCCTCATGGGCTGCATACGCGCCGGGCTCAGGCGTCATTGGCAACGCTTTCGTCCGAAATTGCCTGAGGCACCTCCGGGAAGATTTCCGAAGGGGTCCGGGCTGTGTTGATCCGCGTCGCCAGCGTGGTCAGATAGCCCGCAACCGTTTGCAACAATTGAACTGCAACGGTTGCATCGTTTTCAATGACTGCGCGCAGTTCCTCGGCGCCGATACGCAGGAACGTACAGTCTGACACCGCAGTCAGGTCCAGCTGACGGGGTTCGCCTGTGATAATGGATAAGTCCCCGATCAGGCGCCCGGATTCAACGACCGAAATGGTACGACTGCCGCCCTCGTCATCGACCCAGTTCAGATTGGCCGTGCCTTTGATGCACAGATAGGCCGCATCAGCGGCCTGCCCGCGCGAGAATATCTGCTGCCCCGCCGCCACATCAAACCATTGCGCGGAAAACGCCAACAGGCGCTGGTTACGCGCATCGATGCCAGAAAACAGCTCGGTCGAAGAGATGATCTCGAGCTTGCGGCTTAGATCCGCCGAGGTGCTTTCTTCATGCTTTGTTTGTGTGCGTGAGACGCCATCAATCCGGCCATCTTTGATCTCGATGAACAGGTCATAGGCTTCGGGATGCGCGAAGTGATCTTCCATGAAGATCATGATCGAGTCGGGCAGCAACTCGCGCAGTTTCAAACGGGTTCGCAGGCGGCTTTCGGAATCGTGGCTGGCCAGCGCCTTGTCGAGGATGAGAACATCCGGCCGCTTGATGCCAGCCCGGGAAAAAGCCGCGCGTTCCTGAAAGACCGTGGCCAGATTGTTGCCGCCCAGACCGGCTGGCAGATCATATATAATCGCAGCAGCACGGCGTCTGAGACCAGCCTCGTTCATGGCTTCTGCAACTACATCCTCAATCTCATCCAGATGCGCGCCCGCCGTTACCGAAACCCGGCCGTATAGCGCATTTACCAACACGGGCAGTATCGGGAAATATGTGTCAGGGGACAGCGGGACAAACATTCCGTTCATCGCCCCACGTAGCTGTTCGGCCTGACCCTGCCGAATTGCAAGAATCTTGTCCTTGTACTCATCCGGGAAATCCGAGCCAATTTGTTCGGCGGTCAACAGGAAGGGAACGGTCAGCAGCAGGGCCTGTTCTTCATCGCTGAGCCCCGCGTCGCCCTTGGCCTTGCGCCGCTCATCTATGTCCAACCAGCGGTGATACATTTCCTTGCTCATACCCAACCGCAGGAACAACGGGTGATCCGTGC
Source organism: Ruegeria sp. H3 (assembly GCF_056533095.1). Classification (NCBI taxonomy): domain Bacteria; kingdom Pseudomonadati; phylum Pseudomonadota; class Alphaproteobacteria; order Rhodobacterales; family Roseobacteraceae; genus Ruegeria; species Ruegeria sp. H3. Next base: position 112,559 of record NZ_JBQFOD010000010.1, on the reverse strand, counting down.
CATCCCGGCCGAAGGTCCGGCTGAGCGTATCCAGCACAGCGTTCGATATATTCAGCGCTTCCTCTGCCAGATCATGCGCCCGAAGCATCGACAGAAAATGCCCGTCATTGGCTAGACTTTCGGGTGAAATCTGGCGGGTCGGCGCGGCATAGAGCAGGTTTCCACCCAGCGGAACGGTTGGGTTGAACTGTTCCGGATCAAACCGGTGGACATACTTGTCCAAGCCTTTTTCGCGCAGACGCGTCGCAATCGTATCCCGCAGATTTACAATGTCCTGCGCCAAGTTCGGATGCAGTTTCGGGTCAAAAGACGATCCTAGCGTTCGGCGGAACATGAACTCGTCAATACCCATCGCCTCGACCAGTTGGAACCACCAGTCGCGGATATCGTCGATATCGTCCAGCCCTGCCAAACCGGGATCAATCCACTCATCGCTCAGCAGATCTGTCGGATTGCCCGAGCGCGCAGATTCGATCTGTCGGCGGGTCGGGGCCTTTACACCAGCCTCATCAATCTGCGGATGCGTTCGCAGCGGCATCATCAGGTTGTCGCCCAACGTGCCATCAAACAGATAGGGCCGCGAATAGGCATAGCCGATGCGCGCGGCAATCACCGCCTGATGCAGATTGCGCAGGTCATGCCCGGCCATGATCACCTCACCCTGAACCGGCAGTACCTCTCGCGTCAGCAATTGGCCAAGCGCTGTACGCTCCGCCGAATTGGTCGACTGAATCGCCACGCGCGCGCCTTTCGGGATCTTCAGGTCAAGGTCTTCAAGAACGGTTTTGCCGTCCCCATCCCGCACCGTCACATTGCGCAACTCAATATCGCCATCCAAATGCGGGACCGTCTCGGGTTCACCCTCGAATAGCTCCTCTGGGATCATGTTATCCGGGGCAAATCGCTCAGTCACGATTTCCCAGCGCAGCGACATATCCTGCACCTGGTTGTAATAGGTCAACAGATCCTTCCACGGGCCGCTCAGGTCTTTGTAAGCCCCAAGCGCCGCGACCAGGGCACCTACCGTGATCTCGCCTTTGATCGCCAGATAGCCGCCGACGGAATAAAACAGAAACGGCGTCATCTGAGTGATCAGATTGTTGAGAAACTTCATAAAGAATTTCTTGTTGTAGATCTTGAACCGGATCTCGAACAAGGTGCCCAACCGATGGCTGAATTGCGCCAGACGATAGCGCCAGCCGCCATTGGTCCGCAGATCACTGATCCCCGCGGCACTTTCGCCGATCTCAGAACTCAGGCTGCGCACCTCCTGAATGCGGTCCTTGTTCAGCAGGTTGATCTGGCGTTGCAGCTTGGGGATCAGCCACGCCTGCAACGGGATCAGCGCAATGCTGGCCAGCCCGAACCAGACGCTTTGCATGAACAGGAATGTCACGATGGTCATCATCTGACCAAACTGGAACACGGGCTGGGCAATGGCATCGCCCATCAGTCCGCCCATCGGTTCGGCCTCGGATGTGATCATCGACACCAGCTCTCCCTGGCTGGTGGTCGCGAAATACGATTTGGGAAAGCGCATCGACCTGTTGATCAGAGTGAATCGCAGGCGTCGCAGCATCCGTTCGGCCAGAACCCCCTTCATCGTGTTGATCCGCATTTTCATCACACCGCTGGCGATGACTGTGGCCAGAAAGGCGAAACACAGGATCAGCAGATACTGCACCTGGGTGAATGTGATGCCCCAGACGGCAACCGTATCGCCAGGCGCACCGATGGCATCGTTGATGATCTGCTTGGGCAGCTCAAGCGAAGCATAGAGAAACGGAAAAGACAGAACCGTCAAACCCAACAGCACAAGCTGCTGCTTTTTCGAATATTTCCATATGAATGAAAACAGAGTGGGTTCCATGAACTGGCCTTATCTGTGCTTAATCTGTTGCGCGGAGGTTCCGAGGAAAACCCACCCTCAGCCCGGTGCCAGACGGTAAGCATTGACCCGGCTGATTACAAGAATGCAACGGGTCTTTGTCACGCCGAATTCAGATCCGCACCAACGGGTCTTCAGGATTTTGTGACTATTCACCCCCATACTGCCATTCCGGGTTTGTCCCCTACACCGTCTTTGACTAAAGAGGTGCAACTTGGGACGATAGGACAATGGGCAGGATTCTGGATCGCTACATACACCGCAAGACGTTGCAGCGATGGCGCAAAGTGGCGGAACAGGCGCAAGATGCCCCGCAATCGGCGTTGCGCCTGCAACGCGATCAGGCGCGCGGCTTACGGGCCAGTCTGAACAAGTTGATCCATATTGCAGATAGCCGCCTGACCCGACCTCAGATCGGATCGGCCCAGTTTCCAAAACCCGTTGGCACGGATTGGGCCTGGCGGCCCGATTTGTGGCGTGGACCACTGGCGCAACCCGGGCTTGCCTCAGCTCCGCGCAAGGCGGGTATCGATGGGCAGGTGACCCTGTTTCACGATTGTCCGCGCGCCCAGATCGCCGTGCGCCAAATCCGCAACCGCGACGAAGCCGATCTTGCGCCGTTCAGCCTGTCGGTTGAGGCATTCAGTTTTGCAGGGACCTTCCTGTCCCTGTCGATCGAATTGCCAGCCGACGCCGCGCGCGATCTGACCCTACAGCACCTGCTGCGGCTGGATGCGCTGGTAAACAGCGAGCAGGACACCGGAATTTTCGCGCGACTCAATATCCAGCACGGACCCAACACCGAACAGGTGTTGCGGCAGATCGATCTGTCGAAAACGCCCAGCGCTGTTGATTTTGATCTGGCGCATCTGCCCCTGAATGAACAGCGGATCGAAAAGATCTGGCTGGATGTGATATTTGAAAACCCGCGCATGAACCGCATTCTTCTGCGCGATCTGACCCTGTGCCGCCGCCATCGCGCCGATTTGTGAGACGCCAGACCATGACGCACCCCAGATTGATCCCCCTTCGGTTCGAAAACGGCCTGTGGCAAGGCCATCTTGAGGCCGAAACAAAACCAAATGTTGAGGTGCGCTATCTGGGCAAGCCCCTGCCCCAGGTCACATTGACAGAAGCCCAGGATGGGTGGGCCTTGGCCGTTCCTGTGCCTGCTGCGGCGCTATCCGAAGGCGTACACTGTTTTGTCATCGTTGATACGACGACTACACAAAAACTGGGGAATTTCACCGTGATCGCAGGCGAACCAGCCGCGGATGATCTGCGGACCGAGGTCGAGCTGCTGCGCGCTGAGCTGGAGATGCTCAAACGCGCTTTTCGCCAGATTTGCCGGGGCGACGACTGACCGCCAATAGTCCGTCAACCTATCTTTTTGGCTTCATTCATGCATCATTGACCCATTTGGATCACGAAGGATGCGGATATGGATCGCAGCAGCATTGTAAAAGTTGCCGCATTGATGGTGACGGGATTTGGCATCGGTATCGATTTCACCGGCGCCCTAATGCTGGTGCCCGCAATCGAAAACAGTTTCGACGCTGACATTACCAGCACCCAATGGGTGCTAAACATCTACGCGCTGTTTTTTGCCATGACCATGGTCGCCGGGGGCCGCCTGGGTGATATGTATGGTCATCGAAAGATCATGATCATCGGCCTCACGATCTTTCTGTTTGCATCCGTGGTGTGCTTTGTTGCCCCCAGCCTGGACTTTCTGATTGGCGCGCGGGCCCTGCAGGGGATCGGCGCGGGCTGTGTCTGGCCTTGCACACTGGCGTTTGGGGCCACCAAAGTCTCACGCCCGGAACACCGTGCCCTTGTGATGGGCCTGATCCTGGCCGGCGTAACCACGGGCAATGTCTTTGGCCCCATGATCAGCGGGCTGGCGGTTAGCTTCGGAGAATGGCGGTATTTCTTTCTGGCGAACATCGTCTTTTCCTGCATCTCCATGGCAACCGCGCTGCTGCTGATGCAACGCGAGACCCAGCACAAACAGGGTGAACATATCGACTACGCAGGCATGGCTATCTTGTCTTTTGCCGTGCTGCTGTTGCTATACGGGTTGGATGTTGGTGCCGATTGGGGCTGGACCTCAGTCCCCCTGCTGCTTTTGTTCTTCGTCAGCGCGGTTTTGTTCTTTCTCTTCCCCAAGGTCGAAAAACGCGTGGTCGAACCGCTGCTGCTGCCTCAGATGATGCAGAACAAACAGTTTCGGATCACGCTGGGGCTGAACATGTTCAATGTGTCTGCCGCCTTTGTCGGCCTGCTGTATTTCCCGCAATACATGCAAAAGGTTTTGGGGTGGTCGACCTTTGAATCTGCGCTGGGGCTGGCACCGCTTACCCTGTTGCTGGCTGTTGGGTCAGTGGTCTCGGGCACGCTCTACAATGATTTCGGCCCCAAACGGCTGCTGTTCTGGGGCTATTTGATCGCCACGATTGGCGCGGCCAGTATCGTGGTTCTTCCCGCCAGTTTCGGATATTTTCAAATCCTGCCCGGCATGGCGATGATCGGGCTGGGTGCAACGCTAACGGTTGGCCCATCGGGCACCGCTGCGGTCTGTGCCGTTAAACCCGAACGCGCCGGACTTGTGGGCGGGCTAAGCTTTATGACCCATCTCGTGTATGGCGCCATCTCGGTCGCCTGCGCTACAGCGATCATGTATGTGGTGTCTTTGTCCAGCCTGCGCGACAAGCTGGCGGCGGCCAACATCCCCCTGACTGACGCCGATCAGCGGGCCATCAACGGCGGAACGCTCAACACCGAATCCGCCCACGCCGTATTGGCCAAACTGAATACCGATCAAGTCGAAACCCTGAAATCCGCGATTGCCAGCGCGTTTGACAGCGGAATGAACATGGCCTTTATCTTTTCCACAGTCTCGGTATCCGTGGGCATCCTGCTGGCGTTGATGCTGGACGAAAGCAAGCTGCATAAGATCGAGGAATAAAAAAAGGGTCGCGCCCTGCGCGACCCTCGTTTCCTTTGGGCAAGCGCCTTACTGAGACGGCCCGTTCGGATTGAAGGCGGACAGGCCCTTGAGGATATCGATGGCATAGGCCAGCTGATAGTCCTCTTCCCGCAGCTCGGCTGTTTCTTCGGCCTTGGCGCGATCTTCTTCAATCTGGCGGATTTCATCCTCGCTCAGGCTGTCATTGTCCAGGCTGCCGCGCAGCTGGGCCTCGGACCGAGTGAAGGGGTTCTCCTCGTCCTCCTCGGCTTCGGGCTGCGGGCGCGGTTGTTCCACGATGATGTCCGGGCTGACGCCCAGCGCCTGGATCGAACGACCCGAAGGCGTGTAATAGCGCGATGTGGTCAGTCGCATCGCCCCGTCGCCACGCAACGGCATCACGGTCTGGACCGAGCCTTTGCCAAAGCTCTTGGTGCCCACAACGATCGCACGACGATGATCCTGCAAGGCACCCGCAACGATTTCCGAGGCCGAGGCCGAACCACCATTGATCAGCACCACGATTGGCTTGCCTTCGGCCAGATCGCCGGGGGTGGCGTTGAACCGCTCACCATCTTGTGGATCACGGCCGCGGGTCGAGACGATCTCGCCTTCGTTCAGGAACGCATCCGACACTCGGATCGCTTGAGTGAGCAAACCGCCAGGGTTGTTGCGCAGGTCCAGCACCACGCCGTTGACCTTATCGATCCCGCCCGCTTCGGCGATCTGTTCCTCAAGACCCGCTTGCAGGTTCGGGAAGGTCTGATCATTGAACGTGGTTACACGCAACACGACACTGGTGCCTTCGGTACGAGCACGCACAGCAGTCAGTTTAATCGTGTCACGGATTATGGTGACATCAAAAGGCTCAGGCTCACCTTCGCGAACAACCGTGATGATGATTTCGGAGCCCACAGGCCCGCGCATCAAGTCAACCGCCTTATCCAGCGTCAGGCCCAGAATGCTTTCACCATCCACATGGGTGATGAAATCCCCGGCTTCGATCCCGGCTGCCGCGGCAGGCGTATCATCGATGGGCGAGACGACTTTGACAAAGCCTTCCTCTTGCGTCACCTCGATGCCGAGGCCGCCAAACTCACCCCGTGTCTGCACGCGCATCTGCTCAGCGTCGTCGGGCGACAAATAGCTGGAATGCGGATCAAGCGATGTGAGCATGCCGTCAATCGCAGCCTCGATCAGCTCCTCGGGCTCAACCTCTTCGACATATTGCGCGCGAATGCGTTCGAAAATGTCACCGAACAGGTCCAGTTGCTGATACACATCGGCCTTCTTTTCGGCTTCCTGCGCCAGTAGCGGGCCTGCAATCTGGGTGGTTGCGATAATCCCTGCCACGGTTCCGGCCAGACCGGCCATCACAAATCTCTTCATACTCGTCTATCCATCCTTGTTGGTCCGAAACCACGATTCCGGGTCCACGGGGCTATTGTCTTCTCTTACCTCTATATAGAGCGTTTCTGACCGGTCAGTTCCAGTGCCATCACCACTTGTTGACAAAATAGCGCCGATTTCGGGCGCCGCACCGGGCATTAGCCCAACTGGTGTGCCTTCGGGGATCACCTGTCCGATGTCTCCGTATACCTCCTGCAATCCAGAAAAAACGAACAGAAGTCCGGGCTGGGGTTCCAGAATGATCAGGTTCCCAAGCTCAAGCAAAGGTCCGCGATAGCGGATCGTTGCTGCGGTGGGCGCGGTGACCAAGGCGCGGGGCCGTGTGCCCAAAACCAGTCCGGGGCGGGTCACCCCCGCCGCATCGGTTTCCCCCGCACGGTGCAGCAAGATACCCTGTACCGGAAGCTGTACATCCCCCTTGCGGCTGGCCACGCTTGCGTCGGTCGCGGCAATTTCACCTTCCGAGATTTCGGACAACCCGCTGGCGAACCCATCCAGTGTTTCGGTAGATGAGATCAGGATTGCCGTCTTGATCGGGTCTTCGACGAAACGCATTGGTAGGTCAGTTCGATCAGCAATCGCCTCGCTTAGGCGGGTTCGGGCGGATTGGACGCCGCTCAGGCCCTCGGTCAGGGTCTCAGCAGCATCCTGTTGCAACAGGCGCAGGGTTCGAACCTCTTGCAGATCACGCGCCAGATCTTCTGCCTTGGCGTTCAGGCCCGGCGTGACTTCGGACAGCATCATGCCCGTCCGCGCCGCGCCCAGCGGGCCTGAAGGATGCAGCATCAGAACCGGCGGTGCCGTGGTTTCGATGGTTTGCAAAACCCCCAAGAGCTGCGCCACATCCTTTTCCCGTGTTCGTAATTCTGCCGATAGCTGAGCCTCACGGGTTGCGGCCATGCGCAGGCCATCGCGCATCGCAGACAGGCCCGCCTCATAGGCCTGAATGGTCTGGGTCAAAGCCCGTACCCGATCCCGCGCGCTGTCCGCTTCGGTCAGCGAGATCGAGGCCTGCTCCAGCATCTCCGCTGCGTCAAGCGCCGCCCGCGACGGGTTCTGTGCTATAGCCTGACCTGCCAAAGACAGTGCTATGGCAGCTGCCATTACCCTCATGAGATCAAGCTTTCGCCAGTCATTTCAGGCGGCTTTGGCAGGTTCATGAGATCCAGCAGGGTTGGTGCCAGATCGGACAAGCGCCCGCTACGCAGCACGGCCCCTTCGAGACCCCCAACCAAGGCCACCGGAACCGGGTTCAGCGTATGCGCGGTATGCGGCCCGCCGGTTTCCGGATCGACCATCACCTCGCAATTGCCGTGATCGGCTGTGACGATCATCGCGCCACCGACGGTGTTCAACGCCTCAACTACTTGCGCCAAGCCCTGATCCACCGCCTCACAGGCTTTGATCGCGGCCTGCAGGTCGCCAGTGTGACCCACCATATCCGGATTGGCATAGTTGGTGACGATCAGATCATACCCGGCTTCGATGGCCTCAACGAATTTTGCCGTCACTTCGGGCGAGGACATTTCGGGCTGCAAATCATAGGTCGCGACTTTGGGCGATTTGGGCATGTAACGGTCCTCACCTTCCTCGGGCGCCTCTTTGCCGCCATTAAGGAAGAAGGTCACATGTGGGTATTTCTCAGTCTCGGCAAGCCGGAACTGACGCAAGCCCTGTTTGGCCACCCATTCGCCCAGAGTGTTGACGATTGCGCGTTTCGGGAACACGGTGGTCATATAGGCGGTATGGCTATCCGAGTACTCGACCATCCCCAACAACGCCGACAAAACCGGGCGCGGACCTGTATCGAAATCAGCAAAGCCCGGCTCGCCAATGGCGCGCAGGATTTCCCGCGCGCGGTCGGCACGGAAGTTCAGGCAAAAGAACCCGTCGCCCTCTTTGACACCCTCATACCCATCCAGAACCGTCGGGGTGATGAATTCGTCCGTTTCAGATTGGGTATAGGCCTCATCCACCGCCCCATGCGCCGAGTTAGCCGCACGGCCCTGACCCTTGATCATGGCATCATACGCCTGTGATACCCGCTCCCACCGATTATCGCGGTCCATGGCAAAATACCGCCCGCATATGGTGACAATACGGGCCCCTTCGGGCAAGCGATCTTCAAGCTCGGCGACATAGGTCAAGGCCGACTTCGGGGCTACATCTCGCCCGTCGGTCACAGCGTGCAGCGCGACCGGAACACCGGCATCAGTGATCGCCTTGGCCGCCGCAACGATATGGTTCACATGCCCATGCACGCCGCCGTCCGAGGCCAGACCCATCAGATGAGCCGTGCCGCCTGCGGCTTTCACCTTGGCGATAAACGACCGCAGCTCGTCATTATCAAAAAATGATCCATCCTCGATCGCCAAATCGATCTGCCCCAGATCCATCGCCACAACACGACCAGCACCAATATTTGTGTGTCCGACCTCGGAATTGCCCATTTGCCCGCTGGGCAGACCCACATCCGGGCCGTGGGTGATCAGCGTGGCATGGGGACCTCTCATAATCGCGTCAAAGGTCGGCGTCTCAGCCAAATAAGGGGCATTCGCCTGCGTGTCTTCGGACAACCCCCAACCATCCAGGATGCACAAGACTACGGGTTTGGGCGTGGCCATTTCGATCTCCGGTAACTGCTCTTGCCCCATCTTCTAGCCTCTGGCCGCCGGGGGGTGAACCGCCTTTACAGGAATTGGTGCAGATTTAATCAAACCGTCGGCGCATAAGAACCTTACGTCAGGTCCTCTTGTGTGATCAGGGCCGGGCCGCCTAGTCTTTGGACCTGAGGAAGAGGACAGTCATGCAAACAGGACTTTCGGGTTTTGCCCTGATCTATGTTTTGGCGCCAGCTGCACTGATGTTATTGGCGCGGCACTGGGCGTTGGCTGGGCGTATCGGGCCGATTGTTTTGTGTTACATAGCCGGGCTAGCTTTGGGGGTTTCTGGGCTACAACCCGAAGCCGCACAGCAACTTAGGGAAACCGTGATCGAGGCGAGCCTGGGGCTTGCCCTGCCCTTGCTGTTGTTTGGCGTCAACCTGCGGGCATGGGGCCGCGTGGCCGGGTTCGCTTTGCTGTCCATGGCACTGGCTGTTCTTGCGGTTGGGCTTGTCGCCACAGGGCTGTTCTTTGCCTTCAGCGCCACGGGCACCGAACAAGCCGAGCAGCTTTCGGGCATGGCAGTCGGTATGTATACCGGCGGTTTGGCGAACATGGGCGCGATCAAACTGGCGCTGGATATCCCCGAGGGCCGCTATCTGCTGTTTGCAACCGTCGACACGGTCGTCGGCGCGGCTTATCTGTTGTTTGTGCTGACCCTTGCGCCTGCGTTCTTTGGCTTGTTCCTGAAACCCTTTACGGGCGACCGTGACGCAGACCTCCCGCCCGAGGGCGAGGCGACAAAGCCAAACCTGTTTCTGCACGGCATCATCGCCTTCCTTGCAGCGTCGCTTTGTGTTGCGACCGCGTTGATCTTTGCGCCGACCTTCAGCTTTGCCGCTCAGCCCGTGGTCATCGTGATCTTGCTGACAACACTGGGTCTTTTGGGATCACTGACGCCATCGCTGCACCAAAACAGAGCCGCGCCTGAAATGGGTATGTTCCTGCTTTATATATTCTCATTCAGTGTTGCCGCTTCGATGGATTTGGCCAAGTTGCAGGATATGGATCTGGCTGTACTGGGATTTGTCCTGATCGCCACATTCGGCAGTTTCGCCCTGCACGCGCTGTTCGCCCGGATCGCGGGAATTGACCGGGACACATTCCTGATCACCTCGGTCGCCGCCGTCATGTCGCCCGCCTTTGTCCCGATGATCTCGCGCAGTTTGCGCAACCCCGCGATCTTGATGTCGGGCATGGCAACCGGCATTCTGGGATTTGCAATCGGGAACTATCTGGGCATTTCACTGGCGCTGCTGCTGACCAGAGGGGGATAGGATATGGATCATCAGAAACTGCCTGCGGCGGGTCGCCCCGAAGATGAGATACTGGATCAGCTCAAATCCTTTGCCGAGGATGACCCGAACTATCGTGAGGGCCGCACGTGGAGCCTTGTCTACCACCTGGATGACGCGCACGACGCCTTCACCGCCAAGGCCTACAGTGCGTTTTCTTCGGCCAACGGCCTGAACCCTGCCGCGTTTCAAAGCCTGAAACGGATGGAGACCCAGATCATCTCGACCATGGCAGGGTTGCTGCACGGCGGGCCGGACACGTGCGGCGTTGTGACGGCAGGCGGGACGGAAAGCTGCCTGATGGCGGTTAAAACCTACCGCGATATGGCGCGCAAACAGCGCAAGGTGACACGGCCCAACATGATCCTGCCAAAGACCGCTCATGTGGCATGGTTCAAGGCTGCTGAGTATTTCGGGGTCAAACCGCGCCTGCTGCCGATGACACCGGATCATGCGACAGACATTTCCCGGCTGAAACGCATGATCAACGCGGGCACGGTGATGATCCTAGGGTCAGCCCCCGAGTACCCGCACGGCACGATCGACCCGATTACCCAAATGGGGGCGATTGCGCAGTCCAAAGGCATTCCTCTGCATATCGACGCTTGCGTCGGCGGGCTGATCCTGCCGTTTATGGAACGCAACGGCGTTGACCTGCCCGACTGGGATTTCCGCGTTCCGGGGGTCACATCGATCTCTGCCGATCTGCACAAATACGGTTATGCGGCCAAAGGGGCCTCGACCATCCTTTACCGCAATCTCGACCTGCTTAAGCATCAGATGTTCATCTGTCAGGACTGGCCCGGAGGGGTCTTTGCCTCACCTGCCCTGCTGGGCACCCGACCAGGTGGGGCCTATGCTGCCGCCTGGGCGGTCATGCAGAAACTGGGGGTCGAGGGCTATTGCCAGCTGGCCAAAGACACAACCGAAGCCGTCGAAAAGCTGAAATCTGGCATTGCAGCGATTGAGGGCCTGCGCATTCTTGGCAATCCCCAAGGGCCCTTGCTGGCCTATGGCTCCACCGACCCGAAGCTCAACATCTATGCGGTGGCGGATCAGCTGGAACGCGCGGGTTGGAGCATCAATCGCGTCCAGAATCCCGATGGCATCCACTGCATGGTCACAGCCAAACACTTGCATGTAGCGGATGAATATCTGGCTGATCTGGCACAGGCCGTCGCCACCGTGCGGGCAAATCCCGATCTGGCCAAGACCGGCGGCGCCGCGACATATGGCATGATGGCGCATGTCCCGCTACGCGGGATGGTCAAATCCAAAGTGCTGGATGTCTTCGCCGAAATGTATCGCGCAGGGGGCGGGGGTTTGCATCTGCATGATGGCAAGGCGCCAAACCTGCTGGAACGCGGCATGGCGCGTTATGTGCAGTGGAAAGCACGCCGTAGTTAGAGCCTGAGGATCAGGATTGCTGCTCCATCTGCTCCAGCATCTTCTTTGCACGTTTGCATTGCAGCTGATCGCGCAGCGGGCTGTTCGGGTCGACATCTTTCTGGCAAACCACGCATTTATCCGCGCCCGAGATTGCGTTCAGACCACCGCAACTGCCTTTGATGGTCTTGCCCATCAGCATCACACCCAGTGACATGCCAATCATGACAAGTGCCAGAAGAACAAAAGCCAGAATGAAAGTGCTCATCTCGGTTCCTACCCGTCAGTCGGTTCCCAACGCGTCTTTGAAGGCGCTGCTGTGAACCGTAATATAGGCATCTTCGCCGCCTGTCACATCCCGCGAGATGAAATACACGGCAAGTTTATGCTCTTCAGCCAGCGCCAGCCCTTTTTCCTGTCCCAAGGCCAACATCGCCGTCGCCCAGGCATCCGCCATCATCGCGTTTTCTGCCAGAACGGTCACCGAGGTCGTGCGGTGCGTGATCGGACGCCCGGTGGTCGGGTCGATGATATGTGAATAGCGCACGCCATCTTGTTCAAAGAAGTTTTTGTAGTCGCCCGAGCTGGCCATGCCGCGATCGTTCAGCGGCACGATCAGTTGCACGGTTTGCGATCCGGCTTCGGGCTTTTCGATACCGATCTGCCAGGCCTCGCCTTTGTCATTTTGCCCTTTGGCGACCAGATCACCACCAATCTCGACCAGATAATCCTCAATCCCTGCTTCACGCAGGGTTCCAGCCACCGCGTCAATGCCATACCCCTTTGCGATGGCGGACAGGTTGATCCCCACGGCTGGATCGGATTTCGCCAAAGTACCGGCAGCGCCGTCCAATGTCAGCAACCGGGCCTGACCAACACCGCTTAGCGCTGTCTCGATATCCTCGTCCGATGGCACCGGATCTTCGGGTTTCCGTGGGCCAAAGCCCCAAAGCTCAATCAGCGGGCCGAGCGTGACATCAAACGTCCCGCCTGTTTTCGCGTGCACATCGTTGGCCGCGGCCAGTACCAATGCGAACTCTTCCGACACCGCCATAGGGTCCGTGCTGGTCGAGGCCGAGAAAGTTGAAACCTCGGAATTGGGATCCCAGTTCGACATCTTGGCATTGACCTGAGCTAGAGTCTCTTCGACCGCTGTGGCCAGCGCCGCCTCGTCCAAATCCTCACCAATCGCAGTGATGTTGAAGGTTGTGCCCATTGTCTCGCCAGACAGGCGAACAACTTCGGGTTCCTTGTCGAACAGGCAACCGGTCAGAGCGGTCAAAAGGGCCAATGCAGGCAGCAGACGCATGGGGTAGTCTCCGGGAAAATCAGTGCCCGGCATATGCCAGCCACCATTGGCGGAGTCAAACCAGCATCACAGCTTTAGCGGCAAAAAGCCCAGCATCAAAAGGCCAACACCCGCAGGTACGCCAAACAACCAAGCCCGCTTTTGCCATCCTTCGGCCTGTTGTTTCCAAGCCAGGCGAAAATTATGCCCGCAAACGACCACAGCAAAGAAAATCAACGCAGCAACCGGCGGTGTCAGGTAAAGATCGCTCACGTCTTTGGGCTCCTGTTCGGGGTCCGGTTTTTGCCGATCGGGACAATTGGACACTATACAGGTCGTTTAGCTGCGCTAAGGTGAAAGGGAAAGACACACAATACCCCGGAAGGAGAATGCCTATGGCTCCAACCTCGTATCAGTCCCCCTCGCGCGGCGATAAGGCTGACAAGTCGACCTACAGCCAGTCTGCGGAATCGAACCTGTCTCATGCACAGACAACAGTGGCAAAACTGTTGACAGGTAAAGGAGATGATGTGTTTTCCGTGCGCCCGAACGAGACCATTCATTCCGTAGTCAACACGCTCAAGGAAAAGCGGATCGGGGCAGTTCTGGTGACGGATCAGAACGGGGCGCTACAGGGTATTCTATCGGAACGCGACATTGTGCGCCGCATGGCAGATACGCCTGGCCAGACCCTGCCACAATCGGTCGAAGACTTGATGACACGCGATGTCAAAACTTGCTCACCTGACGATTATCTGAATGACGTTCTAAAAACGATGACCGAAGGCAAATTTCGCCATATGCCCGTCTTGCGCGACGGTAATCTGTGCGGCGTGATCACTATTGGCGATGTGGTGCATTTCCGGTTACAGGAACTGGAATACGAAGCGCTGCGCATGAAGCAGATGATCGTAGGCTGATCGCGTTCAGGTCGAGGTGAAGCGCACACCGCCATGAAACACCTCGGCCGCCGTGAGGCGATTGGTGACAAACGCGCCGGTGTCTATTGAGATAACTCCGTTCTCTGCCCGCGCCTGATCAACAATGGTATGGCCGTGCAGGACCCATTGACCATCCTCTCTGGGCTCGCGCGTTAGCATCGGGTGCCCCCACAGGCAGATATCGCGTGGTTGCGCATTAACAGGATGGCGTGGGTCCAGTGCCGCGTGCACAACAGTGATATTGCCGCTGGTCCAGGTCAGGGGACGATCCCTGAGCCAGCTCAATAGGTCTTCCCCCATAACCCGCTGCAATTTTTCAGCAATCTCGACCGCCGGTTCGCCTAAAATGGCCTCGGCCACACCGGTGATGCCAAACGAGGCGAGCGTTTGAACGCCACCGTTTTGCAGCCACAGGCGGCTGACCCGTTTTGGATCGTCAACGAAGCGCAAAAGCATCTCTTCGTGATTGCCCAGCAGGCAGGTGACCCGTCCGCCCGAAGATTCGCTGAGATGCCGCAACTGATGCAAGACTTGAGCGCTGTAGGCACCGCGATCTACATAGTCGCCAACAAAAACCCAAGGGCAATTGTCGTCCAACCGAGGCAGCAAATCCTGCAACAGATCCAGCCGCCCATGAATGTCGCCAATGGCGATGAACGGTTGATCGGGCGCTATCTCGGGCATGATGGGCGACGGCGCTTGCGCGTCGCGTTTGCCGAACAGCCCTTTGATCCAATCCCTAACCATAACGCGCCCTCCCTACCCCGGCTCAGCCTTGGCGACAATCGGCAATTCCCGGCGGCGTTTCGGCGTGTGCCTAATCGACCAGCTTGGCCGAATAGCCGCAAAATGGGAAAATCTGCTTGACCTCGAAGCGGGGAAAGTATCCCTGATGCGCAGAGTTTTATTGTGTTCGAGGGTTTCATGAAACGTGTTTTGATCACCGGGACCGCAGGGTTCATCGGCTTCCATCTGGCAAAACTGCTGCTGTCAGAAGGGTTCCAGGTGCATGGCTATGACGGGATGACGGACTATTACGACGTCACCCTGAAACAGCGCCGCCATCAGATGCTGATGCAGACCCCAGGTTTCACCGCGACCGAGGCGATGCTGGAAGATCACGAACAGCTGATGAAAGTCGCTGATGAGTTTCAGCCCGAGATTATCGTTCACCTCGCAGCACAAGCCGGGGTCCGATACAGCCTGGAAGAGCCGCGCAGCTACATAAACTCCAATGTTGTCGGTACGTTCAACGTGATGGAGGCCGCGCGCATCCACAAGGTCGAACACCTGCTGATGGCTTCGACCTCATCGGTCTACGGTGCCAATGAAGAGATGCCCTTTACAGAGGTCGAAAAGGCCGACACCCAGCTGACCATCTATTCGGCCACCAAAAAGGCCAATGAGGCGATGGGCCACTCCTACGCGCATCTTTGGGACTTGCCGACAACGATGTTCCGGTTTTTCACCGTCTATGGCACCTGGGGACGGCCTGATCTGGCGCTGTACAAATTCGTGGATGCGATTCTGGATGACCGGCCCATCGACATCTACAATCACGGTGACATGTATCGCGATTTCACAAACGTGGACGATCTGGTCCGTGGCATCCGATTGTTGATCGATGTGCCGCCCGTGCGCCCCGAAAGCGCTGACCAGATTGAAGAGGGTGACAGCCTGTCCCCCGTTGCGCCCTATCGCGTGGTCAATATCGGCAATGGCGACAAGGTGCGCCTGATGGATTTTGTCGAAGCCATCGAAGAAGCGATAGGCAAAGAGGCCATCCGAAACTATATGCCCATGCAGATGGGCGACGTCCCCGCCACATGGGCCAATACTGATCTGCTGCAACGGCTAACTGGTTACCGCCCGCAAACCGATTTCAAAGATGGGATCGCCCGGTTTGTCGCGTGGTTCCGGGACTATCACGGCAAATAAAGACTGAGACCTGAATGCTGCAAACGAACCCCGATGCCCGCAAGATCGCTGTCATTGGATTGGGCTATGTGGGCCTGCCTTTGGCGGTGGCCTTTGGCAAGATCAGCCCGGTCATCGGGTTCGACATCAACCCGGCCCGCATCGACGCCCTGCGCGCCGGCCAAGATGCCACGCACGAGGTTGAACCGGAAGATCTAGCCGCCGCAACGGGTCTGACCTTCACCACCGATGTCGCAGATCTTGCGGCCTGTGACACCTATATCGTCACCGTGCCCACCCCGATCACGGCTGGCAAACAGCCTGACCTTTCGCCTCTGCTTGCGGCATCAGAAACAGTCGGCGGTGTTCTGAAACCCGGCGATCTGGTGATTTACGAATCCACGGTCTATCCCGGCGCGACCGAGGAAGATTGCGTTCCGGTGCTGGAACGCGCTTCGGACCTGAAATTCAACACGGATTTCTTTGCAGGCTACAGCCCGGAACGCATTAATCCTGGCGACAAGACCCATCGGATTGCGGATATTTGCAAGGTGACCTCTGGCTCGACCTCCGAAGTGGCCGATCTGGTCGATGCGCTATATGCCCGGATCATCACCGCCGGAACCCACAAGGCCGAAAGCATCCGCGTGGCCGAAGCGGCAAAGGTCATCGAAAACACCCAACGCGATCTGAACATCGCGCTGGTCAATGAACTGGCGATGATCTTCGGACGCATGGGCATCGATACCGAGGCCGTCCTGCGCGCCGCAGGCACCAAATGGAATTTCCTGCCCTTCCGCCCCGGCCTGGTCGGTGGTCACTGTATTGGCGTTGATCCGTACTACCTGACCCACAAGGCCGAGGCCGTGGGCCATCATCCCCAGATCATCCTGGCCGGGCGGCGGCTGAACGATCGGATGGGCAGCTATGTGGTATCTCAACTGGTCAAACGCATGACCCGCAACGGCATCAATGTTGGTACGGCACAGGTTCTGGTTCTGGGCCTGACCTTCAAGGAAAACTGCCCCGACCTGCGCAACACCCGCGTCGTTGATATCATTGAGGAATTGCAGAGTTATGGCATCAGCGTTGATGTCCACGATCCCCATGCCGACCCCGCCGCAGCCGAGGCTGAATACGGTCTCTCGCTTTTAGAGGTCCCTCAGGACGAGACTTATGACGCGGTCGTTTTGGCTGTCGCGCATCAGGAATACAAAGACCTCGACCCTGCCACATTCCGCGCCTACGGCAAAGCCAACAGCGTGGTGTACGACATCAAGTCCTGCCTGCCAAGGGACGCAAGCGACTTGAGGCTTTGACTCAGTTCCGCAAATGAAAACCGGCGCGTGTTGCGCCGGTTTTTTTGGTCTCTTACCCGCCGAAATCGTCGAGCATGATGTCTTCGCGGTCCACACCCAGATCCAGCAGCATGTTGATGACCGACTGGTTCATGATTGGAGGACCACACATGTAGAACTCACAATCCTCGGGCGCAGGGTGATTCTTGAGGTATTCTTCGAACAGAACGTTGTGAATGAAGCCGGTATAGCCCGTCCAATCGTCCTCGGGCTGTGCGTCTGACAAGGCCACGTGCCAATCGAAATTGTCGAACTCTTCGGCCAGCTGGTCAAAATCCTCGACAAAGAACATCTCTTTCTTAGACCGCGCACCATACCAAAAACTGATCTTGCGATCGCGGTTTTCCAGACGCTTAAGTTGGTCAAAGATGTGGCTGCGCATCGGCGCCATGCCCGCGCCACCGCCGATGAAGACCATCTCTTTTTGGGTATCGCGGGCGAAGAACTCACCAAACGGACCCGAGATCGTCACCTTGTCACCCGGTTTCAGGTTGAAGATGTAAGACGACATCTGACCCGCCGGAATACCCTCGGACCCCGGAGGCGGTGAGGCAACCCGGACGTTCAGCATGATCATGCCTTTTTCATCCGGATAGTTGGCCATCGAATAGGCGCGTTCAATCGGCTCGTTCACTACCGACTCGTACTGCCACAGATTGAAGCGATCCCAGTCTTCGCGATATTCCTCTTCCACGTCGAAATCGGTGTATTTCAGTGCATGCGCAGGGGCTTCGATCTGGATGTAGCCACCAGCGCGGAAGTTCACGTCCTCACCTTCGGGAAGGTCCAGGGTCAGAGCCTTGATGAAGGTCGCCACGTTCTCGTTCGAACGCACGGTGCATTCCCATTTCTTTACGCCAAAGACCTCTTCGGGGACTTCGATATCCATGTCCTGCTTGACCGCAACCTGACAGGACAGGCGGTCACCACAGGCGGCCTCACGTTTTGTGATATGGCTTTCTTCGGTCGGCAGGATCGAGCCGCCACCAGAATGCACGCGCACACGGCATTGCGCGCAGGTGCCACCGCCGCCACAGGCCGACGGGACGAACAGCTTTTCAGCCGCCAGGGTTTGCAGCAGTTTGCCACCCGCCGGGACTGAAACGGTTTTCTCACCGTTGATGGTGATGTTGACATTGCCGGTCGACACAAGGCGCGACCGTGCTGCCATGATGACGGCCACCAGACCCAGAACGATAACGGTGAAAAGGGCTACACCTAAGCCAAAGGTTTCCATTGCGCCCTCCTTACAGTTTCACGCCCGAGAAGGACATGAAGGCCATCGCCATCAGTCCTGCGGTGATGAAAGTGATGCCCAGACCCTGCAAGCCGTCGGGGATGTCCGAGTATTTCAGCTTTTCCCGAACACCCGCCATCGCGGTGATCGCCAGTGCCCAACCAAAGCCTGAAGACAGGCCATAGGTGGTCGCCTCGGCAAAGTTATAGTCGCGTTCCACCATGAACAGCGAGCCACCCAGAATAGCGCAGTTCACTGTGATCAGCGGCAGGAAGATCCCCAGCGCGTTGTAAAGCGGCGGGAAATATTTATCCAAAACCATCTCAAGGATCTGAACCATCGCCGCGATCACGCCGATATACGAGATCAGACCAAGGAACGTCAGGTCCACATCCGGGAACCCGGCCCAGGCCAGCGCGCCCGGCTTGAGCAGGTAGTTCAGCAGCAGGTTGTTGGCGGGCACGGTGATGGCTTGCACAACCATGACCGAAATACCCAGACCCAGCGCGGTCGAAATCTTCTTCGATACAGCGATGAAGGTACACATCCCCAGAAAGAAGCTGAGCGCAAGGTTTTCGACAAAGATGGCCTTTACAGCCAGTGAGATCAGACCTTCCATCAGTGGGCCTCTACCTGCTGAATTTTGTATTCACGCTCTTCCACCTGGTTCGGCTTCCACGTGCGGAAGGCCCAGATGATCAGACCGATGATGAAGAACGCCGACGGGGGCAGCAGCAGCATGCCGTTGGGCACGTACCAGCCGCCGTTGTTGACGGTCTCCAGAATGGTGACACCGAACAGCGATCCGGCACCGAACAGCTCACGAATGAAGCCCACCAGCAGCAGGATCAGGCCATAGCCCATGCCGTTGCCCATGCCGTCGATGAAGGACGCAACCGGGGGGTTCTTCATCGCAAACGCCTCGGCGCGGCCCATAACGATACAGTTGGTGATGATCAGGCCCACAAAGACCGACAGGGTTTTTGAAATCTCAAATGCGTAGGCTTTCAGGATCTGGTCCACCAGGATCACCAGTGAGGCGATGATCACCATCTGCACGATGATTCGGATCGAGCCGGGAATCTGATTGCGCAGGCATGAGATGAAGAAGGACGAGAATGAGGTCACGAAGATCACCGCCAGCGCCATCACCATCGACACCTGCAGCGACGAGGTCACCGCCAGCGCCGAACAGATGCCCAGCACCTGCAAGGTGATCGGGTTGTTGTCGACAAGCGGGTCGACCAGCATCTCTTTCTTGGTCTGGGACATCAGAGCTCTCCTGCTTGCAGTTTGGCCAGAAACGGTGCGTAACCCGCATCGCCCATCCAGAATTTCACCAGGTTATCGACACCGACCGAGGTCAGGGTCGCCCCAGCAAGCGCGTCGATATAGAAGTCGGGTCCGGCAGCAGGCTGGGATTTCGACACGGTGATTTGCAGATCACCATTGTCATCGCGCAGCTTCTTACCATTCCACAGAGCCTTCCAGCGTGGGTTGTCCACCTCGGCCCCAAGGCCGGGGGTCTCACCGTGCTGATAGAATTGCAGGCCATAGATGTCGTTGCCGTTATTCTCCAGCGCGATGAAGCCATACAACGTGGACCACAGGCCATAGCCGTGCAGCGGCAGGATCACCTTGTCCAACGCACCGGCGTCGTCGCGCAGCAGATAGATTACGCGATACTTCGACTTGCGGCCAATGCCAGCCGGGTCATCGTCCAGCGCAACGCTCAGCTCAGGATCGCTGGCTGCAGCGATGTCATCGAACGTGGCCGGGTCGAACTGATCATCTACGAAATCGCCGGTGGACAGTTCCAGCACATGAGGTTCGAACGCGGCGAAGGCTTCGGTTACGTCGATGCCGGGCTCGAACACCCCTGCGACTTGCAGAACGTTGACCTGCTTGTCCTTCAGACGGTTGGTTTCCTGCACCGGGCGCAGGCTGACGGCTGCGGCGGATACGACCATCGAGGCGACTAGACAGACCGCGACTGCGATAAAGATCGTCTTGCCAACTGAGTCTGGCGAAGCAGCCAGGAACCGGGCAATCGCGCCTTTGGGTTCTTGAGGTTGCGGATCAGACATGGCGACGCGCCCTCCGTTTGATGTTGGCTTGCACGACGAAATAGTCGATCAGCGGAGCAAAGACATTGCCGAACAGGATGGCGAGCATCATGCCTTCGGGGAAGGCCGGGTTGATGACACGGATCATTACAACCATGACACCGATCAGAGCACCGTAAATGTAGCGACCCATGTTGGTGTGGCTGGCGGAAACAGGCTCGGTCACCATGAAGGCCAAACCGAAGGCATACCCACCAATGACCACATGCCAGTACCAAGGCATCGCGAACATCGGGTTGGTGTCCGACCCGATCAGGTTCAACAGCAGGGTAAAGCCGATGGTCCCTGCCAGACAGCCCACGATAAGCCGGTAGTTGGCGATCCGCGTAGCCAACAGGAAGGCCAGACCGATCATACAAGCAAGCGTCGAGGTCTCGCCAAAGCTGCCCTGGATCGAGCCGAAGAACGCGTTCCACCAGGTGATGCCATCAGCTGCCAGCGCCTGAAAGCCCTGCGACGCGGAGACGGACAGCGCGGTTGCGCCCGAGAAGCCATCAACCGGTGTCCAGACCGTGTCACCGGACATGCTGGCCGGATAGGCGAAATACAGGAACGCACGACCAACCAAAGCCGGGTTCAGGAAGTTCTTGCCGGTGCCACCAAATACTTCTTTCCCGATCACGACGCCGAAGATGATGCCCAAGGCCACCTGCCACAACGGCGCAGTTGCCGGCATAATCAGCGTGTAAAGCATAGAGGTCACAAGGAAACCCTCGTTTACTTCATGGCCTCGCACGGTGGCAAAGATGACCTCGAAGATACCGCCTGCAACCAGCGTCACGATGTAGATCGGCAGGAAATACATCAGCCCGTGCATCACATTGGCAAAGATGCTGTTGGGGTCCAGCGAAATCCCAAACATCTGCAACAGCGCAATCCGCCAACCGGTCGCCGAGTCAGGCCCCAATGTGGCGATGGCCGAGTTCGCCTGATAACCGGTGTTATACATCCCCCACAGGATACAAGGGATCGTCGCGATCACGACGTAGGTCATGATCCGCTTCATATCGATATAGGACCGTGCATGCGGTGCGACGGTGGTTACAGTTTTCGGAGTGTAGATGAAGCTTTCCACCATCTCGTAGATGGGGAAATACTTCTCGTACTTGCCGCCCTTGGTAAAGTTTGGCTCAATCCGATCAAAGAAGCTGCGCAAACCCATGTGGCTCAGCCCTCCTTTTCAATCTTTGCAAGGCAGTCGCGCAGCGCCAGCCCGTATTCATATTTTGCCGGACAGGCAAAGCCCACAAGGCCCAGATCCTCTTCGTCCAGCTCCAAGGCGCCCAGTGCCTGAGCGGTGTCGGTGTCCATCACCAGCAAGGCCCGCAGCAACTGCGTCGGCAGGTAGTCCTGCGGCATCAGCCGTTCGAACACTCCAGTCGGCACCATCGCGCGACGGCCCCCATTCAGGTTCGATGTCAGCGGAAACAGCTTTTTCGACAAGGCCGAACCCAGAACAGGCTGGACCGAGTATTTCGAAGGCATCGGACGAATCCATCCCAGCGGAATCTGATCGTGGTCTTCGCGAATGATCGAAACCTGCCGCGCAAACCGCCCCAGATAGGCAGTCGGCCCCTCGGCCTGTGCCCCCGACAGGATCGAGCCCGAGATAATCCGAGGCGAACCCTCGACATTGACCTCGTCGCGGGTCAGATCGTCAGTAGATGCCCCCATCACGGTGCGGATCAGTCGCGGCTGCCGCGCACCGGGACCGCTGAGCGCAATGACGATATTCGGATCCAGATGACCGGTCTGCACCAGACGACCGATGGCGATCACGTCCTGATACCCGATGGTCCAGACCTGTTTGTCGCCTGCCAGCGGCTCCAGGAAATGAATATGTGTACCGGCCAGACCTGCCGGGTGCGGGCCTGCAAAAGCGGCCGCTTCGACACCGGCTACATCCGCACCGGGAACGCTGTCACCTTCCTTGTGGCACAGATATGTCTTGCCCTCGGTCAGCTTTGCTATGGCTGCAAGACCCGCAGCAAACGCATCCCCTGCATCCGCAATAACCACTGCGGCATCTGCGGCCAGAGGCTCGGACTCCATCGCCGTGACAAAGATCGCGGCGGGCTTGGTGCCCGGCGCGGGCATCTTGGAATAGGGTCGCGTACGGAACGCTGTCCACAAACCGGCGGCACACAGCTTCTCGGTCACGCCTTCTGCGCTGTCGGCATTGCCAATGCCCGAGAAATCGACGCCCGTATCATTCGCGTCCGAGACCTCGATCACCACGCTCTGCAGTACGCGCCGCGCACCCCGGTTAATGGCCACAACCTTGCCGGTCAGCGGGGCCACCATCATCGCCTCAGGCGCATCCTTGTGACAGAACAAGGCCGTGCCGCGTTGAACCGCATCGCCTTCCTGTACCAGCATCTTTGGCTTGAGGCCCAGATAGTCTGCGCCCAGCGCGGCCACGGTTTTGAACTCCGGCCCTGGATGGATTTTCTGCTCAGGTGCACCCTGAACCGGCAATTCCATCCCTTTTTTCAGTTTGAAAGTTTGCATGTCGCTACGGTCTTCCAAGCCTCTTTTCCTGCGCCGACTATCCTGCCCGCTCGTTCGGAGCCAAGATAACACGAACCACATCACCTGAGGGAGAACGATTGCGCCAAATCCCCAATGCAATCCGCCAGCGTGCTTTCGATCAGGGACCCTTTACGCGCGCCGCGCACGAAACGCAAACCTGTTACCGCCGAAAAACCCGACAACCGCTTCACTTTCTGCTCAGTCCACCAATTCAAAGGCGATCTAGCACAAAAAAACCGTGTCGCGCCCGATTTGTATCCGGTGTAAGCAACCCCCATGAAAACACCCGGTATGTTCGAAATTTTCCTAGTGGCCACCCCAGGCCTGGAGGCACCGCTTTGCGAAGAAGCGGTCGAGAACGGATTCGAGAATGCCCATCGCGTTGCGGGTGGTGTCAGCTGCAGTGGAGACTGGGCCGAGGTCTGGCGCGCCAATCTTTCCTTACGCGGGGCCAACAAGGTTCTGGTGCGCATCGGCAGTTTCCCAGCGGTTCATCTTGCACAGCTAGACAAACGGGCACGCAAATTTCCCTGGGCTGATTTCCTGCGTCCCGACATCCCCGTGAAGGTCGAGGCCACCAGCCGAAAGTCTCGTATCTATCACGCCGGGGCCGCGCGCCAACGGATCGAACGCGCAATCACCGAGACATTGGGCGCACCCGTCGCCTCGGACGCTGATCTACGCGTCATGCTACGGATCGAGAAAGATGTTTGCACCCTGTCACTGGACACCTCCGGAGAGCCTTTGCACAAACGCGGGCACAAACCCGCAATCGCCAAGGCTCCGATGCGCGAAACCATGGCCGCAATGTTTCTGCGATCCTGCGGTTTTGACGGGTCCGAACCAGTGTTGGACCCGATGTGCGGTTCGGGCACGTTTGTGATCGAAGCGGCAGAAATCGCCCTTGGTTTGCAGCCCGGTCGATCTCGGCGGTTCGCATTCGAATATCTGGTAGGCTTTGATGCCGCTGCATTTGAAGCGCTGCGTCAAGGCGGCCCAACCACCGAGACATCTCTGATCTTTCGCGGCTCGGACCGCAATGCCGGCGCGGTTGAGGCTGCCAGTGCCAACGCGGCTCAGGCAGGGGTCTCAGATGTCACTCGGTTCGCCCACCGCACTGTCAGCGACATAAAGCCCATCGGCGATCAGCCCGGCCTTGTGATCGTAAACCCACCTTACGGTGCCCGCATAGGTGATGAGAAACGCCTGCGCGCGCTTCACGGCAGCCTGGGCAAAACCCTGATGTCCCGCTTTCAGGGCTGGCGCGTCGGGATCGTCACCAGCAACCCCTCTCTTGCTCGCGCTACACGCCTGCCCGAGTTGTCAGCCGGCCCCGTGGTCGATCATGGCGGCACCAAAGTGAAGCTCTACCAAACCGGTCCCCTGCCCTGAGCGCATGTCCTGTGCAAGGCTCACAATGCCCCTTGCACATCCACCTCACCGCGTATAGACCCCGCGCCACGGTCGGAGTGTAGCTCAGCCTGGTAGAGCACTGTCTTCGGGAGGCAGGGGTCGGAGGTTCGAATCCTCTCACTCCGACCAATAAAACAAGGCGCCCATACGACTGGCGGCAACCACTTGGGGCGCCCGATGCTTTCCAACGGGGAGCGATCCAAAGTGATCTTTCCTGCACCTTCCAGATAGGTGACTCGCTGCCCGGTCATTTTCCCGGCGCAAGCGTTTCTTGTTGGTCTGGTATGAGGTGTCAAAGAACATAGGCATCGAAGCGCGTTGTTCTTGGCTGACTGCTTGCTGCTTTGTGCTGCTGTAACGGCCTCTTACAAACACCAAAATTCAGCTTCGCCCACAAAGCGATTTCCAGGGCGAAATGCACTTTTATCTTGAGCGCGAGAGTTTTGCGTTTGGCACACGGGGCCAGTAGATTTGTATAGAACACGCGTGCAATGCCGTGGTCTCCTATGCACATCAACAGGCCGGCTGGGACGTTCACTGGCAGCGTCCAACGCAGTTTCCGACGCAAGACAGCACTGATGTTATAACGCACGCTCTGAGCGCCCTCAGCACTTAGCGAGTTCGACCACAATGTTACCATTGCTACAGGAGGTTAGGACCGTCCGGATGCTGCGGACCCAGAACCCATCCCCTTAATCATCCGTGGGGAAACCTAGGGCTTCGATATTCTAGGGATCTGGCGAACGGGCTTGAGCGAGGCGCTGAGCCATTCCTCGCCCGCTTGCGTGATTGGACCCATTGTTTGCGACTCAACGCCCCTCAGACAGATCCAGCTGTTGCTGGTCTCAAATTTTTCAAACCCGAATTGTCTCTTCGACTCACGCTCTGGCCAACCACAACAGAGCCAAAAACTATGGCTGCTCCAATGGACTGGGTGAGGCTAAGCGTTTGCCCCAAGTATACCCAGCCGAGCGCAACAGCTGTAACAGGACTCATCATACCTAGCATCGAAACTGCACTGGGATCCAAGCGCGCTATGCCGCGAAACCAAAGAGCATAGGTTGCTGCAGCACCAATCAACCCGAGCCAAATAAGGCCGGCGACATTTGTCGCGCTGAGCGCAGGGAGAGGCGGCTCAAGAAACAGTGCGACTGGCAGCAGTATCAAACCACCGGCTGTTAATTGCCACGCTGTGAAACTCAGTGCCGAGACCGGAGGTTGCCATTTCCGGCTGAGAACAGTGCCAGCAGCCATTGACGCGGCTCCTCCCAAACCCGCTGCTATACCAATCCAATCAAGTTGTGCTTCTGGTCCGATCAGCAGCAGAGACACACCCATTACGCCAGTCGCGGCGGCGCCAAGTGCACCAAGTCGGATTGGGGTTCCCAGCCATCCCCACGCCATCAAAATCACGATCGTTGCTTGCAACGATCCTAGGGTGGCGGCCACACCACCAGGTAACCTATACGCAGCAACGAAGAGGAGCACCCAGAACAGAGCGAAATTGAGGCTGCCCAAGACGAAAACTCGACCGAACCAATCGCGTGGTGGAACGCAACGCGTCACTGCAAGCAACAACAACCCAGCAGGCAGAGCTCGTAACGCAGCCAGAGTAATCGGGTAGCCAGCCGGGAGCGCTTCGGTCGTTACCAGATAAGTGCTTCCCCATACCGCTGGGGCGAGCGAAGTGAGAAGAATATCGGTTGAGCGTGACATGGTATGTCTCCCAGCTGAGGCGTTTGAGAATTTGAGTGAGACGTCAGAGGCGCGCGGGTTACGCTGCTTCCGCTTGGAGGTTTGATCCAGCGAGGCACGCTGCAATCCTTGCAACATGAGCACCCTGGAACCGCGCTCCGGCCAGGTCAGTTTCGGTAGGCGTGCGGGAACCATCGGCACCAGCGATGGTTCCCGCACCATATGGTGCACCACCAATAATTTCGTCTGATGTAGTCTGGCCAGCAAATGTGTAGGGCATTCCGGCAATCAGCATCCCAAAGTGTTGAAGCGGGACTTGCGTTGTCAGAAGGGTCGCCTCGTGCCCGCCATGTTGCGAACCCGTAGACGCAAAGACCGCCCCGACTTTACCAACCAGTGCATTCCTGGCCCAAAGCCCGCCAGCCTGGTCAAGGAAGGACTTCATTTGGCCAGCCATCATGCCAAATCGGGTCGGTGTTCCAATGATGATTGCATCATAGTTTTCGAGATCTGTCGGCAAGGCGATAGGCGTGTCATCCACGACATAGCCAGCCTGCTGGCGGACTTCCTCAGGGACAGTTTCGGGCACACGCCGAACGTCAACTTCGGTGCCGGGAACACTTCTTGCGCCTTCAGCTTCGGCATCGGCCAATGTGCGGACGTGGCCATAGCTTGAATAGTAGAGAACGAGAATACGTGACATAGGATACCTCTCAGGGCTGTGATTTGTTCCCTGAGAGAATGGAATTTGTTGCACCGCCAATTAAGCTGCGCTCTTTGACATCACTCTTTACCTGTATTGAATAATGTCACGACCTGAGAGCCAGGCGCAGATGATCAAGAAAGGCTGTAACCTTTGCGTCCATTCCCAAGCGAGATGCTGTAACTGCGAATACTTCTGGCGCGGGCAATTCGTGGTCAGGAAGAACTCTCACCAAAGCTCCACTAGCTTCAGGAGCATCAGAAACGAACTCAGGCAGGGTTCCAATACCTTGCCCCGCTATCAGCAGATCGCGCAAAACGAGGCTATTGCCAACCCGCACGCGCGGATCAAGCTCTAATGTTGTGACACCGTTGGCGGCCGAGAGCTTCCAACTCGTCAAATGATCAGCAAGCAAAAAGCCGATGATCGCGTGGTTTTTCAGATCCGCTGGCTGAGTCGGCGTCCCACATCGCTCCAAATAGTCAGGAGACGCAAAAATCCGCTGTCGCATCACCCCGATCCGTCGCGCAACAAGGGTCGAATCCGGCATCGCGGCTCGGATTCGTATCGACAGATCGAACCCGCCCTCGACCATATCGATCACCTTGTCGTCCATCGAAAGAGTAAATCGCAGATCTGGATAGGTTTCCAAGAACTCTGGAAGCATCGGTGCAATAACGGTTTGTCCGAAGGAACTTGACGCATTCACCCGAAGGTGCCCGCGCATCGCTTTTGAACCATCCCTGATGGTTTGTTCCGTTTTTTCAACCGCATCGAGGATTCCAATTGCATCCTGGTAATAAAGGCTGCCGGTGTCAGTCAGTGACATCGATCGGGTCGTTCTGGTGAGGAGGACGGTTCCCAGGCTCTCTTCCAGAAGCTTGATTTCTCTGCTGAGAAGCGCAGGAGAAACACCAAGGTCTTCCGCCGCACGGGCAAAGCTACCGCGTTCAACGATACGGCAAAAAGCTTGCATGACTGACAGTTTGTCCAACTCCAGGCCCCCGATCAGTTTTTTGAGCCGCCCAGTTGGGCGTAACGAACTGCAAGTTATACGACCGCGCCACTGGTGCGAAGGGGCGGCACGTCTGAGTTGCTGGTGTTGATTTCCGAGCGGTTGCCAGAAAACAACCATCGCTCTATTTTCGGCGAGGCTAGGAGTAAGGCACAATGGCAAAATCTAAGAATCCGCTTACGCCGAAAAGTGTTCCAAGCCGGTCGAGCAATGAAAACTCGGATCGCCCCGTCAATAGCAAAGCTAGACCAGTGAGCGACGCCGCTAGTGAGCCAACTCGGCAGGAAAGACTCAGGGCGATTGCAGAAGATGCGGAAAGACGTCTCAAGGGTTCAATGAAGCTTCTCTCTTGAAGTCGCCATACGAACTTCCAAAGAAATTACAGCACATACAATCAAAGTGCAGCCGTCTTTACGCTCCAAGGCGAGTCACCGGTTAACCAATGAGCACTCAGAAGCAACGGAGCATACAAAAGTTCTGGTAAACATAAGCGCAAATCGGGTGCCGCCCCTGAGCGCTCTTCCCTACGATCACCTTTCCTCTCTAGTACCCAGTTACCTTGACACCTCTTACACTTGGTTGTCGCTCTCTAGGGCGCTGTTGCGTGTTGGTGCTATCTATCGTGATTGCGATCTAGGTGCATCTATTCCCTGTCTATGAGCAATCGTCGATTTCTTCTCTCGGGAGTAGCTCGATACGCTGCCTGACATAGACCTGTGCTTACGCTCTCTATCTCGCTCTCTCAGTAGCTCTCCATACTGGCCTGAGCTACGTCCGTTCTCTTACATGTGTCTGGTGTCGTCTGGCCTGTGTTTCGCTCTTCTGTTAGCTTTTCTGGCATGTCTTCTGATATGTGTTTTCCAAGAACCGTTGTTTTTATGGGTTTGTCTGGTTCAAAGGTTTACATTTTGGTCTGAAAAACTAGTTTTGAGCCGAAATCTGTCAATTTAGTGTAAACCTTTTGGCCTGATTTGAGTTGTTTTTAGGTCGAAAGGTTTACATTCCGTCGATCCCGGGAAGGCGGATGTAAACTTTTGTCAACCTTGTGCAACCTCAGTTCAATCAGCGAGGGACCCGGCGAGGCAGGGTTCACCAGCCATTCCTCGCCGCTATCTCGAAAACCCATTCCATTTTTCTTTGTGTGGTCGACAAAGGCGCCTCAATAGCTGCACTCGCCGTAAGGTAGGCTCAGGATCATT
This sequence comes from Ruegeria sp. H3, assembly GCF_056533095.1. NCBI lineage: Bacteria > Pseudomonadati > Pseudomonadota > Alphaproteobacteria > Rhodobacterales > Roseobacteraceae > Ruegeria > Ruegeria sp. H3. The sequence continues at coordinate 83,525 of NZ_JBQFOD010000010.1, read as the reverse complement.
TCCGTTGCTCACGTCCCGGAGGAACTGCAACCAGGCGCGCTCACTCAGTGTTAGGTCGTCTTTCAAGTCATGCAAGGCACCTACCTCCCGAAGATGGTCTTGATCGCCGTCTCTGACCGACTGGTCAGCCGGGGATCAGTGTTATTAGAGGCCTTGCGAATTGCTTTTAGCCAGCCAAGTTCATTCGACGTGACATGTTCTCCGAATACCTCGACAACTGCCTTAGCTGCAGTCAGGCTGATCGACTGCTCAATTGCGAGGCGCATAAGGTAGGCAGCGTCGCATTCCAAAGCGTTCGCCAAGCCGGGACGCGATCCAATGCCACCTTGGAACTACCCTGCTTGATCATCGTGATCATGTTCGGGTCGACGTATCCCACCTACGCCGCGATCTCGGCTTGGCTCTTGGTAGGTTTCAGTTCGAGCACCCTCCGTTCGAAATACGTCGCCATCCGGGTGTCTCCATACGGTTTATTTGTCATCGCTATCCTCTCAGAAGTGATGCAGCACGCGCTGCATGTCTTTGATATAGCGACGGAGAGAATGGGAAATTGCGGAGGGAAAAAATCAATAAACTAAAATGTTTAGCCGATCGACAACAACTCATTCTAACTGGGTCCATCTATCCGGGCGGAAAAACAGAAGTCTTTTTTACTGTTCCATAGACGAAGCTGGTATCGATCGAGGCAATCCCACCGATCGGATGAATTCGGTGACGAATAAATTCCTCGTAGGCCTCTAGATCCGATACTAAAACCCGCAATTGGTAGTCCATTGCCCCGGTCAGCACGTGGCATTCAAGAACTTCATCGATCATCCGAACACGTTTCTCGAAGTTCTGAACGTCCGTTTCGTTGTGTCGCTCCAATCTGATACGCACGAAGACAGTAATGGCCATCCCATAGGCGGCAGCGTCGACGTCGGCGCTGTATCCCTTTATCACTCCATTGGCTTCTAGGTTTTTGACCCTGCGCAAACACGGTGAGGGAGACAGGTTCACTTCGTCGGCAAGATCCTGGTTCGTCATGCGCCCGTCGCGCTGCAGCGCTCGAATGATCTGCCTGTCCTTAGCGTCCATTTCATCCTCTTTTTTGGCATAGTATGCCAATATTAAAGCTAAAGTTGGCATTTTTAGCAACCATTGGCCCAAAGTAAAGGCGCAAACTGGCTCCAACATGTATCAGGAGCTTGCAATGACCCCTTCAACCGGATTTGCCACCCGCGCCATTCACCACGCTTATGACCCTCTGGAAAATGACGGCGCGCTTACGCCACCCCTGCATTTGACGTCCACGTTTACCTTTGAAACCGCAGAAGCAGGTGGCGAGATGTTCGCAGGTGAGCGTGAAGGTCATATCTACAGCCGCATTTCGAACCCAACATGCGACCTTCTTGAACAACGCATTGCCGTGCTTGAGGGGGCCGAGGCCGGGCTAGCTCTCTCAAGCGGTATGGGGGCGGTCACGGCAGTGCTCTGGACCCTGCTGTCGCCAGGTGACGAAGTCATCGTGGACAAAACGCTCTATGGCTGCACCTTCGCCTTTATGCGCCACGGTTTGGCAAAATGGGGTGTCACGATCACACATGTCGACATGACAGACCCGGAGAACCTGAGAGCGGCCATTTCTGACAAAACCCGCGTTGTCTATTTCGAAACTCCGGCCAATCCGAACATGCGCTTGGTGGACATCGCCGCAAGCGCCGCAATTGCGCATTCGGTCGGAGCAACGGTCGTCGTCGATAACACTTATGCCAGCCCGTATCTGACCCGCCCGATCGAGCATGGTGCAGATATCGTTCTGCACTCTGCTACCAAATATCTCGGCGGACACGGGGATGTGGTGGCCGGTCTGGTGGTAGGAACCGCCGAACAGATTGCTGAAATCCGCCTTGTTGGAATGAAGGACATGACAGGCGCGGTAATGGCGCCTTTCAACGCGATGCTAGTCCTGCGTGGTCTGAAAACACTGAATCTGCGTGTGGATCGTCATTGTGAATCTGCCAAAGTCGTCGCGGACTTCCTCGAAGCGCACCCCGCCGTCGGTGAGGTTTATTTCCCTGGTCTTAAGAGTTTCGTTCAGCACGATGTGGCGCAGCGACAGATGTCCCAACCCGGTGCTATGATAGCGTTCGAGATCAAGTCCGGCCTGTCCGGTGGGATTGATTTCATGAACCGCCTGAACATGATCCAGCGTGCGGTGTCCTTGGGCGACGCGGAAACACTGATCCAACACCCAGCGTCCATGACTCATTCGACGTATACGCCGGAAGAACGTGCCGAGCATGGGATCAGCGATGGCCTGATCCGCCTGTCGGTCGGACTGGAGGATGTCGAAGATATCCTTGCAGACCTGGAGCAAGCTTTGCCTTACCCTGCTCGCAGCGCCGACTGAACCCGGAGACCGCCATGCACATTGATCCCACCCAACTGAAGACCGTCGAACAGCGCCTGCTGTGGTTGTCTCATTGGATGATCCACCATGCTAACCATGTCCGACCAAAGGTGGATGGGATCAAGATCGGTGGCCATCAGGCGTCGTCTGCCTCGATGGTATCGATAATGACCGCGCTCTACTTTTCGGCCTTGCGCCCTGAGGACCGGGTTGCAGTCAAACCCCATGCGTCGCCGGTGTTTCATGCGATGCAGTATCTCATGGGTAATCAGACCCGCGAGAAGATGGAGAATTTCCGCGGATTTGGCGGTGTGCAAAGTTATCCCAGCCGGACCAAGGACATTGACGATGTTGATTTCTCAACCGGGTCTGTGGGTTTAGGTGTCGCGATCACCTCATTTGCCTCGATCATTCAGGACTACATCAAGGCCAAAAGCTGGGGCTCAGACGCGCCAATGGGTCGTATGGTAGCCCTGGTAGGCGACGCCGAACTGGATGAAGGCAATGTCTATGAGGCATTACAAGAAGGCTGGAAAAACGACCTGCGAAACACGTGGTGGATCATCGATTACAACCGACAGTCGCTGGACGGTATCGTCCGAGAAGGACTGTTCGAACGGATCGAGAAAATCTTCGATGCATTCAGTTGGGATGTCGTGCGCGTAAAATACGGAGTTCTTCAACGCGCGGCCTTTGAAGAGCCCGGCGGCAACCGCCTGCGTGATTGGATCGACGCTTGCCCCAACCAGGACTACTCGGCGTTGACTTTCATGGGTGGTGCGAATTGGCGGCAGCGTCTCATGGACGATCTGGGGGATCAGGGGGATGTGACCGCTCTGATCGAGCGGCGCACGGATGCAGAGCTTGCAGCCCTTATGGAAAACCTCGGCGGCAACTGCGTCGAGACCATGGCCCAAAATTTTGCTGACATCGATCATGATCGCCCGACATGCTTCTTGGCCTACACAGTAAAAGGATGGGGCACCCCTATTGCAGGCCACAAGGACAATCACGGCGGGCTGATGAACAATAGTCAGTTTGCCGCGTGGCAGTCGCATATGGGTGTGCCAGAAGGCAAAGAATGGGAACCGCTAGCGACGGTGCAAGACCCTGACGCGCTCAAGGATTTTCTGGCCAGCACACCGTTCTTTGCCAAAGGTCCGCGCCGCTATTTTGATGACAAGCTGGATGTGCCGACCATCGAGATCGATACCAGTCGCGAAATCTCGACCCAGCTGGCCTTTGGCAAGGTCCTTGACGACCTGTCAAAAGGCGACAGCCCCATGGCCGAACGCATAGTGACTACCTCCCCAGATGTAACAGGCACGACAAGCCTTGGTCCTTGGGTAAACCGCCGCAAGCTATTTGCCCGGTCCGAACAATCCGATGCTTTCATCGAACACCGGATCCCTTCGACCGCAAAATGGGAGTTCAAACCGGACGGACAGCATATCGAACTTGGTATCGCCGAAATGAACCTCATGTTGCTTCTGGGAGCGGCGGGTCTGTCGCATTCCCTGTTCGGTAAGAGGTTGATCCCAATTGGCACCGTCTATGATCCATTTGTCAGCCGCGGCCTCGATGCGCTGAATTACGCCTGTTATCAGGACGCGCGTTTCATGCTGGTTGGCACACCTTCGGGCGTGACACTCGCCCCCGAAGGTGGAGCACACCAATCCGTTGGAACACCGCTCATCGGGATGAGCCAAGACGGTTTGGCCGCTTTTGAACCGGCCTTTGCCGACGAGCTAGCGGTGATTATGGAATGGGCCTTCGACTACCTGCAGCGCGACGGCGAAGGGCAACCGGATGAGCGCACATGGCTGCGCGATGAAACCGGAGGGTCTGTCTACCTGCGCCTGACCACCAACCCGATTGAACAGCCCGGAAAGCGTGTCGACGATGAGTTCCGCCAAGGTGCCATCGATGGGGCTTATTGGTTAAGAAAACCGGGACCCAATTGCGAAGTTGTAATCGCCTATCAAGGAGCAGTCGCGCCGGTGGCAATCAAGGCCGCCGGTATGATTGGTGAAGGCCGTCGCGACATAGGTGTATTGGCCGTGACATCCGCAGATCGCCTGAATGCTGGATGGACCGCCGCTCAACGAGCGCGTTCTCGCGGCAACCAAGCGGCACGCTCTCACATCGAGACCCTGATGTCCGACCTTCCGCCACACTGCAAGCTTGTCACTGTTATCGATGGTCATCCTGCAACTCTATCCTGGCTCGGGGCAGTGCTTGGGCATCAGACTATTCCCATGGGCGTCGAGCATTTTGGTCAGACCGGAACGATCGGCGATCTATATCGCCATCACTGCATTGACGCAGACGCTATCCTGGAAAAAGTGAGTGGCCTGACCCATGGCAGGACTCTTCACCGTGCATAAGTGGGCTGGATCTGGGCAATAATGCAGAGACCAAACTAGCACTGAACATAAGGTGCTGGATGAACTGCTGAAAAACAAGAGCTTACCAACATACTACAGGGGCCGGGGTTACTCGCAATGAAACCGCAACGTTATCGCAGCGCTATCTGCCACTGAAGTGCAATGGTTGGCATTCAAAGCCCTTATTTTGTTTACGTTCACCCCGGGAACTCGCCTTCGGGAGGCAGGGGTCGGAGGTTCGAATCCTCTCACTCCGACCAATGAAACTAGATCGTTACCCTGCTATCTGAGTGATGTTATCCTCACTTTACCATCAGTTTTTGGTTCGCAGTAGGCGGCGAAACAGTGAGCCCGATATTCGAGTTGTTCTTCGACCTTGATCAGCCTCATGTAAGCGGAAACGCCTAAATTCGACACAAGGTGAAACACAGCTTGCCCAGCGATCCGTCTTAGATGGCTCCGAGCTCAAAAGGTTCGGAGATTTCCGATTGCCCCAAGCGCTTCTGAATACTGCGTTTCTATGAACTTCACATCATTCAACCAGCCCGAAAATTAGACGCTCCTATTAAGCGTTCCAATCAAACGCGTGCGAAGAGCTTGAACATTCTGGCTAGATCGTGAAACTTCTCTCATGAGTGAATATTTTGATGAGATGTTCAACGGCGACGGATCGCTGAGAGGTCCGTATGAAGAAATCGGCCGTTGGTTCAACGCTGAAGACGCATCAAGATTGCGGGCTAAACAGCGCGAAGCCGAAGAAGTTTTCAGGCTGACAGGGATTACTTTTAACGTTTACGGCAAAGCCGAAGCCGAGGAACGGTTAATCCCATTTGATATTGTGCCACGGGTCATTTCTGCGCGGGAATGGCAGCGACTGGAGCGCGGCATCGAACAGCGGGTACGGGCGATCAACGCATTTCTCCACGACATTTACCACCGTCAGGAAATTGTCCGGGCCGGGCGTGTACCGGCTGAGATGATTGCCGGAAACGAGGCGTTCCTGCCGCAGATGCTGGGCGTCTCACCACCCGGTCAGGTCTATACGCATATTGTTGGTGTCGATTTGGTGCGAACCGGTCCGGATGAGTTCTTCGTGCTGGAAGACAACGCGCGCACCCCGTCCGGGGTGAGCTACATGCTCGAGAACCGGGAAACGATGCTGAAGATGTTTCCCGAGCTCTTTAGCGCCACAAATGTTCGGAACGTTTCCGACTATCCACGCAGTCTCAGGCGGTCTTTGGCGGCCTGCGCTCCAACCTGCGCAGAGGGTGAACCCACTGTCGCTGTCCTGACACCCGGCATATATAACTCGGCCTATTACGAGCACGCGTTTCTCGCGGATCAGATGGCTGTCGAGTTGGTCGAAGGGCATGACCTGCGCGTTGTCGACGGGCGCGTCTGTATGCGCACTACGAAAGGCTACAAGCCTATCGACGTTCTCTATCGTAGGGTCGATGACGATTTCTTGGATCCACTGAACTTTAACCCCGATAGCGCCTTGGGCGTGCCGGGTATTCTGGACGTTTATCGCGCAGGCGGTATCACAATCGCCAACGCGCCCGGAACAGGCATTGCCGATGATAAGGCGATCTATTCCTACATGCCCGAGATCGTAGAGTTCTACACAGGCGAAAAGCCTCTGCTTCAAAATGTTCCCACCTGGCGCTGCAGCGAGCCCCAGTCTCTGTCCTACGTGCTAGACAATCTGTCCGATTTGGTCGTGAAAGAAGTGCACGGGTCTGGCGGCTACGGAATGTTGATCGGTCCAACGGCCAGCAAAAAAGAGATTTCGGCTTTCCGTGACAAACTCAAATCGCGGCCAGCAAACTATATCGCCCAACCGACATTGTCGCTTTCGACGGTTCCGATTTTCGCACGCTCTGGGCTGGCGCCCAGACATGTCGATCTGCGACCGTTCGTCTTAGTGTCTCCCGAGGGGATCAAGATAACGCCTGGCGGTTTGACCCGCGTGGCGCTCAAGAAGGGATCGTTGGTCGTGAACTCAAGCCAGGGCGGCGGGACCAAAGACACCTGGGTTCTGGAGGACTGACCATGCTGGGAAAAACTGCCGGTGGGCTGTTCTGGATGGCTCGATATCTGGAGCGTGCTGAAAATACGGCCAGACTGCTTGAAACAGGGCAAAGGATGGCTTTGACCCGCACCAAGAACTCAGCCGAGGAATGGGGCTCGGTTCTGAAAACAGCCGGAGTTCTGGATGGGTACCATGCGAAATACGAAGACATCTCAAAAGACAATGCTGTGGATTGGATGCTACGCGATGCGGATAACCCATCTTCGATCAAGTCGGTGATTAAACAGGCACGGAATAATGCACGCCTCGTTCGAACTGCCCTGACACATGATGTCTGGAGTGCGGTAAACTCGACCTGGATGCAATTGGATGAGGCTATGAAGCGGCGCGTGAATGAAAGGGATTTGCCTGCGACGCTGGAACTTATTCGGCATCAGGCGGCCTTGGTCCGCGGGGCAATACTGGGGACTATGTTGCGCAACGACATGTTCGACTTCGTTCGCCTCGGAACGTTTGTCGAGCGCGCCGATAACACAGGGCGCATTCTGGATGTGAAGTATTACGTACTTCTGCCTACCGCCTTCTCGGTCGGTTCATCACTGGACAACATCCAATGGGAAAGCATCTTGCGCTCGGTAGGTGCTGGCGGCGGGTACCGAATGACCCATGGCGACAAAACACGGCCTTCTGATATAGCGCAGTTTCTGATCCTGGACCAACGTATGCCACGCAGCCTTCATTTTTGTTGCAGGAAACTGCAAGAGAACCTGTCCTATCTGAAGAAGGACTATGGCTTTGCCGGACCTTCGTGTGAGGCATCAAATGCTCTCTACGAAAAATACCTAGATCAGAAAATCTCCGATATCTTTGAGCTTGGCCTCCATGAGTACATTCAAGATTTTCTTAACGATCTCGTTGGCTTAAGCCGTCAGATCGAGATTGATTACCGGTTTTACGAGTAGCCAATGAAACTGCACATTCGACACGAGACACGATACGATTTTGACGCGCCAGTTCCCTTTGGTCTGCAACAGCTGAGGAAGACACCAAAGTCATTCCGAAATCAGAACATTGAAAGCTGGAACACCGAAATCACAGGCGGGCGCAAAGAACTGACATTTGAAGATTGCCACCGCAACACTGTGGAATTGATCAGCTTCGAAGCCAATACCCAAAGCATTTCGTTGATTTCCGAAGGCGTTGTCGAGGTGGAAGACACCCATGGCGTGCTGGGGCGTCACGAAGGATCCACTCCATTGTGGCTTTTCGAAAGAAGCACCCCGCAGACGACGCCAGGCAAAGGCGTTACCGACTTGATCAGAGCGTTGCCCGAAGGTGAACCGCTAGAACAGATGCATACCCTGTCTGAAGGAATTCGAACTCGGGTCGCGTACGAGATTGGCAGCTCGCATCCGGGCTGGAGCGCTGAGGATGCCCTCGATGCCGGACGCGGTGTGTGTCAGGATCACACGCATATCTTCATTACCTGCGCGCGACAGATCGGTCTGCCAGCACGGTATGTATCAGGCTACCTGATGATGAACGAGACGGAACTGCAGGACGCGACCCACGCCTGGGCCGAAGTGTATCTGAACGGGCTGGGTTGGGTCGGGTTTGACGTTTCAAACGGAATATCCCCTGATGATCGTTACGTACGTGTCGCAACCGGTCTGGACTATGCACAAGCCGCACCGGTAATAGGGAACAGAATTGGGACAGCAGGCGAGCAATTGACAGTGCAATTGCAAGTCGCACAGCAGTAACGGAGAAATTGATGACCTATGCTGTGGGCATGCGGCTGAATCGCGGGCTGGTGTTCATGTCCGACACACGCACGAATGCAGGCGTCGACAATGTTTCCACCTTCAACAAGATGTTCAACTGGACAGTCGAAGGGGACCGGTCGATCACAATTCTGACGGCCGGAAACCTGGCGACCACTCAGGCGACCATAAGCCTGCTGGAAGAACGCACAAAAGCACCAGCAGATCGTTCACCGTCGATCCTGGAAGCACCGACAATGTTCCAAGTCGCGCAATTGGTGGCCGCCACGCTGAACGACGTTATCGAAGAGCACGCCCGATCCGGTCAGGAAGCCGACAGTGCCTTTCACGCGACACTCATCCTTGGAGGACAGATCAACGGCGGCCCGTCTCGCCTGTTTCTAATTTACCCTGAAGGTAACTTTATCGAGGCCGGAGAAGACACCCCGTTCTTCCAGATCGGAGAGACAAAGTATGGTCGCCCAATTCTGGTACGCGCCTATGATCCAGAAATGAACTTTCCAGAAGCTGTTAAACTCTTGCTTGTAAGTTTCGACTCTACGATCAAGGCAAACCTATCTGTTGGGGCTCCGCTTGACCTGCTTCTCTACGATGAAGACAGCCTTGAAGGTGGTACGCGATCCAGGTTCGAACCAGACGATCACTACTTTCGCACAATTTCCGAGGGATGGGGTGACGCGCTGAAATCTGCGTTATCTAAACTGCCTGAATACGACTCGTAAGCAATCTGAACGATTGAATGTCTGATCCGCACAGTGAGCGATAAGGTTCAGTTTGATGATGTACGCGTTTAGGTTGCATCTTGTTCTGGTCCCAACAATCGAACTGGCCCAATCAGATGAGGCGGCCCGCTAAGGCCGCCTAACAATTGCTACTTTAGCTTAAGCCCAATTTATGCCCGGATGAGGTCCGAACAAGGTTCTGAATCCAGATGTTGAAAGCCGCATGATCAATTCGAGGCAACCCGATTGTGGGGCGTGATGTTGTGCAACAGAGCAAGAAACACCTTGGTTCAGGGTTCCCATTTTCTCGCATTCTCGGCGCGCCAAAGAAGCAGCGCCACCAAAGTTTCCGTGGTTATCGCCAACCACACCCCAGGACCAATCTCTCCTCGTGCGAACTCGATAGCACCAAGAATAGCCAGGCCAATCAGCAGGAATACAATCGCCAACACGATGCTTCGTCGTGTCGGGCTTGGTGGATGTGTTGCGATTACCAGCATCAGGAAGGCTAAGCCTCCAAACATGATGCCAGCGCGCCGAGCGATCACCTCTGACCCTTGTGAAACGCCAAGTTCAAACAATTCAAGAACAACGCCTGGTGCAAAGATGAGTGCCAAACTCAGCGCTGTGAATAAGACCCCGCAAATCTTGCATTGATGCGTGAACGAAAGCGCCTGGATCATTTAGGTCAAACCTTGATAGGCCGCGCAGAATAGCCCTCCTATCGTCAGGAAGAACACCCACGACAGGTGGCGCCCCCGCCCGGCGATAAGGGCGATCAAACCAATCAGCACAAATAGCCCAGCGCCACCCATCAGGAAGGCGGGAATAAACAGCTCGGGCCTTGTCTCAAGCAAAACCAACAAAACGGCAAGTGCGAGCCAAAACAGCGACAAGGCATGCCACCCAAACTGCAATGTTAGAACGGTGTTTCGGCGGCTGCCCAAGATGATTGGCAGATCACTGCGGCGGCAGATTGGGTTGATCAAGCTGATCCCACCCAGCACCGAGTGCATCAGCGAAACACCAACAAGAAGTACGGCTGCGATAACAAGCATCTAAAGCCTCACGTCATAGAAACAGGATCAACGCGCATATGGCCCCCAAAGTCAGGATCAGAGGGCTATAGTAGCGGCGGTTGTTGGTGCGAAATGGCTCATAGATGCCGGCGGGTGCGAGATCTGTATACCCAAGAGCTCCGCGAAGTAGAAACACGATGGTTTGCAAGACCAGAAGCCAGAAAGTGATCGGGGCAGGAAAGGGCGAAGGTAGCACTTCGGTTTGCGCTAAAGGCAAGAGCCCAGCCGCCGCGATAGCAGCGGCTGCCAGGATAGTGATGACAAATTTTGCACCCTGACTGATCTTCGGATCCAATGCTGGGCCGCCTACCGCGCGCGCGAGCTGATCTTCGGTTGCGAAGGGCCATGGCTTACCGAAAGCCCAAACCAAGTGTAAACCCGCGATCGGAAAAAGGATTCCCGCAACGGCAAGAGCCAATAGTGTCATAGCATCATGCTCCCGCAGCTACATTCAGCCTGCGTTTTGCCCGTAATCTTGATTTGTCGCTGGATTTCAGGTGCCACACGCCAAGGGTAGCGCACAGGTACGCTACAGCCGCGACCAAAGGGAATGACATATGGCATCCGATCAGAACTCAAGCCTTGTGTATACATTCGCTGCGGGCTTTGGCTCGGACGCTCGCCAGAAACGTGCGCTTGCCTCTTTTGAAACCCATTGCTGAAAGACAGAGACTCCTCCATCGGTTTGCTGAAGAACGTCCACCTTCATACAACCCGGTGTCTGACGAAGTTTGCCGACAAGATCTGCGGCTTGTAGCGCAGTACGAACCTGTACGATTTGCAAAACTGGCACAGCCAAGACGCTTGTGGCGGGGCCCGGCCATGCGGCAAGCTGATTTGCCAGACACAAAGCCGGAACCGCGGCAATCACAGAACGCCGTGTCACAGAAACAGTTTCCGCCATTACATCACCATGCGGTCATAGTAAGTGACCTTAGGCGAGCCTTCCATGAACCCCAGCAAGGCAGCCATCACACCGCGTTCTTCGATGAATGCGATATATGCCTGATGATGATCCCGGCTCATCCACTCTTCGTGAATTAAGAAAGCGCGCGAGGCGGGATCGTAATAAAGTGTAACGCTTAGCGCGCCATCAAAGCCGCGCACGTTCGGCAAGTTTTCCGCAAGGAATGAAGACAGTAAGTCAAACTCACCTTCTTTCACTGTCATTTCTAGCGTGACCCAGGTTGTCATAGTTGATCTCCTTCAATGATGCGGAGATGCTGACACCAAACCCCTTAGCCGCGATAGAAAACGCGCCAAGGAAATCGGGATTACAGGTCAATTTCGACGACTGGATCACGCGATATGCAGTCGATGCTGTTTGGGTGTTTCGTGAAACAGGCCTTTGTACGCTTTGATAAAATGCGAGGTATCCGAAAACCCCGCCTGCAGAGCGATATCTGCTATCGTATCCCGGCTGTTGACAACTTTGTCACGGGCATGCTCAAGCCGTGCACGTCTAAGCCAGACACTTGGAGTTTCACCAAACTCACGCTTGAAATCCCGCTGAAAGGTCGAAACCGAACGTCCCGACAAAGTCGCGTAGTCTGCAATCGACAAATCGGTCAACGCATGCGCGCGCATGATCTGCTTGATATTGCGGCGGGCACGATTGGCATTCTCATGTACCAGAAAGCTATAAAGCTGCCCATCATCATGCAAATGCAGCAGCAAAAGTAGCTCCAGAAGCTTTGCCTTTATAAGCGCGGGTGGGACAGTCAGATCATCATATACTTTTGGTAACGCATCCACATATCCCTGCAGCGAAGGCGAACCTGCAAATAGTGCTGTCTTGCTTTTGGGCGCGGGTGTCAGGCCTTTGGACGTTGCCGCGAGATAGTCGGCAATCACCGCGTCGCTAAAGAAAAATAGATAAGCTTCCAACGGGCCATGCGCATCTGAGAAGTCTGAAATCATATGATGATGCCTGGGAACCAATAACGTGTCTCCAGGTTTGACCGTCGTCTCCTCGCCATCCGGGTCAAAGAACGTCTCTTGCCCCCTCAGCACATAGGCAAGGCAGGGTGCGTTCGAAAAAAATTCTGTACCGAAGGCATTTTGGTGCAGAAGCTTATGAAAGATTCCAGCCCGACCGCTTGCCATAACGGTCTGCGCGCCTGCGAATTGATACAAGCCTTCGGGGATAAGAAGGACATCACTGTTTGATGTCGCGATCGAATTCAGTTGAGCCATTAAGAAGTGCCTCTGCGCGCGGGTGAGCGTAACCTTCGCTGTGTTTTGAGGCAACGGAACACGCGGCGACAGATGGGCGCAGGTGAAAAAGTGAGGAAGCGGCCGTAGGCGCTCAACCGACCACAGCTTTCTTGCCGGATTACATCACGCGTCTCGACCTTGCCTGAGAAACACCGAAAGTCAGAGGTATGCGCACCCTTCCTACGTATGAAAGCAGCAAACCATCCATCAGTTGAACCAAATGCTGTGCACGGGGCGTTGAAAAACCCCGTGCACTGTTTTCAACCACCAGCGATCCTATGCTGGCGGATGCTAGGGGTATTGTTTCAAAGCGCCTTTCTGAAGATCACTTTGTCGTCCCCTTCAGCCCAGAAATCGCGTATCCGCGCCTCCTTCTCGTAGCCATTTTTTGCGTAGAACCTGCGCGTGGCTGCGAAGTCATCGGTTCCCGAGGTTTCGACGATCAGAATACGTTGTTCCATATAGATCAAATGCTGCTCTGCGGCTTTGACCAGATGGGTGCCCAACTGATGGCCCTGATGCTGCGGATGCACCGCCAAGGCAAGCATGTTCCATGTACCGTCCGCAAGTTCTTCGGGGACGGTATAGCATAGACCAACAGCCTTGCCATTCAGGTGACAGGTCAACCAGAAAGCGCCGGTTTGTTGTGCTAGAAAAGGGGCCAGCATGTCGGGCAGCAGTTCAGCTGGGAACAGCTCTGTTGCGTCCAACACCTGTTGAAGCGCCGGGATCTCTTCGCCTTGTGTTTCTTTGATGACTACATTTTCCATTGTGTGTTTGTCCTATCGATTATCATGGTCAGAACACAGACCACTGGCAGCGTCTCGGTGTGCTGCGGTGTCTGTTTCCGGATGTGTTGAGTGATTGTCTCTCGCCTAGACCTGCAGGGCGAATTGCCGTTCGGTATATCCCCAGACTGGATCGCTCCACCTAAGGTCCGAACAGGCAAAACACGCTGCGGGTGTTTTGAGGTTCTCAACAAAGTCTCTCTTGAGTTTATGGCAACACAAAAGGCTTCCAGCATCGCGCCTGGAAGTCCTTTGGTTCAAATTGGTCCAACCCAGTGGACCTTAGCGGCGGACCGCAATCGTAGACATAAAATCTCCATCACCCGTCGATGCTTGCGGGTGTATCTCTCACCTAGCGCCGTAAACCCAATCAAGCAAGTAGATGCGCGCAAAACTTCAGAAACTGATCACGCCTACCAGTTAATGTTCTTTCGATCCCGAAAGAACCCACCTGTCGGGCCACCTTCAGGTAGTGTGGCAAGCCAAATTGCCGTATCTGCGCCTTCCTCGGGAGATCGGTTTGCACCGGCTCCACCCATTCGCGTCCGCACCCGGCCAGGACACATAACATCGTTTAAGCGCGCACTTTATCTCGGGCGTCCAAGAGGTCACCAACGAGATGTGAGACCAGCTTGAGCAAAGATCAGTTCTGATTGCTTGCAACGCGTTCCGCCGCAAGTGCAGGCAGGTTCTCATTTCCCAGTTGTGCACGCAGATTCGCGCGCATGAACGTGATCGAAGAAAGGCAGCAACCCTGCCCAGGCCTCTGTCAGCGCTTCTGGTGCTACGTCCGATGCCGGTCCTCCGCCATAAGTCGAATAGTCGACATGAAATGGATCGGTCATCAGCTCTTGCACTGCGGTCCAATCACAACAGTCGACCGCAGCAAAGAACCACGAAACGGTATTGGCAATATCCGTCATCATTGCTCTACCCTTCATGCTTTGAAGAAATCTGCCACGGCATCTGCCGAAGCGTTGACCACATCAGCGCGGTCGTAGAAGTCGAACTGGGTGACGTCCTCGGCCAACCAAAGCTTCTCTAACGGTGCCTTCGTGCGTGCCTCATAGGTTGCGGCACCGGCAGGCAGTGCGATTGAAGGCGAGCCAACCATGAGGATCGGCTTGGTCAATCGATCTGCCGAGGTCTGAGCATCATAAGTCAGCCAAGGTTTCTAGCTGAGGGCAGAAAACTTGTTGTCGTAAGCGGGGATCAGGCCACGATCTTCTTCGGTATAGTATGGCGCCTGATACATCACTGCGGTCTCATCGGTCGAGCTGGCACCCAACAAATTGGTGTCGGCTGCATCCGCCGCCTCACTGGCAGAAATCAGCGCCATGGCCGCATCTGCGCCACCATAGATACCCTCGGCCATTTTGGGATCGTGCAGCCAAGGCGCGACCAGAGCGAGTTTCGAAAGCCGAGTATCGTCGGCGACCGCCTCGGCCATGTAGCCAGACGACGCACAAATTCCTAAGCCCGAAACGCTGCCGATGTCATCCCGACTGGCCATGAACGTGACCGCGGCTTTGATATCGGCTGTCTTTACCACCGGATCTTCGACATAGCGCGGCGCGCCTTCGCTTTCGCCCCAACCGGTAAAGTCGAACGCCAGCGCCGCGACGCCGCGTGCTGCCAATTCACGGGCATAGGTGCCCGGCATCTGTTCCTTCACCGTGGTCCAGGCCCCCGTAACGATCGCCCCGGGTAGCGCGCCCGCCTTTTCAGCGGGTTGGTACAAAGTGCCTCTAAGCGTCGCACCATTGCTGTCAAAGCTGACTGCTTGGGATGTCACGCCTTTTCGATCAGGTTGGTTTTGCAGGTTGATCGTCGCCATCGGGTCTCTCCATCAAGGCCGTTGTTGATGAGAGATGTAACTGTTCACATGAACTGTGATAATATAGCTATCAACCACCACTATAGTGTATGAAATCGAATAATGAGACTGCCTCTTCCGACCTTGGAAATCTTTGATGCCATCGCCCGCGAAGGCTCGTTCAAGGGCGCGGCCAACCGGCTTGGGCTGCAACCTTCGACGGTCAGCCATCAGCTCAAAACGCTCGAAGCGCAGCTGGGTACAGCGCTGATAATCCGCACCACGCGGTCGCTAAGCCTGACAGAAGCTGGCCGGGCCTTGCTGCGCGGCGCTGGCCCGGCGTTTGATCAATTGGCGGACGCGGTCGAAACGGCCCGCTCTGTTGGTCATGCCCCGCGCGGTGCATTGCGCCTGGCGATGACCGATTTTGTCTACGAGCTCTATGTCAGCAACGCATTGGAAAGCTTTCGAAGCACCTATCCTGACATCGAAATCGAGATGGCGTTTACCGACGCTCTGACCGATCTATTGTCAGAAGAACTGCATGCGGGTTTCCGTTTAGGAGACCGCATCGCCCCCGACATGGTCGCGGTCCGGCTCAGCCAGTCTGAACCGCTCGCCGTTTTGGCCAGTCCGACATATCTAGAGCGATGCGGAATTCCAAATACACCAGCCGAACTGCTCAGCCATGATTGCATTCGCTATCGTTTTCCCACCTCGCGTCAAATCGCACCCTGGACATTCATTGACCAATCTCAGGACTACACAGTCGAGGTCACAGGGCCGTTGATCGTCAATACACTACCAGCAGTCGTTGATCTGGCGCTGAAGGGTCATGGGCTGATATTCACCTTCAGGGATTATTGTGCAGATCAGATCAAACAAGGGACATTGGTGCCCGTGTTGCAGGATCACTTGGGCAATACGCCCGGCACCTACATTTATTTCCCCCGAGAATACCGCAACATGGTTCCGCTACGATTGTTCATCGATCACCTGAAATCTTCGGTTCTGGACCGGCCATAGATCAGCCCGATAGCGCCTGCGGTAACACGAAAGGAATATCTGTTGGCGGCAGAGTGTTGATGGGTAGATCGATGCCATAGACCTGCTTCATGGTTTCAGTGTTCAGAACCTCAGACACTGTGCCCGACATCCACATGTGACCTTCGGACAAGATATAAACCAGATCGGCAAACAGCGCCGTCAGGTTAAGATCGTGCATTACAACAACAACGCCGCCGCCTTTGGCCGCGAAGTCGCGCGCGATACCCAGGACGGTGAACTGATGCGCGATGTCCAGGCTGGCGACAGGTTCGTCTAACAGCAACCAACGGGGTTGGTCCTGATCCGTTGCCTCCCAGACCTGGGTCAACACGCGGGCCAGTTGGACACGCTGCTGCTCGCCGCCCGACAAGTTCTGATAGGATCGGTTTTCAAACCCGGCAAGATCGACATGTGCCAAGGCCTGCGATGGCAAATCCTCTTCCGCAGCGGCCAAGCCATTGGACAGCCCAAGCCGCACAATTTCGTGTACGGTAAAAGGGAAAGCCACCGTCGTTTGCTGCGGCAGCACACCCCGCATCGCCGCCAACTCCCAAGGGCGTAGCTCTGCAATGTCGTGGCCATTCAGCAAAACGGTTCCAGTGCCCACCAGCTCACCGCTCAGTGTCTTCAGCAGGGTTGATTTGCCCGACCCATTCGGACCGATGATTGCGGTGACCTGCCCGGGTTGGGCTGTAAATTCCACGCCGTGCAGAACCTCTTTGCGTCCCAGACAGACACGAATGTTCTTCGCCTTCATCATGGTTTACATCCCCATCTGCCCGTGGCGTCGCAACAAAATCCAGAAAAAGACCGGCGCGCCCAGTATCGCCGTGACGATTCCGATGGGCAGCTCTGCCGGGGCGACGATAACCCGACTGATCATGTCGGCACATAGCAGCAGCGTTGCCCCCAACAGAGCCGAGTTCATCAATAGCCGGTGGTGATCAGGCCCGGTGCTGAGCCGCAACAGATGCGGCACAACAATACCGATAAACCCAATACCGCCTGACACAGCAACCGCAGCCCCAGTGGCCCCCGCAACCGTAAGAACAGCGATGTTTTTGCTGCGCTGCACCGGGATACCCATGTGATGGGCAATCGCCTCACCCATCGCCAGACCATTCAACGCCCGCGCCAAGAACTGCGTGCAAATGACGGATGCCAGTATGATCGGGGCTGCCGTTGCAACCTTGGCCCAAGTTGCCCCGGCAAGCGACCCCATACCCCAGAAGGTCAGATCCCTTAGTTGCTGATCATCAGCCAGAAAAACCATGACGCCGGTCACCGCTCCGAACAATGCAGCCAGCGCGATCCCCGCCAGCAGCATTGTTGCGACCGAAGTCTGCCCCTGCCGGGTTGAAACACGGTATAGGATCAGGACAGACGCCCAACCGCCCAAGAACGCGGCAAGTGCGATCAGCCCGTCCCCGACCCAGGCCAGCAATGTGACAGGAAGCAAGCCGCCAAAGACAATGGCTGTGATCGCACCCAGCCCAGCCCCCGCGCTGACACCTACGATACCAGGGTCCGCCAGCGGGTTGCGAAACAAACCCTGCATCACCACCCCGGAGACAGCCAGCGCCGCTCCGACCAGAACGCCCATTGCGAGGCGTGGCAGGCGCACATCCCACAGTACGACCCTGTTGAGATCGGATAGGGGACGCCCCTGGATCAAATCCGCCACGGCCGTGATCAAAGAGGCTTGGGATGCGCCGACAGAAACACTGATCGCACTGGTCGCGATCAGCACCGCTATCAGACCCAGGGTGATACGTCTGGCGCGAACACGGCGATCCTGAAACTCGATGCGCGACGGTGCGCCGTCCAGCGCCAAGGTCATGATCCGTTCACATCCTGCAACGCCGCCGAAAGGTCAGCGATTGCCTCCGCCGTGCGTGGACCAAAGCCCAGCAGATACGCTCCCGGCATCCGGATCAAAGAGGTGGATCGACCTGCCGGTGTCAACTGGATCGCAGGCAGGGAAAACAGGTCTTCGTCCGAAACCGCATGATTTCCCTGACGCTCCATCATCAGGATCACATCCGGGGCGGTGACGGCAAGCGCCTCGGGCGTAATGGGTTTGAACCCCTCAACCGCGGCGGCGGCATTGATACCACCGGCCATCTTTATGATGCTGTCCGCCTGCGTGCCTGCACCGCCGACAGTTATGTCTCCGTCGCGTGCGTTCAATATGAACAGGACACGTTGCCGATCCTGCCCGGCCAGGTTCTGCGCATTGTTTTCCGCCAATGCCATCTGCTTAGACGCTTGGGCGGCCAGCGCCTCGGCCTTGACCTCAACCCCCAATGCGGCGCCAATGGTCAGGATTTTCTCGACAACCCCATCACGCGAAAAGGTGTCGGCTACGGTGACATAGTCCACCCCTGCCTCTTGCACGACTTTGATCGCATCCGGCGGGCCGGACCCCTCCAGCGCCAAGATCAGATCGGGCTCAACCGACAGCACGCCTTCGGGCGACAAAGCCCGGCGATAGCCCACGTCCGGCAATTCAAGCGCGGCTTTCGGATAGGTTGAGGTTCGATCACGGCCGACAAGCCTGTCTTGCTGGCCCAGCGCATAGATGATTTCCGTCACCGAGCTGCCAATGGCGATAATGCGTTGGTCCTCGGCCAGTGTGGTACCGGCAGACAGGATCAGCGCCGCGATAAAGGCGATCAGGGTTCTCATTTCGTGACCTCTTGTTCCGACAAAGTAGGCAGCCCATCAACCAAAGCGTTCCAGGCCGGGCGGTGATCGGTTTCACCCGAGCGACGCCCGAAGATCTGGAAGATGAGCCCGCCTTCGGCATCGAACACCTCGACCGATACGGCCGGGCCACGCTGCGTGGGCTTGTTCACGGCCCAAACCTCGGCAATATGGTCGGTGCGCAGGTGTAGATTGAACTGCGGATCAAGCACGTTGAACCACGGACCCATCTGTTTCAGCGTTTCAACCGGACCACCGTGAATTTCGATGCATCCCCGATTGCCGACAAAAACCATCACCTCAAGACCCTGATCGCGCACCTGCTCGAACATCCCGGCGACAATATCGGTTTGAAGCGGTCGTGTCAGAGGCGCGCCTGCGATCCGATAGGCCCCCAGCCGATTCATCTTAAGCTTTGAGGTCAGGCGCATGAACTGATGTGTATCCGTCATCTTGGCCCATTCGCTGCGCAGGATATCAGCTTTCTCGGGGTTGGCCTTAGGTGTCTCGGTCGCTTTGCGCGGCTCAACCGATAGAGTTTGCGATTGATCCTCTGACGCCAGCGCCCGCGTCAAATGGGCCCAGTGACCCAAATCCGATCCTTCAAGCAGAAAAATCTTGTGCACGGCATCGCCCGCCGCATCAAACACCTGGATCGAGCGAAGCGTTCCGGCGTCGGTCTCGCGCTCAACCGCAAAGGCATGTTTCCAGTGGCTGGGGAACATCCGCAGATCGATCGCTTCGGTTAGAACCATCGCAGCATGAGAACCCGAATGGTAGTTGTCGTATTGACCAACTTTTTCAATGACACAAGACGGGTTTCGCGTTAGCGCCATGACCTCGCCCAAACCGTTCAACTGACCAAACAGATCGTCCAGATTGGCCGATATCCGGGTCGCCCCCTGCCCCACAAACGCTGCAACCAGCTGTCCTTCTGTCAAGCCTAGCGATTCCGCCAAGTCCCGATCCCGCTTGCCCGCCTTATTGACATAGGCCTCGCGGATATCCTGAGGGGCCATAAGCACCTGTTCCATAGTCGGTTTCCCATCTTTTGGTGGTTTTGAAGATGCTGGCCCGGTCACTGACGCCGTCAGTGACCCGCTGGCAGAGACTGTTTAAACAGTCACGAAATTTGTTGACTGTTTTAGTAAGCTTTATTAACGAGCACAAGTCATCGCCGAATGACGATTCTGAAAGACACCAAAAAAGACTGACTAAGCCAGCGGCTTGCAAGCATTTCCAGTCCTTACACATGCATAGGGGGACAGATATGCGTGCACAAATCCATATGGCAGGCCTACTGGGCACTGCCTCTTGCCTCAGTTTGATGACAGCCGCCGCTTGGGCGCAGGAACAGGATGATGGTTTCCTGGGCACGCTGGAGCTGGGCGAAAGCAAACGGGAGATACAGACCGACACGGCAGTGCCGATCACCAATATCGATCAGGAAGAGATCAATGACCGTCAGGCCAACACCGTCGCCGAACTGATCGACACCGTACCCGGCGTGACGCTGGTCAACGGCTCGACCCCGCAAGGGTCTGGTATCAATATCCGAGGCTTTGGGGCCAACGGAACCTTCGGCACCGATCAGAAAGTTCTGATCCTGGTCGACGGCGCCACCACCGGCGCGGAAGAGCTGTATCGGATCGGCAACCAGTTGTTCACCGATCCACAGCTTTACAAAAGCGTATCCGTGATCCGCGGCACTGTTGGTTCCTTCGAGTTCGGTTCCGGCGTTGTCGGCGGTGTGGTTCAGCTGGAAACCAAGGATGCATCCGACTTCACAGGCGGCATTCCCGGCGTCAAACTACGCCAACTGCTCGAAGCGTCTACGAACGGAAATGGTTTTGTCTCGTCGTCGATCCTGGCCTGGCAACCCAATGAACAAACCGAGTTCCTGTTGAGCTACACCTATCGGGATCAGGACGATCAGGAAGATGGAAACGGCGATACCATCGGCAATAGTGAATTCACGCTTCCGTCCTATCTGATCAAAGGCAAGTACAGTTTTGGCGACAATCTGGAACACTCGATCACCGCGTCCTGGAACAACTCGACCTCGGACGAGAAAGACGTGCCTTACGACTCGTTCAGCGTCACGGCAGACGCCTTTGGCAATGTGGATCGACGGATTGAAAACCGGGTTGCCATACTGCGGTATCAATATCAACCGGCTGGAAATGATCTGGTCGATCTGGATGTGAACCTTAGCTATTCCGACCAGAGGATCGACAACACCTACATCGCGGGTTCATCCCCTCTGGAAGGGTCTCCGTTTTTCCCATCGCTTCTGGACCTTGCCGAGGCCGAACAGCGGTACGAGACAACAAAGCTGACAATCAAGAACACGGCCTATTTCCAAACCGGTATCGCGTCACATGATCTGCGCGCCGGGATCGAGTTCATTGATCGCGATCGCTTGGATGGCGGTGATGCTGCCCCCGGCGGGACAGATCGTCGTTTCGCACTGTTTGCGGTTGATGACATCAATATCGGCGACAGCCTGACCCTCACGCCGGCGATCCGTTACGAGAAGCAGGATATCTCGGGCGATTCAGATGCGACACCACCGCTGAGCGCAAGCTATGACAACGATGCACTGATGGGTGGCCTGTCTGCGCGGTATGAGTTCAGCAATGGCTTTGCGATCTTTGGCGGCGGAGCCTACACAGAAAACCTTCCGATCATCGATGACCTTGGCACGCCGTTGCTGATGAAGCAGCCCGAAAAGTCGCGGACATGGGAAGCGGGCTTTTCTTATAATGCGGGTGATGTCTTTGCCGCGGGCGATGTCATGCGCGCCAAGGTAAATGCCTATGAGACGACCTTGTGGGACATCACATCCTACCGCGACGTGGACAATGTCAAAGCTCGCGGCGTGGAAGTTGAGGCCTCATACGCAAATGCCGGTGGTTTCTACATGGATTTCAATACCAACATCGTCCACGCGACCGAGTCGGATGCCGGTGTCGAAACCCGGTGGAGGAACGAACCTGCCGACACGGCTCGTCTGACTGTCGGCCAGCGCTTTGGTGAAACGCTGGATGTCAGCTGGGAAATCCTTGGATCCCGTGCCGGGTTCGATTCGTCAGGCGATCCTTTGGGTGGGTTCGGCGTGAACACGCTCCGCGCCAGCTACTTCCCGCAAGAAGGGGCTTTCAAAGGCTTTGAATTCTATGCCGGGATCGAAAACATCCTGGACAAAGATTATCAGGGCAGCCTTTCGTCGCGCCGCGCACCCGGCCGGAACTTCAAGTTCACCGTCGCCAAAACCTTCTGATCTGACAAACGAAAGGACCATCATGAAAATGGCATCATATAGAAATGCTCGGCTGGTCCTGCTGACCCTGCTCCCAATTCTGGGGGCAGGGTTTGCCAGTGCTGAAGAGCCGGAAAAGCCCAAGGGCATTTCGATCGAGCTCAGCTCGGCCGAAGACAAGGACCAAAGCTGCATGGTCAGCTTTCTGGTCGAAAACTCCTACGACATAGATATCGACGGCGCGGTCTATGAGACTGTGCTGTTCGGTGCTGACGGCAAAGTCGCCTTGCTGACCCTTTTGGATTTCCAAGACCTGCCCGCCGGTCGCCCGCGCGTGCGTCAGTTTCAGTTTGCTGGAATGGCCTGCGACCAGATCAGCCGCGTTCTGATCAACGGGGCGCAGGACTGCACCCATCAGGGAGATATGCCAGACGCCTGTATGTCGGGCCTGATGCTAAAAAGCCGCCTCGAAACCGAGATGATTGGATAGGCAAATGGATGCGATCTTGCAGAACCTGAAAGGTATTCTGGCACTCGGCGGACCCGTTGTTGCGATCTTGATCGTCACATCAATCGCGACGCTGTCGTTGATCCTCTACAAGCTATGGCAATATCGGGCAGCCGGGGTGGGCCGACATATCGAACTGTCCCGCGCCATTCTGGCCTGGGATCGTCAGGATCGTGCCAACGCGATGGCGCATCTGAATAAAAGCCGCAGCTATCTGGCCCCGGTGATTGCCATGTCTCTCGGCGGCGATGGAACCGCCTTGTCGGATCGCGTCGATGCCGAGTCTGAGGCGCGGTTTGCCCAGCTTGAACGGGGCTTAAACGTGCTAGACATGGTCGCGCAACTTGCGCCACTTCTGGGCCTGTTCGGCACTGTCCTGGGCATGATCGAGGCGTTCCAAACGTTGCAAGGCGCAGGCAATGCGGTTGATCCCGCGCTTTTGGCGGGTGGGATCTGGGTGGCCTTGCTGACCACCGCCGCAGGGCTTGCAGTCGCGATGCCAACCTCGCTTGTGCTCACCTGGTTCGAAGCGCGGATGACCCGTGAACGCATCTTTGCCAATCAGGCCTTGCGCACGGTCTTTGCCCCTGGCCATGCAGCCCAGGAACATACCGGCACCCTGCCTGAGGTCACCGCAGCGCATGTCGCTTGAGACCCGCCGAAAACGGCGCAGACGCCTGTCGATGACATCCCTGATTGATGTCATTTTCCTGCTGTTGTTGTTCTTCATGCTCACCTCAACCTTCTCAAAATTCGGAGAGATTGAGTTCGCAACCGCCTCGGCTGGCGGACCGGTTGCGGACATGCCGATGCGATTTGTGAAACTGGTAGGGGATCGTGTTCTAGTCGATGGAACCGAGGTTCCGTTGGACACGGTTGCTGCACTTTTAGACGGCGATGCCGAGCAGCTTGCCCTGATCAGCCTTGGTCAGGACGCAACAGCGCAGCAATTGATCGATCTTCTGACAGCGCTGCGCCCCGTTGCGCAGCTACGCACGCAGGTCATCGGATGATGCGACTGAAACCCAAAGCCCGGCGAACTCGCGAACCAACGATTGCCCTGATCAACGTCGTCTTTCTGATGCTGGTTTTCTTCATGATCGCGGGAACGCTCGCCCCACCGCTGAGCGGTTCGGTTCAGCTGGTTGAAACAGAGGATCTTGAGGGGCGAGAGCCGCCGGATGCTCTGGTCATTCGCGCAGATGGGGTGCTTGAATATCGCGGGGCCGAGCTGACAGATGCCGAGGCCTATGTTGAACGCGCCTCCATCGACTTTCCGCTCGATGACGTGCGCCTCGTGCCCGACAGATCGGTCCTTGCAATCCGGTTGAAAGAGGTCAGCGATGCCCTGCGCACCTTGGGAGCCACGAAAATCTATGTCGTGACAGAGCGAGGTTTGCCATGATCCCCAGATCCCGCGCCATTGCCGCGCTCGCAATCCTGTTGGCCGCCGCTACGCATAGCCTTGCGCTGCATGAGTTTCGCACGGACGAGCCCGTTTTGGTAGAAGGCGGTGGATCTGTTGAAACAGCCGCGCTTGGATCCTCCTTCAAGGATTTCGTCGCCGGAACCGCCCCCTCGGCATCGGCTGAGACGCAGCAACAATCGGTCGAGCCAGACCGGCAAGCTCAAAAAGCAGTGCCTGAGACGCTATCTGTAAGCAGCGCGGCACCATCCGTCACAGGGGCAGTTCCGGCTAAGCCGAACCTAGCAATTGCACAAACCCCACGCTCTCTCGAGAAACCTTTGGTCCAGAAGCCCATCGCCGAACCAGTGACAGCCCCGAAAACGCCACCCGTCCAAAAGCCTGAACCTGAGAAAACAAAAACCGCCGAAACTCCAGCGAAGGCTGGATACGCCGAGCAAGACCGGAAGAAGGGAGCGGCAACGGGCAAGACAGCAAAGGGTGCAGCTACGGCGCAAAGCGCAACGCGACCCACCTCGATCCAGGGCAATGCAGAGGCCAGCAACTACGCCGGTCAGGTCAAGCGCAGAATCCTCCGGGCGCGACGCAAAAGCGTGAACATCAAAGGATCGGTCCTGATCACGTTCCACATTGCAGACAACGGTACGCTTCAATCCGCGCAGGTTTCGCGCAGTTCGGGGTCAAAAAAGCTCGATCAGGTCGCATTAGCCCAAATCCGTGCTGCGGCCCCGTTCCCGGTTCCGCCACCTTCGGCACGACGCCAATACACCTTGGAGATCAAGGGAAAATAGCGGTGCAAGGTGTCGGAAAGCCCCATCATTTTTCCAACGGCTTGATATTGAAGCTTGGCATGCGCCCACCAAAAAGTGTTCAATCGGGGCAGCAAGGGGATCGGCATGCACAAACCGGAGCGTTTCGAAAAGTTCTATTTCGCCAAGGTGGGCATGGGTGAGGCCTGTGGCTGCGCCGAGCGTGTTATCGACGTCTATGAGTTCAATCGCAAAGGTGGAACCCAGTCGAAGCAAGCCCTGAAGAAAGACAAGCGCAAACGTCGGTCATTTCGATCATGGGCCGTGAAATACGGGTTGCTCAGCCGGAAACCACGGGCATAAACCTTCACCAGATCAATCAAGTGCAAGGCCGGTCGATACCTCAATAGATGGGGCCTGATCACTTTGCGCAACAGACCAAAAGGACATGCCCGTGACAGACCCGTCCATGCAAACCCTCTCGTTGGCCGATGTGCGGTCGCTTGCAAAATCGACGCTGCAAGGGGTGGGTGTGGATGAGGTTGGAAGCGATATTCTGGCCGATATCATCATGCGGTCCGAACGGGACGGACCGCGCAGCCACGGTTTACGCAATCTGCCAGTTTATGCGCAAAGTTTCACCTCCGGCTACGCCAACCCGACCGCCAACCCGGTCATTCGCCGCATTGCCCCCGGCGTTCTGCGTGGGAACGCGGATAATGGTTATTACCAGATCGCCGCCCATGCGGCGCGCGACGAACTGATCGACATGACCCGTGAAAACGGCATCGCCGCCTTCACCTGTGCCAATTGTCACCATTTGGGTGCGCTGCGCTTTGACACCGAACCATTGGCCGAGGCCGGGCTGGTCGCCATCGCCGTTATCAACTCACTTTCACTGGTGGTACCGCAAGGCGGTGTGCGCCCGGTCTTTGGCACCAACCCGATGTCCTTTGCCTGCCCCCGTGAAGGGTCTGCGCCGGTGGTCTGGGATCAGGCCTCGTCCGCCGTTGCATTTATGGACATCAAAATGGCCGCTGCAGAAGGGCATGATTTGCGGCAACCCGCCGGGCTGGATCGCGATGGGACCCCCACAGCAGATCCGGACGCCATTCTGGAAACCCGCAGCCTATTGCCGTTTGGAGGTCACAAAGGTGCGGGAATTGCCCTTTTGGTCGAGGTTCTGGGCGCAGCTTTGGCTGGCGGCACCTTATCCGTCGACGATGCCGAACGTGAAGCACATGGCGCGCTGAACATCAAAGGCGGGGCGACGCTGATTGCCCTGGATCCTGCCCGCTTTGGCAATGACGCCTTCGCCGATTACATCACTCGAATTTGCGCCGAGATCGAAGGCAATGGCGACGCCCGCGTCCCCGGTGATGGACGGCTGAAAAACCGGGCCGAAGCCGAGGCCAAGGGGATCATGGCCAGCCGCGCGGTTTTGGATCAAATCTCAACCCTAAGTTAAGCCGCGCGTTTCCCGTCTGGTCCACCTTGGGCCTTCCGATCTTCACAAATGACACGCTTGGCCGAAAACTGCCTTGTGTCTGCTTTGTTATTCGCGGTTTCTTGCTGGAAGAGAGAAGCATTCTTGGCAATGCAGGCCCGGCTTTTTAAGTCAGAGGCCCGCACCGCCGGACCTGATTGATGTGGAATGCAACTTGAAACCCAAACACAGAATGTCACCCGTCCCACGCCATGAATTGCGCATCGTGCGCAATCAGGGGATCACTTTTCTGGCTTTGGCCTTCCTGTTCAGCATCTTCGTCAATCTTCTGATGCTGACCGGGCCGTTGTTCATGTTGCAGGTCTATGACCGAGTGTTGAGTTCGCGTGCGGTTGAGACGCTGACAGCCCTGTTTATCCTTGTTGCGCTGCTTTATGCGCTGATGGCGATGCTGGATTTTGCCCGCGGTCGCATCGTGGCGCGGTTTGGCGCGCGGTTTCAATCCAAGCTGGATGAACGGGTGTTCGATGCCACGTTGCGGCGGTCACTTAACCCGCAGGCCCGCTCGGCCCCAGCCACTGCTTTGCGCGATCTTGAGTCGATCCAGAACCTGTGCTCGTCGCCTGTGCTGCTTGCAGTGATGGACATCCCGTGGACCCCGGTGTTCCTGGCTGCGATTTTCATATTCCACCCGCTTCTGGGGTGGCTGGCCGTTGCAGGTGGCGGGCTTCTGATTGTCATTGCCTTGCTGAACCAGGGCTTGACCCGCCGCAAGGTGGCCGAGGCGCAGGCTGCATCGGCGCGGGCCAACTCCTTCTCGGAACATGCCCGACAATCGGCCGAGGTTGTTCGATCCCAGGGGATGCAACAGGATGTCACCCTGCGCTGGATGAACCAGCGCACTGATGCGCTGCGTCAGACAATTGCGGCCAGTGACTGGACAGGCAGCTTCACCTCACTGACCAAATCGCTGCGGCTGTTTTTGCAATCGGCCATGTTGGCGCTTGGCGCTTGGCTGGTGTTGCAGAACGAGTTGTCGCCCGGTGCGATGATCGCCGGGTCGATCCTACTGGGTCGGGCGCTGGCCCCTGTCGAACAGGCAGTTGGGCAATGGTCCATGATCGAAAAGGCGCGCACCGCCTGGACCTCGCTCAACCAGTTTCTGGATCAAACCCCGCCCGAACCCAACCGCACCAAGCTGCCCACGCCTGAGGCACGCCTGGCTGCCAAGGCGCTGACAGTGATCCCTCCGGGCGCGGCGGCACCGACCTTGCGCAATGTGACGCTGAAACTGGAGCCCGGAACGGCGCTTGGTGTGATCGGCAAAAGCGGATCAGGCAAGACCACGCTGGCCAAGGCGTTGCTGGGCCTCTGGCACCCTGCCGCCGGGGAAATTCGGCTAGGCGGCGCGACACTGGATCAATATGACCCCACCGATCTGGGTCAGCATATTGGTTATCTGCCACAGCAGGTGACGTTGTTTAACGGGTCAGTCGCGGAAAACATCGCCCGCATGTCACAAAACCCCGATCCGCAGGCTGTGGTCGAGGCGGCCAAAAAGGCCAACGCGCATGAGCTGATCCTGTCTTTGGAGAAGGGATATGACACGTTTCTGGAAGGCAATGACAGCCAGCTGTCGGGCGGTCAGAAACAGCGCATCGCACTGGCGCGGGCCTTGTATGGCGACCCGGTGCTGTTGATCCTGGACGAGCCGAACTCTGCCCTTGATGCGGATGGGACCGAAGCGCTGAACGCTGCAGTGCGCGGGCTGAAAGAGGCGGGAAAAGCAGCCATCATCATGACCCATCGACCCCAGGCCATCTCGGAATGTGATACTTTGGCGGTTGTCGAACAGGGACAGCTGGTCAAGTTCGGCACCCGTGACGAGGTGTTGAACGCGATGGTCCAAAACGCAGGTGCCATCAAACGCAACCTCAATCAGGTGAACGCCGGATGACCGAGCAGACGAAAACCAACGGGCGCACACCCTGGCGGATTACCGTGCCCGCATTAGTGGGTTTCTTGGCCCTTGCCATTCTGGTCGGCGGTCTTGGTATCTGGTCGGTATACACCCAACTGGCGGGTGCAATTGTGTCCTCAGGCTCGATCGAGGTGCAAAGCAACCGTCAGGTGGTGCAGCACCCGGATGGCGGCGTCGTAGGCGAGATTTTTGTGCGCGACGGTGCGGTCGTGTCCAGCGGCGATCTGCTTTTGCGGCTGGACGATACCTTCCTGTCTTCGGAAAAAACCATCGTCGAGGCGCAGCTGTTCGAACTTCTCGCCCGCCGTGCCCGGCTGGAAGCAGAACGGGACAGCGCCACCCCCGAAGACCTGGCCATTCAATTGGACGGCGTTCAGCACGAACATGGCATCCAGCGCGACCTGATCGAAGGTCAACAACGCCTGTTCGAGGCGCGGTTGAATACAATGACTCAGCAAACCGATCAGCTGAAAAAACAGCTGGTTCAAACCGAAAGTGAGATTGACGGCACCGAGGCGCAGCTGGTCTCGCTCCGCCTGCAGGTCGAGCTGATCCGCGAGGAGCTTGAAGATCAACAAAGCCTGCTGAGCCGCGGCCTGACACAGGCCAGCCGGGTCCTGGCCCTGCAACGGGAAGAGGCCAGCCTTAGCGGTGAGATCGGGCGTCTTGAGGCATCCATCGCCCGGCTCAAAGGCCAAATCGCCGCGACCGAAATTCGGATCGTTGAGCTGGACGCCACCCGACGGGAAGAAGCGATTACTACCCTTCGCGACGTGCAATCCCAGGTCGCGGAACTGTCAGAACGGCGGTTGTCTCTGACGGAACGCCTGTCCCGTCTGGACATTCGTGCGCCGGTTTCGGGCACCGTCTATGGCAGTCAGGTTTTTGCCCTGCAATCGGTAATCCAGCCAGCCGAGCCGATGATGTATGTGGTCCCGCAAGATACGCCATTGCTTGTCGCCGCACGGGTGGATGCGATCCATGTGGACCAACTGCATGTGGGCCAACCTGTTGCCCTGCGCTTTCCCGCCTTCAACCAGCGCGAAACGCCTGAACTTGACGGCCACGTGATCAACGTCTCGGCCGATACATTCACCGACGAGCAAACCGGCTTCACCTTCTACCGGGCCGAGCTGGTCCCTGATGAAGGACAGGTCGAACGGCTGAACGGTCAGGTTCTTCTGCCCGGCATGCCGGTCGAGGCGATGATCAAGACCGATGAACGCACGCCGCTGTCCTATCTGGTCAAACCGATGGCCGACTATTTCAACCGTGCCTTCCGCGAGTGATCAGTTTTTGACATCACCCGAGAACCGGGCGGCGTTTTCCTTTGCAAAAGCGCTGGCATCTGCATCGGCATCCCAAAACTGTGGATTCGCCTTTGGAATGGTCAGCGCCTTCTGAACCGCAGGGCGCGCATCGATCCGATCAAACCAGGCGTTCAGATGCGGCAGATCATCCACCTTAACCCGTGCCCAGACATAGGCTCGCGCCCAAGGATATAACATCATGTCCGCAATCGTGTATTCTCCGGCCGCGATCCAATCGCGACACTCAAGCCGATCATTCATAACCTCCATCAGGCGGCGACTTTCGTCGACGTAACGGCGGATGGAAAACGGTTCCTCGTGGCCGTTGGGGGCAGCAATATGCTGGAAATACATTGCCTGCCCCATCATCGGGCCGACGTGACCGACCTGAAACAGCATCCACTGCATAACCTCGGATCGTTTGGTTGGATCTAGGGGCAGGAACTTTCCGTATTTTTCAGCCAGGTGCCACAGGATCGCGCCGCTTTCAAAGATTGCACGCCCTTCGGATCGATCTTCGATTGTCGGGATCTTCCCATTAGGGTTGAGGGCCAGAAACTCCGGCGTCTTCTGCTCTTGTTTTGAAAAGTTGATATGGGTCAGATCATATGGGACGCCCGCTTCTTCCAAAAAAATGACAGGCTTGTAGCCGTTCATGGTGCCAGCGGTGTACAGATGAATTTCGGGTTGAGACATGGTTATCCTCGGCATGTTTCAGATGTCAGGACAGGCTGACCAGGATCATTTTAGTTGTCTGCAAAATCTGAGGATTGAGAGATCAAAAAGCAACCAGTATACTTTTAGTAACCTAGTCCAACTTGTGGGTTCAAAGAATGCAGGCAGTTGTGAAACAGGATGAAAACGGGCGACGCGTCGTAAGCAACGCCTGTGCCGAACCTTGCGCGATTGAGCGCGGAATGCGGATTATCGGCGGCAAGTGGACCGGGTCGATCCTGTGGCATCTCAAGGATGGACCCGTTCGATTCAATGACCTGTCCCGCATGATTGGCGGCGCCAGCAAGAAAATGATCACCGAGCGGCTCAGGCAGCTGGAACATCAAGGCCTTGTGCACCGGCAAGTGATGGATACCGCGCCCATTTCGGTGCAATATTCGATCACCGCCTTGGGCACCACCGCACTTGGTTTTCTGGACGAACTCAGAAAGTGGAGCGATCAGTTGCCGCCCGCATTCGCCCAAACTGATACGTCAAAGGTCTGACCGCGTTCTGTCGGCCACTCATAAATCTCAGCGGTCCTGTGCGATTTAGGCGGCTGGGCCACCTGACCTATGACCCTGCCTTCTGCGCCCCTTCACGCATCTGGCTGAGGGTCTGCCTTGGGGTCAGCGCTTCGGCTGAGATGTTCAGGTCCAGAACAGCCCCTGTATCCGACGCCAGCGCCCTTTCGAACGCGGCCTCGAAATCCTCGGTTCGTTCGACCCGTTCGCCGTGATAGCCATAAGACCGGGCGAGTGCTGCGAAATCGGGGTTTTCTAGCGTGGTCCCCGAAACACGGGCGGGATAGGTTTTTTCCTGATGCATTCGGATGGTGCCATAGGTGCCATTGTTCAGGATCAGCACGATGGGTTGCGCACCTGCCTGCATGGCGGTCCCAAGCTCCTGACAATTCATCTGAAAATCCCCGTCCCCGGCAAAGCAAACAACGGTTCGCTCTGGATGCGCGACTTTGGCGGCAACGGCTGCGGGCAGGCCATACCCCATCGCACCGGATTGCGGGGCCAACAGGCGTTGTTGAGGGCCGTATTTGAAAAACTTGTTCGGCCAGACGGTGAAGTTCCCTGCGCCATTGGTTAGGATTGCATCACTGGGCAGGCGATCCCGCAAATAGGCCGAGACCTTGCCCATATCCACCGGGCTGGGCAGGTCGGGCAGGTCGAAACCAGCCTCATAATCCGCACGTGCCTGCACGCGCCAATCTGCCCATCCTCCACTCGCCACATGCTCGGACAGGGCGGTTGCGAAGGCATTCGGACCGGATTGAATACCCAGATCGGGAATGTAGACCTTGCCAAGCTCTCGGTCCGAGGCGTGCACATGGATCAGCTTCTGTTCCGGCTTGGGCACGCTCAGCAAAGTGTAGCCTTCGGTTGTCATCTCTCCAAACCGCACGCCGATGGCCAGGATCACATCCGCGCCTTGTATCTGCGCCCGTGTGGCCGGTGTCATCCCGGTTCCGGCATCGCCGACATAGCTGGGGGAATGGTTGTCAAACAGGTCCTGAAACCGGAACGCGGCCACAACGGGGATGTCAGAGCTTTCGGCAAAACGCTGCAACGCGGCACTGCCGTCGGCGCGCCAACCCCCGCCGCCAATCAGGATCAATGGGCGATCCGCACCGGACAGGGTCGAGATCACACCAGCGATGGCATCGGGCGTCGGGCCGGGCTCATGTACGACCGCCGGGTCGGTCAGAGCGGGCACATCGGTGACGGCAGTCAGCATATCCTCTGGCAAGGCAACGACGACCGGACCTGGACGGCCCGAGATAGCCGTGGTCCAGGCGCGCGCGATGATTTCTGGGATACGATCTACCGCCTCGATCTCGGTTACCCATTTGGCGACGGTCCCGAAATAGGCGCGATAGTCGATCTCCTGAAACGCTTCGCGCCCTTTCATGTCGGTGCCCACCTGACCCACAAACAGGATCATCGGCGCGCTGTCCTGCATCGCCGTATGCACCCCGATTGAGGCATTGGTCGCCCCCGGACCGCGTGTGACGAAACAGATGCCCGGCTGTCCAGTCAGTTTGCCATAGGCTGCTGCCATAAAGGCCGCGCCACCCTCGTTCCGGCACAGGGTGAAATCCAGCGCACCATTGGCCCCGGCCCGTGCGCTGCCGGTATCATGCAGTGCATCCAGCACCGCCAGATAGCTTTCACCCGGCACACCAAAACTGTGCTGGGCGCCCAGCGCCTGCAAGCATTCCACCAGCACAACGCCACCGTTCCGTTCTGTCATCTCGGGCTTTTCCTTCGAACCGTCCTGTGAAACGCTCGCGTCAGTCCGACATCGAGGGCGTTCCTATCGCGGCCAACTTGGCCGAAGAAGACGTTGAAGGTAAATCCAGAAATCCATGAAATGAGAAAATTATTCGACTGACCAGGCCAGGATCATCTGATAACCCGCTTATCACCCCTCATTGCAAAGACCAGCCCCCTAATCTGGCAGGATTTAAGGAGAGGATCATTGAAGGCTGCCATGAATATCCTGTTCATCATGTATGACCAGCTGCGGTTCGACTATCTCAGCTGCGCCGGGCACCCTCATCTTGACACACCGAACTTTGACCGGGTTGCACGGATGGGCGTGCGTTTCACCAACACATATGTGCAATCGCCGATCTGCGGGGCCAGCCGGATGAGCTGTTACACCGGGCGCTATGCCTCGTCCCATGGTGCGCAATGGAACGGGTATCCGCTGCGCGTCGGCGAGGTCACGCTGGGCGATCACTTAAGGGGCGCGGGTATGGGGTGCTGGCTGATCGGCAAGACCCATATGAAAGCCGACGCTGCCGGAATGGCGCGTTTGGGCTTGTCGCCCGACAGCATCATTGGCGCACGGCAGGCTGAATGCGGATTTGACGTCTGGGTCCGCGATGACGGACTTTGGGCCGAAGGGCCCGACGGGTTCTATGACGAAAAACCCGCGCCCTATAATGACTATCTCAAATCCAAAGGCTATGACGCCCAAAACCCTTGGGCCAATCATGCCAATGCTGGGGTCGAAGATGGTGAGATCGCCAGCGGCTGGCTGTTCCAAAACGCCGACAAAGCCGCCAACATACGCGAGGAAGATAGCGAAACGCCCTGGCTGACGGACCGCGCAATCGACTTCATTGATCAGGCCAAAGGGCCCTGGTGCGCCCATGTCAGCTATATCAAACCGCATTGGCCCTATATTGTGCCAGCCCCCTATCACAATATGTACGGACCAGCCCATGTACCGACCGCAACCCGGGCCGAAATTGAGCGAGAAGATCCCCATCCCGTCTACGCCGCGTTCATGAACAACAAGATCGCCGCCGCCTTTCAGAAGGAAGAGACCCGGCAAAAGGTCATCCCGGCCTATATGGGTTTGATCAAGCAATGCGACGATCACCTTGGTCGCCTGCTGGATCACCTGGAAGCCACGGGCCAGATGCAGAACACGATGATCGTGCTGACATCGGATCATGGCGACTATCTTGGCGATCACTGGCTGGGTGAGAAAGATCTGTTCCACGAGCAATCCGTGAAAGTGCCTCTCATCCTCTACGATCCGCGTCCCGAAGCAGACGGAACGCGCGGCACCACCTGTGATGCACTGGTCGAACAGATTGATCTGGCTCCCACCTTCCTTGAGGTCGCAGGTGGGGAACCGGCAGGCCATATCCTCGAAGGCCGCAGCCTGATGCCGTGGGTGCGTGGGGAAGCACCTGACTGGCGCGACTTTGTGATCAGCGAATATGACTATTGCCTCACACCGATGCGTCAGGCGCTTGGTCTTTCGAACCCGGATGCGCGGTTGTTCATGGTTTTTGACGGACGTTTCAAGATGATCCATGCCGAAGGTGGGTTCCGCCCGATGTTGTTCGATCTGCAAAACGACCCGGACGAGTTTGACGACCTGGGTAAAACAGACAGCCACACAGATCAGATCGACCGCCTGTATGGCATGCTGGCGACATGGGGGCGGCGCATGTCGCAGCGGGTCACCCGGTCCGACGCCGATCTGGATGCGATGCGCGGTCGCTCGCTGCGCCGGGGCATTCTGCCGTTTCTGGTCGATGGGACCGAAGTTCCTGATGAGCTGATGGAAAAGTATCGCGGGCCGGTGTCGCAGGACTTCACCTCAAAAGACAGCTAATCAAGGCTCGGTTCAGGGGTCGAGGCGACCCATGATGCTTTTGAGATATCGCGTCGAATGCCATGTCTGACTGGCGCAGAAGATCCCCGCGCAGCCTCGCAGCTTCAAGCTGACAGCCGAGGCGCTTTGAATCGTTCCCCGATACACACGCCCGGTTTCCGGGTCGCGCAACTGACCCTCCCAAACTTCACCGTTGAACTTCAAACCGGTCAGGATCAGATCACCGATCCGCGCATGCGGCGTATCGGCCTGATCCCAGACCCATAGCAACCGACCACAGGTCGCAGCCGAATCTGAGGGGCAATTTTCAAACCGAACCACCACGCCCAAACCCGGCGAGGCATAGCTGCCGCCCAGATCAAACGCTTGCGCCCGGTCGGCCAGGAATCCCGCAACTAGCGCGACGATCAGACCAACGATGCCCAGCCGGGCCCGCGACAGGCGCGGCGCAGTTTGGGCATAACTCTCATGATATTGCGGATGCTCGGTTTTCATCAACCGATCCCACCATGAGAAGTACAGGCCCAGATTGTACCGCGCATGAGCGTGGTGCAGATCGTGATGCGTGACGGTGGTCATCCAGCCAAAAACTGGCCGCCCATCGGGACGCGCTGGGAACACCTCAACCCCGCAATGCCCCAGCGCATTGCGCAGCATCATATGGGTGACAAAGATGAATAGCGCGACGGGATGCGCGGGCAATATGATCAACAAAAGCGGAAGGTAGATCGCGTTCACGACAGCCTCGCCTACGTCAAAACTGTACGAGGTGAAAGGCGTCGGCTGATGCGACCTGTGATGCAACCGGTGAAACCGCCGGAACAGGGGCGGATGGTGCAGCAGGCGATGGCTCCAGTAAAACCATGCGTCGTGCAAGATGATCAGCGCGGCCACGCTGAACAGAAAATACCACCACCCGCGATCTGCGACCTCGGGATATATCGTCATCAAACCAGCCCGCGCGCCCAACGCGATCGACGTCCCGGCAGCCGCAAAGATCAGAACCGTGCGCAAGCTGGCCAATACTTCGCGCCTGATTTGTCCCTTAGGTGGGTCCGTGGGCCTGATCTTCTGTCGATTTAAGCGGCGTGACAGCAGGATATTGATCAGCAGATAAGTGCCGCCGGCACCGATGACATAGCGCAGAAGGTCTGCACCAAACACCTCGGCATAAAGAGTCATGATGTTCGAAAAGGTCAACATAATAGGCTCCGTCGTCTGAATGGATACGAGCGAAGGCTTGGCATGCGCCACTGCACATGACCTGTCGATTTCAAAGACCGGCGGGTTTTCTTAAGAATCGGCTAGGGTTTTTTGAAATCGACCAGCCCAGACCGTTGACCAGTCAGGAAACGCCCGTTCTGTTGGGATTGGAATGTCCGATCTTGCACTGATTGATATCTTTCTCAGAGGTGCCGCCCTTGGCGCCCTTGTTTTATGCGCCTGTATTTTCCTCAGCGGTCGCGTGAACAGAAAAAACCTTTCTGTGGCAACGCTCTGCTTGTGCCTTTGCCCTTACCTGATCGTATCCACACCAGATATCCCGCTGCACCCGATGGCACAGACCGTACTGATCTGGGTGGCGTCACTGGTACCAGTTCTGCTGTATTGGGCTGCGCTGGAGCTGTTTCAGGATCAAGCGGATGTAAGACCATGGCAGATCAGCCTTGCCGTTATAGTTGTCGCTTCGGCCTGGTTGTCACATCTGCACATTTGGATCGCGGCACTGCGTGGCATCGCTGCGCTTGTACTGCTTTTTCACATGCTCAGTGTGGTGATACGCGGGGACGCGAATGACCTGATCGCCCAGCGCCGCCGATTCCGGCGGTGGTTCTTGGTCTGGGTTCTGGGCCTTGCCAGCGTCATCACCGCCGTTGAGATCCTGCAACTGGACCGCACAATGCCGCGCGGGCTGTTTGTCCTGCAAGCGGGCGTTATATTCCTGTCAGCGGCGTCGTTTCTTGTTTGGTCGGCATATTTGCGCCCGGATATCTGGCGCACCGCGCCATGCGGCGCTTCGGAAAACGCACCGGCCAACCCGACCCAGGCAGCTTTGGCACAACGCATTCAACAAGCTATGGAAAAAGGGTTGTGGCGTCACGAGGGGCTGACCGTGGCCCAGCTTGCGGCGCATCTGCACACGACAGAGCATCGCATCCGGGCCGCGATCAATCAGGGCATGGGGCACCGGAACTTTCCCAGCTACGTCAACACGTTCCGCATCACCGAGGCACAAAAACTACTGACCGAACCCGAAATGGAGGCCCGCACTGTCCTTAGCATCGCCTTCGATGTCGGCTTTTCTTCACTCGGCCCGTTCAACCGCGCGTTTCGGGATCAAACTGGAACAACACCAACGGCGTTCAGAAAACAACATCTAGAGAGAACAATAACGTTGAATGCGAACAATCCCTAAACAGCCGGGACAACACGCAGCGTTCGACTCACCAAATGTTGAAATTGTTCGCCAGGGCGACAATTATTGATCAAATTGTTCGTGAGATTAACATTTTTTGATCGCTGTTATTCAATCCAAGATTTGTTGTTGCATTACGTAACCGCCTTGGTCTTAAATCTTTCAGACAGATCAATGAAATCCGCAAAACGCGGATAATCATTTGACGCTACAGGGGGTCTTGTGACCGAATCTATGAACGACGCCGCGTTTGTCGAATTCCAACGCGTTCAAAAATCTTATGATGGCGAAAACCTCGTTGTCAAAGATCTTAACCTCGCCATGCCAAAAGGTGAATTTCTGACCATGCTGGGCCCCTCGGGCTCGGGCAAGACAACTTGTCTGATGATGTTGGCCGGGTTTGAAACCGCAACTCATGGTGAAATTCTTCTGGATGGCAAGCCGATCAACAACATCCCGCCGCATAAGCGTGGCATCGGCATGGTCTTTCAGAACTACGCCCTGTTCCCGCATATGACCGTGGCCGAGAACCTCTCGTTCCCGCTTGAAGTGCGCAAGCTGGGCAAATCCGAGCGTGAGGAAAAGGTCAAACGCGCGCTCGATATGGTTCAGATGGGGGCCTTTGGCGGCCGCCGCCCGGCGCAACTGTCCGGGGGTCAGCAACAGCGGATCGCGCTCGCGCGTGCGCTGGTGTTTGAGCCCGAGCTGGTCTTGATGGACGAACCGCTGGGCGCGTTGGACAAGCAGCTGCGCGAACATATGCAGTTCGAAATCACCCGCCTTGCGCATGAGCTGGGCATCACGACGGTCTACGTAACCCACGACCAGACCGAAGCTCTGACCATGTCGGACCGGGTTGCAGTATTCGATGATGGCCGCATTCAGCAGTTGGCTCCGCCGGATCAGCTGTATGAGGAACCCGAAAACAGCTTCGTCGCGCAGTTCATCGGTGAAAACAATACGCTGGAAGGCGTGGTGAAATCGATCGACGGTGGCGCTTGCGTCGTGCAGCTGGATGACGGTTCCGAGATTGACGCAGTTCCAATTAATGTGAACGCCCCGGGTGATCGGACCAAAGTGTCCATCCGACCCGAACGCGTCGAATTCAACAAGGACCGTCTGCATGCCGATGCGCATACGCTGAAGGCAACGGTCAAAGAGTTCATCTATATGGGTGATGTGTTCCGCTTCCGTATGTCGGTTGCCGGGAATGACGAGTTCATCGTCAAGACGCGCAACGCCCCCGATGCCATTCGCCTTCAGCCCGGCCAAGAGATCGACATTGGCTGGCTGGCTAAGGATTGTCGTGCGCTTGACGCATAGACCAAACCGCGCAGTACAAGCGCGGTTTCACCGAGGGACCGGCTGGCGAAAACCCGTGCGCCAGCTGACACTACAACAAACGGGACTTACTGGGAGTATCATATGAAACCGACAAAGACACTACTGACGGTGGCCGCGCTTGCGACGGCTGCTGGTGCCGTTTCAGCTCAAGAGATGACAATCGTCTCGTGGGGCGGTGCTTATTCGAAGTCTCAGCTAAAAGCGTATCACGAGCCCTATTCGGAAAAGACCGGCGTCACCATCCTGAATGATGACAGCTCGGCCGAAGCGGTCGCGAAACTGCGCGCCATGAACGAAGCGGGCAACATCACATGGGATGTGGTGGACGTGGTTGCCGCTGATGCGATCCGCCTGTGCGACGAAGGTCTGGCACTGGAAATCGACCCGGATACCATGCTGGCACCGGCACCCGATGGCACACCAGCTTCGGAAGACTTCGGTGACCTGCTGGTCAGCGACTGCTTTATCCCGCAGATCGTTTACTCGACGACCTTCGGCTATCGCACCGACCTGGTTGGCGACACTCCGCCCACCGATGTCTGCGCGGTTTTCGATCTGGAAACCTATCCAGGCAAGCGTTCGCTTGAAAAGCGCCCGATCAACAACATGGAATGGGCTCTGATCTGTGACGGCGTTGCCAAGGACGACGTTTATGACGTGCTGGCCACTGAAGAAGGTCAGAACCAGGCGCTGGCCAAGCTGGACACCATCAAGGACAGCGTTGTCTGGTGGTCTGCCGGTGCCGACACGCCGCAGCTTCTGGCCGATGGCGAAGTTATCATGGGCTCCACCTACAACGGTCGTCTGTTCAGCGTCATCGAAGAGCAGAACCAGCCCGTCGCCATGCTGTGGGACGCGCAGGTGTTCGATCTGGACGGCTGGATCATTCCCGCCG
Source organism: Ruegeria sp. H3 (assembly GCF_056533095.1). Taxonomy (NCBI): domain Bacteria; kingdom Pseudomonadati; phylum Pseudomonadota; class Alphaproteobacteria; order Rhodobacterales; family Roseobacteraceae; genus Ruegeria; species Ruegeria sp. H3. The sequence goes on along the minus strand of NZ_JBQFOD010000010.1, from coordinate 44,351 downwards.
GTCTGAGCGAAGAGCGTCAGCAGCGTGCGTTGGACTACATTATGTTCGCAACCGACACACAGCGTCTGGCAGATCAGGCCAAGTACATCTCGTATGGCCCGGCCCGCGCCTCGTCAGCACCGCTGGTTGGCAAGCATGCCGATCTGGGCATCGACATGGCACCGCATATGCCGACCGATCCGGAAAACGCCAAGAACACATTCCTGTATAACTACGAGTTCTGGGCCGACTACCGTGATGACATCGACGCCAAATTCCAGGCGTGGCTGGCACAATAAGCCGGGCTTGACGTCATAAATCCGTCGGGGGCGGTGCGCCGCCCCCAGACCAAGACAACGCAGGGTACAATGATGACGGACGCAAGCGAAAACGCAGGGCCAATGCTGGCTGCAGACGGTACGCCGCTGAAACAGTCACTGGCGCGGTCATTGCGGCGGCAAAAGCTCAGGGCTTTGATGCTGATCGCCCCGCTGCTTCTGTTTGTCATGTTCTCCTTCATCGTTCCTATCGCTTCGATGCTGTTTCGTTCGGTCGAAAACAGCATTGTCGCCGAAACCCTGCCGCTGACGGTTCAGGCCCTGAACGAGTGGGATGAAAAATCCGGTGAATTGCCGGACGAGGCCGTCTATGACGCCTTTGTCCGCGACATGGTTGTCGCCATCGACAACAAAACGCATACCCGTCTGGGCTCGCGTCTGAACTACGAAGAAACAGGCATGTCTTCGATGTTCCGCCGGTCCGGTCGTCAAATCAAAAAGCTGGACCCCGAAACAGACGGGCCGTTCAAGGATCAGGTCATCGAAATCCACGACGGCTGGGGAGAGCCCAACACCTGGGCGGTCATCAAGACGCACTCGCCTGCAGTGACGAATGGCTATTTTCTGAATGCGGTTGATATGCGCCGCACGCCCGAGGGCGCGCAGGCCCAGCCCGAGGATAAGCAGATCCTGATCAAGCTGTTCGGCCGGACCCTGTTCATGTCGCTGGTGATCACCGCCTCCTGCATCCTGCTGGCCTACCCGGTTAGCTATTTGCTGGCGACCCTGCCGATGCGCGTTTCGAACATATTGATGATATTGGTTCTCCTGCCGTTTTGGACGTCGCTCTTGGTGCGAACCTCAGCGTGGAAGGTCATGCTGCAACAACAGGGGGTGATCAACGAAACCCTTGTCTGGCTTGGTCTGGTGGCCGATGACGCGCGACTTGTGATCATCAACAACCAAATCGGCACGATCATCGCGATGACGCATATCCTGCTGCCGTTCATGATCCTGCCAATGTATTCGGTGATGCAGACCATTCCGCCCTCTTACACCCGCGCCGCGAAATCCATGGGGGCCACCAACTGGACAACCTTCTGGCGCATCTATTTCCCGCAATCCATTCCGGGCATTGGCGCGGGCTCGATCCTCGTGTTCATTCTGGCCATCGGCTACTACATCACGCCGGAAATCGTGGGCGGCACCAAGGGCGTGTTCATCTCGAACCGGATCGCCTACCATATCTCGTCCTCGCTGAACTGGGGACTGGCCGCGGCACTTGGGACCATCCTTCTGGCGGTCGTGCTGCTGCTCTACTGGTGCTACGACAAGATCGTGGGCATTGATAACGTGAAGCTGGGATAATCAAGATGGCCGCACTTACTCCGATATCCCGCAAACCGCTTTCGATGGTCCTGCCCAGCTTGGCATTGGCCGGGGCTTTTGCCGGCGTCTTTGTCGGCGCAGGCAATGGGTCAATTTTCCTGGGTATTTTGATCGGCGCCGCCCTGATCGCCGCGTTGGCCTGGGTCTACATCACCGTCCTAAAAAACGAACAACTGGCGCGCTGGATCAACATCCTGGGCTTCGGAATCGGAGGGTTCCTGATTGCCGGACCCCTCGGCGGTGTCCTGGGCCTGTTGGGCGGGTGGTTTTTTGCCTGGTTCACCTATTGGCTGTATGAAGGCCGGTATCGCCAGAAGTTGCTGCCATACCTGACCGCGAAACAGGTGTTCTATCACTACCTGTTCCGTGTGATCTGTGGTGCGATCTTCGTCTTCCTGATCACACCTATCCTTGTGGTTCTGCCGCTGTCGTTCAACGCCCAGGACTTCTTTACCTTCACGCCGGAGATGCTGCGGCTCGACCCCGAGGGGTATTCGCTCAAGCATTACCGCGATTTCTTCACCAACAATGAATGGCAGCGCAGCTTCAAGAACTCACTGATCATCGCGCCGATTGCGACGGTTCTGTCCGTGACGCTGGGCACGTTGGCTGCCATCGGTCTCAGCCAATCCCACGTGCCGGGACGACGCGCCATCATGGGTATCCTGATTTCCCCCATGATCGTGCCACTGATCATCTCGGCCACAGGCATGTTCTTCTTTTACAGCGACATTGGCCGCTTTCTGGAAGGCACGCTGGGCATGAACAAGAACTTCGTGGGCTATTTGAAGGTCATTCTAGCCCATGCTGTTCTGGGTATTCCGTTCGTCATCATCACCGTGACCGCAACACTGGTGGGCTTTGACCGCTCGCTGACGCGTGCGGCGGCGAATATGGGTGCGGGCCCGGTACGGACGTTCTTCAAGATCCAGATGCCGCTGATCCTGCCGGGCGTGATCTCGGGCGGGCTGTTCGCCTTCATCACCTCGTTTGACGAGGTTGTGGTGGTCCTGTTCGTGGGTTCCGCCAGCCAGAAAACCCTGCCCTGGCAGATGTTCACCGGCCTGCGCGAACAGATCAGCCCGACCATCCTGGCGGTCGCCACGATCCTTGTGGTGCTGTCCATCGCGTTGCTGACCACGGTCGAATTGCTGCGCCGTCGTTCGGAACGTCTGCGGGGGCTTTCCCCCGCTTGACGAAACGCGCCGTCTGATCTAACGATTTCCTTGTTCACCCCCGCTGCGATGGCGTCGCGGCACGTAAGGGGGTGATCGGCTCTCGGACCCCGAGACCGCCTGTCCTGAACGCCGGGACATGTGGCCGGGTTCTTGCTTTTCCCGGCATAGATGAGAGACCGTATGATGAAAGACCTATCCAATCGCCCCGAATTCTTCACCTGCCACAATGGTGACAAGGCCCCCCTGCCCTTTAGCAATGGTGAATATGACCGCCGCCTGACCAAGCTGCGGGCCGTCATGGCACAGCAGGACATTCCCGCCGTCCTGCTGACCTCAATGCAGAACATCGCCTATTACTCGGGCTTTCTGTACTGCGCCTTTGGCCGCCCTTATGGTTGCGTCGTCACGCAAGATGCCTGCACAACCGTGTCCGCCAATATCGATGCGGGTCAGCCCTGGCGTCGCTCGGTCGATGAAAATGTGATCTATACCGACTGGCAGCGCGGCAATTACTGGCGCGCCGTGGCCAGCCTGATCGATGGTGCGAAACGTATCGGCATCGAAGGTGACCACATGACGCTTGCCGCCCGCGATACCGCCCTGCGTATGCTGGATGCACCGGAACTGGTGGATATCGCACCCGACACCATGGCCGCCCGCATGGTCAAATCCGCCGAAGAGATCGAGTTGATCAAAGGCGGCGCGCGCACCGCCGATGTGGGCGGCGCCGCCATCCACGCCGCGATCCGCGAAGGTGCAACCGAGATCGAGATCGCCATGGCAGGCCGCGACGCAATGGAAGAGGAAATCGCCCGCGCCTATCCGCAAGCCGAATACCGCGACACCTGGGTCTGGTTCCAGTCAGGCCTGAACACCGACGGGGCGCATAACCCGGTCACCAAACGCGCGCTGCAAAAGGGCGATATCCTGTCGCTGAACACCTTCCCGATGATCTCGGGCTACTACACCGCACTGGAACGCACCCTGTTCCTGGGCGAGCCCGACGCCGAAAGCTTGCGCCTGTGGCAGGCAAATGTGGCCGCGCATGAGCTTGGCCTCAGCCTGATCAAACCCGGCGCAACTTGTTCTGGCATCACCGCCGAGATCAACCGCTTCTTCGCTCAGGAAGGCCTGCTGGACTACCGCTCCTTCGGCTACGGCCACTCGTTCGGCATCCTCAGCCACTACTACGGGCGCGAGGCCGGTCTGGAACTGCGCGAGGATATCGACACAGTGCTGGAACCCGGCATGGTCGTCTCGATCGAGCCGATGCTGTGGATCCCCGAAGGCCAACCCGGCGCGGGCGGCTATCGCGAACATGACATTCTGATCGTGGGCGACGATGGCGCCGAAAACATCACCGGCTTCCCGTATGGCCCCGGCCACAACATCATCGGCGCCTAAGCCGCTTGGGCGGGGCCCCGGCCCCGCCTTTCCAAGGGCAGGCGCTTCAGATAGTCCACCGCTCTTTAGAATTACCCAACGGGATCAAGGCCGATCACTGTCACTACAAAAGTTGCTTGATTGTTGCCTTATTGAATGCGGTGGGCCACACTCGTCAAAGGCCATCCTCGGGCCTCCGCCCTCCAACCGGGAAGCATATTTCATGTAGAGTGAATTGATGTGAACCTGACTCGTTCGAGCGCTAGCATAAGGAGGGATTGCAGACATCGCTCGAAAGAGGAGGATAACAAATGCAGATCTCTGCTCCTATTTACGTGCTCAAGCGGAAAGCGAAGCTCTTTGCACGAGAAACAGACACTCCTTTACATCGCGCGCTGGACAAGGTTGCCATTCATGAAGGGTACCGAAGTTGGAGCCACCTTGCATCGTCATCAGCAGACACCGCGCCAGCCCGACAAATACTTGATCGACTTCGGCCTGGCGACCTCGCTCTAGTAGGGGCCAGGCCAGGTCAGGGCAAAACACTTCTCGGTTTGGAGCTTGCAGCCAAAGCATCGGGCAAGGGACGCAAAGGCTTCTTTTTCACTCTGGAGTATCATGAACGTGAGGTCACGGATCGTTTCGAAACCATGGGAATTGACCCGTGTTCTAACGACAATTCTGTTGTCATTGATACATCTGACGATGTGTCTGCAGACTATATTATTCGGCGATTGAGATCGGAAGAAAGACCCAAATTCATAGTCGTAGACTATCTCCAACTCCTTGATCAAAAACGTACAAACCCCAGTCTTGATGATCAAATGGCATCTCTCAGGAACTATCTTGATCAAACAGATGCCATTTGCGCTGTCATATCTCAGATTGATCGGTCGTTTGATCTGCAGGGCAAGTCCATGCCGGGTAAGCCAGATATTCGGCTGCCCAACCCGCTGGATCTCACAGTCTTCAACACGTTCTTCTTCATGCACAACGGTAAACTGCTGATTGATCAAGCATCTTAGACAGCCTTCCCACGGATTTGCGGGCACACGAAAAGTGCTCGCGAATCCGGTTTTCGAAAATATCTGCAAATGAGGCAGGCAGGGATTTCAAACCAGTTGTCAGAGCAACTGCAGATCGAATCCCACATCCAATCTTGATCGAATCTCAGCTCAATCTCGGTCAGATTTTCTTCAATCTCACTCGCTTCACGCAAATTTTTTTAATTTGTTCGATTTTAGCCCATTGAAATGAAAAAATAAGCTTCCTCGCATTTTCAGTGATTTACGCGACTTCCTATCCTCCCAAAAAACATTTTCGAGAAAATTGCAGTTCTGACCACCGGATAGGACACTCTTCTCAAAGCGGAGGAAGCAACAATGTCCAACCAGAACCCGGTCTTTATTCCCGGCCCCACCAACATCCCCGACCGTTTGCGCCTGGCGATGCAGGTACAGACTCAGGACCACCGCGCTCCGGATTTCGTTGAGACCTTCGCGCCGGTTCTGGAAGACACCAAAACAGTCTTCGGCACCACGACCGGACAGATCATTACCTTCCCTGCCAGCGGAACTGGCGGGTGGGAGGCCGCAGTGACCAACACGCTCAGCCCCGGCGATACGGTTCTGGTCGCCCGCTATGGCATGTTTAGCCACCGCTGGATCGACCTGTGCCAACGTCATGGGCTGGATGTTCGGATCATAGAATGCGCCTGGGGTAGCGGCGCGCCGGCGGATAAGTTTGCCGAGGCTTTGGCCGTCGACAAAGCCAATGAGATCAAGGCCGTTCTGGTCACCCATAACGAAACCGCAACCGGCGTGCGCTCGGACATCGCCGCCATGCGCAAGGCGATGGATGCCAGCACCCATCCGGCGATGCTGTTTGTGGATTGCGTCAGCTCGCTGGCCTCGATGCCATTCGAATTCGATGACTGGGGTGTTGATATTGCGGTCTCGGGCTCGCAGAAGGGCTTCATGCTAGTCACCGGAATGGCGATCTTGTGTGTCAGCCCCAAGGCGCTGGCAGCGATGGAAACGGCCAAGCTGCCGCGCACCTTCTTTGACTTCCGTGACATGATAAACGCAAACGCGTCGGGGGGCTTTCCGTATACCCCACCGCTACAGCTGATCTACGGCCTGCGCGAAAGCCTGAAAATGCTCTTCGAAGAAGGCCTGGACAATGTTTATGCCCGTCACTTCCGTCTGGCCGAAGGCGTGCGCAAGGCGACCTCAGCCTGGGGACTGGAACTGGTGGCGCAGTCGCCCGAGCTCTACTCGGATACTGTCAGCGCGATCTATGTGCCCGAGGGCTTCGACAGCAATGCGCTCACCGATCATGCCTTCAACGCTTATGGCGTCAGCTTCGGCATCGGGTTGGGAGAGATGAACGGCAAAGCCTTCCGTATCGGCCATCTAGGCAGCCTGACAGATGTGATGGTTCTGTCCGGTCTGGCCACAATCGAAATGGCCATGGCCGATCTGGACTATCCGATCAAGCTGGGCAGCGGTGTTGCGGCGGCACAGGAATACTTCCGTGCAAGCCACGCAGCCCCAATGAAATCCGCAGCGTAAGGAGGGCCCCGATGCTTGACGCGATGACCACTGCCGATTGCCTGACCATCGCCGATATGCGCGAGGCGCATGAGCGGATCAGGCCGCATATCAACCGCACACCGTTGCTGCGCTCGGCCTATCTGGACGATCTGACAGGCGCGCAGCTGTTCTTCAAATGCGAAAACTTTCAGGAGGCCGGGGCCTTCAAGGTGCGCGGCGCCTGCAACGCGGTCTTTGGCCTGAATGATGAGGCCGCCGAACGCGGCGTCTGCACCCATTCCAGCGGCAACCATGCGCTCAGCCTGTCTTATGCCGCTGGCCGTCGGGGTATCCCCTGCAACGTGGTGATGCCGCGCACAGCGCCGCAGGCCAAGAAAGACGCGGTGCGCCGCTATGGCGGGATCATCACCGAATGCGAGCCCTCGACCACCTCGCGCGAGGCGGTGTTTGCCGAGGTGCAGGCGCGCACAGGTGGCGAGTTCGTGCATCCCTATAACGACCCGCGCGTGATTGCGGGGCAAGCGACCTGTTCAGCGGAACTGCTGGAACAGACCGATGGGCTGGACGCGGTGGTTGCGCCCATCGGCGGTGGCGGCATGATCTCGGGCACCTGCCTGACCCTGTCGAACCTGGCCCCTGAGGTGAATATCTATGCCTCGGAGCCGGAACAGGCCGATGACGCCTATCGCAGCTTTAAGGCCGGTCACATCATCGCCGATGACGCGCCGGTCACCATCGCCGACGGGCTGAAAGTGCCGCTGAAGGAAAACACCTGGCACTTCGTGTCGAACTTCGTCAGCGACATCCACACCGCAAGCGAAGACGAGATCATCGCGGCGATGAAGATCACCTGGAAATACTTGCGCATCGTGATGGAGCCCAGCTGCGCCGTGCCGCTGGCCACCATCCTGAAACACCCCGAGGTCTTCAAAGGCAAACGTGTCGGCGTGATCATCACCGGCGGCAATGTGGATCTGGACAAACTGCCCTGGATCAAGGGTTGAGGAGGACATCATGAACAAGCCTGTAAACATCGACCAGCTTGAGGTCGGCTTTGACATCCCCGCCGCCATCGGCATGGACGCATCCGACATCCAGACCCCGGCTCTGGTGCTGGATCTGGACGCGCTAGAGCGCAACATCAAGAAAATGGGCGATTACGCCAAAGCCCACGGCATGCGCCACCGGGTGCATGGCAAGATGCACAAATCCGTCGAAGTGGCGCGGCTGCAGGTCGAGATGGGCGGCGCCTGCGGTGTCTGTTGCCAAAAAGTGTCCGAGGCCGAAGTCTTTGCCCGTGGCGGCATCAAGGACGTGCTTGTGTCCAATCAGGTGCGTGACCCGGCCAAGATCGACCGGTTGGCGCGGATGCCCAAGCTGGGTGCGCGGACCATCTGCTGCGTCGACGATATCGACAATGTCGCCGACCTGTCCGAGGCCGCGCAGCGCCACGGCACCCAGATCGAATGCCTGGTCGAGATCGATTGCGGCGCAGGCCGGTGCGGCGTGACCACCACGCCCGAGGTCATCGCTATCGCCAAAGCCATCGACGCAGCCCCGGGTCTCAAGTTTGCTGGCATCCAGGCCTATCAGGGTGCGATGCAGCACATGGACCTCTACGAGGATCGCAAAGCCAAGATCGACATCGCCGTGGCACAGGTCAAAGACGCCGTAGACGGGCTCAAGGCCGAAGGGCTGGACTGCGACATCGTCGGCGGCGGCGGCACCGGGTCTTACTACTTCGAAAGCACCTCGGGCGTGTATAACGAACTCCAGTGCGGCTCCTACGCCTTTATGGATGCCGACTATGGCCGCATCCTCGATGAACAGGGCAACCGCATCGACCGGGGCGAGTGGGAGAACGCCTTCTTCATCCTGACCAGCGTCATGAGCCACGCCAAGGCCGACAAAGCCATCGTGGATGCCGGGCTCAAGGCCCAGTCGGTCGACAGCGGCCTGCCGGTGATCTTCGGACGCACGGATGTGGAATATGTCAAATGCTCGGACGAGCACGGCGTGGTCGCAGACCCCGAGGGCGTTCTGAAGGTCAATGACAAGCTGCATCTGGTGCCCGGTCACTGTGACCCGACTGCAAATGTGCATGATTGGTATGTGGGTGTGCGGGGCGGCAAGGTCGAAACCCTCTGGCCCGTTTCCGCGCGCGGCAAAGCCTTCTGAACCGGGGAAAGGATCATGAAAGATATGACAGACAAACCCCTGCTGATCGTCGGAGAAGACCTCTGCCAGCAACTGGTTGGCCGCGCTGAGGCATTCGAAGCTGTGCAAGACGTCTTCGCTGCCATGGCGCGCGGCGACGCCTATAACTTCCCGGTCATCCGCGAGGCCATCGGCTATGCCGACGCGCTTTACGGCTTTAAATCCGGCTTCGACCGCGCCGGTCAGGTGCTGGGCGTCAAATCCGGCGGCTACTGGCCGGGTAACATGGACAAGGGGTTGACCAACCACCAGTCCACCGTCTTTCTGTTCGATCCCGATACCGGGCGGCTCTCGGCGCTGGTCGGCGGCAATTACCTGACCGCCGTGCGCACCGCCGCGTCCTCAGCTGTCTCCATCGCCCATCTGGCACGCAAAGATGCCAAGGTTCTGGGAATGGTTGGCGCAGGCCATCAATCCACCTTCCAGCTGCGCGCAGCCGCCGAACAGCGCGACTTTGAAAAAGTCGTCGCCTGGAACCCGCACCCCGAGATGCTGCCCCGCCTAGGCGCAGTCGCGACCGAGCTGGGGCTGGGTTTCGAGGCGGTCAGTCAAGAAGACCTGGGCGCACAGGCAGATGTGATCATCACCATCACCTCGGCCTTTGAACCGCTTTTGATGAAAGACTGGATCAAACCCGGCACGCATCTGGCCTGCATGGGCACTGACACCAAAGGCAAGCAGGAGGTCGACCCCGCTCTGGTCGCTTCGGCCAGCGTCTTCACCGACGAGGTCGCACAGTCCATCACCATTGGCGAGGCGCAACATGCCATCGCAAACGGCACATTGACCGAGGATCAGATCACGCCCGTCGGGGCCGTCATCAACGGCGATCATCTGGGACGCAGCAGCAATGACGAGATCACGCTGTTCGACGGCACCGGCGTGGGCCTTCAAGACCTGGCCGTCGCCTCGGTCGCAGCGCGGATGGCCGACGAGGCCGGGCTGGCGGAACGCGCCATTCTCTAGATACAAGCCTTTTCAAAACGGCCCCAAAACAGGTTAACCTGTTGGCACCTCTCAGTTCAAAGGTGCCGACTGTGACCATCCGAATGCTGCGCAAACTTGTGGCGATTGCAGATACCAAAACCTTCAGCGCGGCGGCAGATGTGGTGCATGTCACCCACGCCGCTGTCAGCCAACAGATGCAAGTGCTTGAGGCTGATCTTGGGGTCACCCTGTTTGATCGCAGCACCCGCACGCCCGAGCTGACCCCGATCGCGCATCAAGTGGTCGAAAAAGCCCGCAAGATCATCGCGGATTACGACAGTTTGGTGCCCTCACTTCATGAACAAGGCGAGCTAGCCAGTACCATACGGCTTGGTGTCCTGCGCACCACGCTGACAGGTCTGGCCCCGCAGGCCATGGCCCGACTGAAGGCGCAACAACCTAAACTGGGTCTGCATCTGAAACCCGGCCTCACCGGTACGCTATTGGCGGAACTCGCGCGCGGAAATTTGGATGCAGCTCTGGTTACCAGACCCACCGTGATGCCTCAGGGCGTCATCTTTCGAACGCTGGTCGAGGAACCGATGCAACTGATCACGGCCCGTGAAGAAGTCGGGCAAGATCCGATCACCCTGTTAAAAACGAGGCCCTTTATCCGGTTCAACCGAACCGCCGTTGTGGGTGCGCTGATTGACAACTGGATTCTGTCAAAACGCATCCGCGTTAATGAGGCGATGGAGCTTGATGGGTTAGACGCCATCGCCAGCATGGTCCACGCAAATCTGGGTGTTTCCATCGTGCCGCAACTTGCGGTCCAACCTCTGGACCCTCTGCCGGTCAACCAGCTCAGCCTTGGCGCAGACGCACCCCGCAGAATATTGGGTCTGATCTACCCGAAGGCTCAAACAAAGGTGACGGCGATGGATGCGCTTTTCAATGCTTTGGATGGTGTGATAGCTGCGTCCAAAAGCACCGGACACACGCCTGCGCATGACATTTGAAACGGTTTCCTATCTGATCCTCGGCGCAGCTGCGGGCGGGTTCATCAACGGGCTTGCGGGCACCGGGACTGCGCTGTTTGCCCTTGGGTTCTACCTTGTTGTCCTGCCGCCAGTGACTTCGGTCGCAATCGTTGCGCTCATGTCCGTTCTCGCCGGATTGCAAGGGCTTTGGATCGTCAGGGCCGACATTCTTGCCCAGCCGCGCAGATTGCTGCGCTTTCTTGTACCGGGCCTGATCGGCGTGCCGCTTGGGTTGGCCCTTCTGAACCAAATCGACGCTGGCACTTTACGGATCGGTGTGGCAGCGTTTCTGATCCTCTATGGCGGTTACTTTGGCTTTCGCGCGACCCTTCCGGCTTTCGAACGGCGCACACCCTGGCTGGATTCCGGGGTTGGTCTGACCGGCGGCATTCTGGGTGGGGCCGCCGCTGTTTCAGGTGCGATCCCTGCGATGTGGCTATCTTTGCGTCCCTGGACCAAGTCCGAAACCCGCGCGGTTTTACAGCCGTTCAATGTGGTGATCCTCAGCACCACGATTTTTCTGCTGTTTATGAAGGGCGCGTATGATGGCGCCGCCGTGAAAGCACTGCTGGTGACCGTTCCTTGCGGTCTGATCGCGGCGCAAATCGGCATCATGGTGTTTCGGAGGCTCAGCGATACCGGGTTTCGGCGGCTTTTGATCTTGTTGACGCTGCTGGTCGGGTTGGGCGTAATGGCAAGCGAGGTCTTATAGTCCACCCGCAAGACCAACAGGAAGGGCCGACCGGGATGCTCACATTCTACTATTCTAAAGGCTCATCTGCACTTGCAGCACATATCCTTTTGGTCGAGGCCGGGGCGGATTTCACAGCGGTCGAAATCTCAATCCCCGGCGGGGCGCATCGCAGCCGGGATTTCTTGCAGAAGACCCCCAAGGGTCGCATTCCGGTTCTGGAAACGCCCGAGGGGCTTCTGACCGAAAACCCCGCCATTCTGGAGTACATTGCAGCCACCCATTCTAAGGCGGGTCTGATGCCCGATGGCGACTTTGCGCAGGCACAGGCGCGATCTCTCTGCGCCTATCTCTGTTCGACCGTACATGTCGGATTTGCTCATCTCAAACGTGGCAGCCGGTGGGTGGATCAGGACGCCTCGCTACAGGATATGCGTCGCGTAGCCCCGCGCAATCTTGCGGCCTCAGCGACGCTATTGGAGCAGCAACTGGAGATGACCCCTTGGGCGATGGGCGCGCAGTTCAGCTTTTGCGACCCTTATCTGTTCCTGTTGCAGCACTGGATGGCAGCAGCCGATCTGTCACTGGACCAATATCCCAAACTGGCCGCACATAACAAAGCCATGCGCGCCCGACCGGCAACGCAATCTGTTCTGGAATTGTACGCGTCGCAGTAAGTCGGCCTTATATCACTTCATCACGGCGGTCGTCGCTTTCACCGTAGCGCTTCATGACGGCAGGTTTCGTGCCCTCATAGACCTGTTCAATAGTCTCGGCGATCTTGGCGTTTTCGCGTTCGAACAAACAATCTCCGTCCATATCCGAGGCCACGATGAACGGCCCCATCCGTTTGCACCGGATCACCCACATCGCCTGCGCCAGACCGAGTTCCTCGTTCCAATGCACCGCCTCGACGTTTTCCACACCACGCCCCAGCAACGCCCCGGTTCCGTAGCCGACGGTGGACAGGTAAACCGCCCCATTCGGCACGAAATACTCTTTGTAATCCTTCGAGGACATACCGCCCTTTCCAACGATCAATCGCGCCCCGGTCTTTGCAATCCATTCCGGCAACCATTTGGCAAAGCGAAACGACGCGGTCGCCGTTACTGCGCCCATATCAAAGGACCCATCCGCATTGATGCGCGCCGCAGGTGAGCAATGAAAATTGGCGGCACTTTCCGAGGGCAGTTCCATCGGGATATTAGCCTTATCCTCCAGCGCGCGCATATAGACACCTTCGCGGGCGGTATACATCAGCCCGGTCAGGTAGACGATATCCCCAAGCCGCAGATCGGCGATGTCGTCTGCACTTGGTGTGGTGGACAGCTCGATTTCACGCAAACTCATCTGGTCGCCCCATTTTGCATCTCGCGCCATACCCCGCAGGCTTCTTTGAGGGTTTTGCCGGAGTTGTCTTTCATCCAGGCCATAAAGTTTCGGTTCATCTTGAAATCATCACCCAAGCGGCTTTTGAAGTAGCGCCTGACGTTCTGAGTGTTGCGGTACTTCGCATCAATGACGGTGTCGTCGCTCAGCGAGGCGGAATGCCAGTCTAAATCGCCACTCATTCCGCCGCCTCCCGCACCGGATCCCAGTCCACCGTTTCACGGCGCTGATACGGCGTAAACCAATCTGGGTCGGTGCGGTGCTCAACCCGGCCATCCGCATGGATGCGCGCGACGGCCCGGCGCGATGAAAGGCAGAATGCATGGACCGACATGGGCATCCCGCCGGTGTGGCAATAGCCAACCTCGATATTGCAATCGATCACCATGTTCTTTCCTACAAATCCCATGGCGCCCATGCCGATGGAATTGCCCAGTTCCTTAAACTCGTCCTCCATCTCGGCAATACGCGGGTCAGAGTTACGGCTGCCCACGATCCGAAGGGTCGAGGCCCTCTTGCCCAGCGTCATGCAGATATCCTTAGACCCGCCCAGACCGATCCCGATGATCGCCGGCTGACAGGCCAGACCGCGTTTGCCAAAAGCCATCAGGCTGTCGAGGTAAAAGCGCTTGATCCCCTGAATGCCATCCGAGGGGAACAACATCCGGTAGTCGGTGCCAAATAGCCCGCCTTTATGCACGGTGATCAGATCAATCCACGCGCCCTCGGGCTCGAACCCATATTCAATCTCAGGCGCACCGATGCCGACATTGTTGTCATGATCCGTGCGCCACAACGGATGCACCCGGTTGGGGCGCAAAGGCACGCCGTTGGTGGCATTTGCAGTCGCACGCCTCAGCGCGGCTTCCAGCGCGACCATGCCGCCTTCAACCTGCGCCTCATTGCCCAGTTTGACGAACCACCGCGGCACGCCGGTGTCACCGCACATGGCCCGGCGATCTTCCTTGGCGGCCTCGTAGTTCTCCAGCATGGCTTTCAGCACAAAGGACGACAGGTCGCCATCCTCGGTCCTTGCCGCCGTCTTCAGCCCGTCGAGGTAATCCTGCGGGATCTCAATCGCCGCCTTGTCCATCAGCGTTTCTGCGGTGGATTGAATAAGAGAGATGGGGATCATGTTTTCTTCACCAGCCGATGCGTATTTTTCTTCAGCAATCCCCACCGTTCCAGTTTGTCTGGGTCTTCCCTAAGCGGGTCGTTTGGGTCACGGTCAGACGGGGATTGTTGGAACGCGATGGCACCTGACCGCACAAGCAATCGGCGCAACTCGTCATCCTCGAACCCTCGGATATGCGACTTGATGGTGTAAAAACTTCGCAACTCCCATCCCTGGCGGTCCAGTAGATGAATGATCGCCGCCTCGGTCGAGGTTTCAAGCTTTAGCTCTTCGCGTATTCTGACATGCTCGTGCCGCGATTGGTAATGCGCGGTGAGATAGGCAACGATGATCGAGGCAAGGATCGCGACGAACCACTGATTTTTCGAAAGCCACTCCCAAACCATGTTTAGCCAATCCATGTCTTCACCTTCTGCTACTGGGCCACCAAAGTCTCGGGCGCACCCTTTGGTAAGATCGTTTCTCCCGGCTTCACAATGGTGAATTGCACAGCCTCCTGCGAAACCTCCACGGCCCCATCGACCTGTTTTGCAACCGTATACGCGCTTTCCTCCATCGCGCCCGGCTCGGGGAAGTCTTCGCGGTAATGCGCGCCACGCGAGTTTTTGCGCGCCAGCCCGGCCCGGGTGATGACCTCGGATATATCACAAAGCGAGCGCAGGTTCAGCCAGTCATGCCAGGTCAGATTGAAGGCCAGATTGCGATCGTCCACACCAACATCCATCAGCGCATCAGACACCTGAGCAATCCCTTGCAATCCGCGCGACATACCCGCCTCGGTGCGCATCACGCCCACATCCTCCCACATCAGGTCCTGCAATCGTTTGCGCAGCGGCAGAACAAGGTCGGCTTTGCGTGACAGAGGGTGGGTGGCGCGGTCAAGCTCGGCGGTCAGGGCTGCCTCATCCGGGTCGCGCAGGGACATGGCCCTTACATCCGCGCCCATCACATCCCCCGCAATACCGCCATAAACCGTTGAATTTGCAACGCCATTGCCGCCCAATCGGTTCGACCCATGCGCGCCCCCGGCATCCTCACCCGCAACATACAAGCCTTCCATCGCCGTGCGCGTGTCCACATCGACAACCACGCCGCCCATGAAATAATGCGCAGTTGGCACAACCTCGACCTTGCCTGCCGCCAGATCGAAGCCGCTGTCAGCGCAGCGTTTCACCATCCCTTTGAACTTCTGGCGCACAGTCTCGGGGCCCAGATGGGACATCGAGATAAACACCCCCTCCTGCCCCGGATCGTTGGTCTTGCGCATCTCGGCATAGATGCCGCGGCTGACCACATCCCGCGTGGCCCGCTCACCCTTAGGGTCATAGTCGAACATGAAGCGCTGGCCCGCGTGGTTCAGCAACTGCCCGCCCGCGCCTCGCAGCCCCTCTTCCAGCACTGTACCGGTCATGCGCGTGTGATCCCCCGCCAGCAGGCCGGTCGGATGAAACTGCACCATCTCCATATCGCGCAGCGGCAACCCAACCCGAAGCGCCATGGCCAACCCGTCCATCGTCTTGTCCCCGGAGGGCGTGTGATAGCGGTACATGGTCGGCCCGCCGCCCGTGGCCATCAACACACATTTGGCGCGGACAAAACGGAAGTGACCGGTGCGCATGTCGATCATCAGAACACCGGACAAGGCGCTGCCGTCTTTACTGGGGATCAGACCAATCGCGCGATGCTCCTGTAGCTTTTCGACACCGCTGGCCAGAACTTTTTCCATCAGCCGATTGATGATCTCGATCCCGGTCAGATCGCCTTTGTGCACTGTGCGATCTGCGGTCTGACCGGCAAACGCCTTCTGGTGTAACGAGCCGTCAGGGTTTCGGTCGAAGAAACACCCGACCTCGTTTTCCAGCTCTCGAATACGCACCACCGCCTGTTCGCATAATCGCCAGGCCATGTCCTGATTGGGCAACCATTTGCCTCCGTGAATGGTGTCCATGAAATGGCGTTCAACTGTATCACCGCCGCCTAAAGCGACGTTGTAGCCACCCTGCACCATCCGCGTGCAGCCGCATTTGCCGATCAGGCCTTTGACGGCGATAGTAATCCTTGTGCCCTGGGGCGCAGTTTGCTGGGCATGCAGCGCCGCAAACAAGCCCGCTCCCCCGCTGCCAAGGATCAGGATATCGGTATCGTGACGGTCGATCCCTGAATGCCGCATCCCTATATCGCCCGCATGAAAAACAGGGCCGCCAGGAAAAACGAAACCGCCGCTGCCCCGGCTGCCAGTGTTTTCTGTGATGGGCGCCACGGCAGCCATTCCAGCGCCATCAGTCGCAAGCCGCCGAACATGTGCACCGCGAGCAGAAAGACGAGGCCGAATTCCACCAGTTTCACGCCGGTGGCCTCGGTCATTGCCAATGCCGCATCCAACCGCGTCGAGCCGGTCAGGGCCATCGCCAAAACCCAGAAATGAACCGGAAGAAACAGCGCCAGGGCAACGCCAGACAGCCGGTGCAGGATATAAGCCAACCACAGCGGATGAGCACGAGACCGGATATCGCGCGCAGTCCTCATTACGAAGCCCCCACCGCAAACGTAAACGCCCACACCGCACGTGCGCCTAACGCGAACAGGACCAAACCGACCGCCCACATGAATACATCCAAAGCGCGTCCCTTCAGACCGCCCCATTCAAAGACAATCACCCGCAGACCGATGGCTCCGTGAACGGAGACAGCCACGACAAACAGCCCGTAGAACAGAAACCAGATGAGCGACCCCTGAGTGCGCCCCAGGATTTCGGCGGCGCTCAGCCCCCCTTGAATGGCATAGACCATCACCGCCAAGTGCCCCACTACCAGCGGGGCCATCAACAGCGCTGTCACGCGTTGCAACATATAAAGGCGCAGATTCAGCATCAGCGCTTTCTCCGAAATATCGAACCAGCGGTTTCTCGCTTCAGCCCCGAAATTGCTGACATCGGATCTAACTCGTTCGGACAATAGGTCGTGCAGGACCCTATCGAATGGCAATTGTGACACCCACCGTGCCCGGAAACGGCCTCCAGTATTTCTGTGTGCCCGGCGTCCCGACTGTCATTCACCAAGGTCCAAGCCCGTTGCAACGCGGCGGGTCCTATGTAATCCGGATGCGCTGCCACAGTATCGCAGGCCGCATAGCACACCGCACAGTTGATACATTCGATCCCGGCATTGGCCTCAACCCGCTCGGCGCTGGTTTCGTCGACCAGAGCAACAGGGTCATCACGTGTCAGGGCACCATGATGCACACCCTCAGCCGCAACCCATTTGTCAAAAAACGGGTCCATGTCGACAACCAGGTCCTTGATCACTGGAAGATTGCGTAACGGGCCGATGGTGACGCTGTCGCCCTCGGTCACTTTCGAGATATGGGTCCGACACGTCCAGCGCGGCACGCCATTGACCATCATCGCGCATGACCCGCACATACCAACGCGACAAGCGAACCGATAGCTGAGTGTCGGATCGGCATTTTGCTGAATCCACGAAACCACATCCAGAACGGTTTGACTATCGTAAGCAGGCACGTCGAACGCCTCGACGCGCTCTGCGCCCCGTTCGATGCGAACCGTAAGCTGTGCCTTTGAATTCATACCCAAGCGCTTTCAGGTGATGTATTGCTGAAAGAAACCATAACCGACAGCTCACCTTAATGAATGCCAAAAATCCTTAAGGTTTTTGTTAGAAATTATTTCGAAAGAGGTGCCGTCTTGGCCGATCACATACCGTCCGATCTGAAAACCGCGTTGCGCGCCCGTTTTTCCGATGCCCCGGAGACGGTACCAAAGGGTACAGAGCTGTTGCAGTCCATGGCCACCCGAAGCTCTTGTCGCAGTTTCCGCGATCAGGAGGTTGCGACCAGCCTTTTGGATACTCTCTGTGCCGTCGCCTTGTCCGCTCCCACGAAAAGCGACCTGCAACAGCGCGATATCATCCTGCTGCATTCAGGCACACAGCGGCGGAAGCTGGCCGATTTAATACCCGGTCAGGATTGGGTGGCCAAAGCTCCTATGATCCTGATCTTCTGCGGCAACAATCGGCGTCAACGCCTGTTGCATGATTGGACGGGTTTGCCCTTTGCGAACGATCATCTAGACGCCTTCTTCAACGCTATAACGGATGCCGCTATTGCACTTGGGGCATTCGTGACAGCAGCAGAGGCAAGCGGCCTTGGGTGTTGTCCGATCAGCGCGGTGCGGAATGAGGCGAGTGCAGTAAGTGATCTGCTTGGTTTACCACAACACGTGTTTCCACTGGCAGGTCTGGCGCTTGGCTATCCGGCGGCCCCTGCCCCAATCTCTCAGCGCCTGCCATTGCAGGTGACCTGTCACACCGACAGCTATCAGGAAACTGCGTTACGTGATACGATTGAAACCTATGCGCAGGACCGTGCCGCCGCCCAGCCTTATGTTCGCCAAAGGGGCATCGGCCAGTTCGGCACCGACGCAGGTTACACTTGGATTGACGACAAGACGCGGCAATACAGCCACGCGGAACGCAAAACCTTCGGCGATTATATCCGCGCGCAGGGATTCATCCTGACATAGGCAAATACGATGGTTGGCAACGACGAGTCATGCAGCGCAGGCCACGCTCAGCGAAGCATGGCCTCGGCGGGACACACGAAGACAGATCGCCCTAGTGTAACCAACAGGCTTGTGACCTACAGCCCCCCTACCCTATCACTTCACCATCGAAGCCCGATACCTGACCCGTGTGGGGATTGCACATTTTTTGGGACCCGGCGCGCACCACTTGCGTCATTGTTCAGAATAAGGAATTTGAAACATGCCGATCGTGACACAGCCCTGCACCGCCTTTGCGGGCCAAAAGCCCGGAACCTCGGGACTGCGCAAAAAGACACGGGTGTTTATGGAACCGGGCTATCTGGAGTGTTTTGTCCAGTCGATCTTCAACGCCATTGACGGTGGCGCGGGCAAAACGCTGATCATCGGCGGCGACGGTCGGTTCTTCAATGCCGAGGCGATCCAGATCATCCTGCGTATGGCAGCGGCCAACGGCACTGCCCGTGTTATCGTCGGCCAGAATGGTCTACTGTCCACACCAGCCGCGTCGAACCTGATCCGCAAACGAAAGGCTGATGGCGGCTTCATCCTGTCGGCCAGTCATAATCCCGGTGGCATCGATGCGGATTTCGGTCTGAAGTTCAACGGCAGCAATGGCGGCCCGGCCTCGGAAAGTCTGACCGAAAAATTCTATGCGCAGTCGCAGACCATCACCCAGTATCACACGCTGACAGCTGATGATGCCGACCTTAGCCAGATTGGCACATCTGTGCTTGAGGAGATGCAGGTCGAAATCGTCGACCCAGTTGCCGATTATGCAGAGCTGATGCGCGAGCTGTTTGATTTTGACGCGATTAGATCGCTTCTGTCCGAGGGCTTCTCCTTACGCTTTGACGCGATGCATGCGGTGACGGGACCTTATGCGACTGCGATTCTTGAACAGGAATTGGGCGCGCCAACAGGCTCGGTGCTGAACGCGGTGCCCTCGGTTGATTTCGGCAAAGGACATCCGGACCCCAATCCGATCTGGGCCAAGCCTCTGGTCGATCTGATCATGTCCCCTGATGGCCCGGATTTTGCCGCAGCCTCCGACGGCGATGGCGACCGCAACATGATCCTGGGCAAAGGCATCTACGTTACCCCATCGGACAGTCTGGCGGTTCTGGCCGCCAATGCGCACCTCGCTCCGGCCTATGCCAAGGGGTTGTCCGGAGTGGCCCGATCCATGCCCACCAGCACCGCTGTGGACCGCGTGGCCAGCCATCTTGGACTTGATTGTTATGAAACCCCAACGGGCTGGAAGTTCTTTGGTAATCTGCTCGACGCAGGTCGGATCACCTTGTGCGGAGAAGAGAGTGCAGGGACCGGATCAGATCACGTGCGCGAAAAAGACGGATTATGGGCAGTACTCCTGTGGCTGAATATTCTAGCAAAACGCCGGGTTTCCGTCCGGCAGATCATGGAAGACCACTGGCAGACCTATGGGCGCAACTATTACTCGCGCCATGACTACGAGGCCGTGGACAGTGCCAAGGCCGATCAGATGATGTCAGAGCTTATCGCACGGCTACCAACCCTCCCCGGCAGCGGTATAGGAGAGCTTGTGGTCGCAACCGCAGATCAGTTTTCCTATCACGATCCGGTCGATGGATCGGTCAGCCACAATCAGGGCATTCGCATCGTTTTTGAAAACGGCAGCCGCGGTGTGATCCGCCTCTCTGGCACGGGAACCGACAATGCCACCATCCGGATTTATCTGGAAAGCTTCACGCCAAAGGACGGCGACTTGGGTGCTGATCCGCAAAGCGCCCTGAGTGGGGTTGC
Source organism: Ruegeria sp. H3 (assembly GCF_056533095.1). Lineage (NCBI taxonomy): Bacteria > Pseudomonadati > Pseudomonadota > Alphaproteobacteria > Rhodobacterales > Roseobacteraceae > Ruegeria > Ruegeria sp. H3. The sequence goes on along the minus strand of NZ_JBQFOD010000010.1, from coordinate 23,847 downwards.
CAACGCCATCGCCGCGATCACCAAGTTGCAAGAGATTTGCGGGCGGTCTTCTCCGGATGTCATAACCTGATCATCCAACCCTCGCTGCCAAAGACCGCAAGATCAACTAGATCTGCTCAGATTTTAGCACACCCCTCTTGCAGCTCGGATTGCAAGGGGCATGCAGAACCTTTTGAGTATTTTTGATAATCGCCAACCCTAGTGTGGACTATCGTTAACTTACTTTGAACGGCTGCAGATCAAACACACGAATAAACAGAACCGGCACCCGCTCAGAGACGACTCCATTGGTCCTACAGGAGGAACCTCATGACGACGTCACCAATCGGGACACCGGAACAACTTCGAGACCCGAATTACTTTCCTGCCATCTATCGCGCGGTACCCTTGGGTATTCAGCACGTGCTGGCCATGTTCGTATCAAACGTGACCCCGGCCATCATCGTTGCGGGCGCAGCCGGGTTTGGCTTTGGTTCGAACAGCCCTGATTTTCCCGAACTGCTGTATCTGATTCAGATGTCGATGTTGTTTGCGGGTGTGGCCACGCTATTGCAAACCGTCACTCTCGGGCCTGTCGGGGCCGCGTTGCCCATCGTTCAGGGCACGTCGTTTGCATTTATTCCCATCATGATCCCGTTGGTCGCCGGGAAAGGCGTGGATGGGCTGGCCGCTTTGTTTGGCGGCGTACTCATTGGCGGCCTGTTCCATGCGCTTCTGGGCACGGTAATCGGCCGGATACGCTTTGCTTTGCCGCCGCTTGTGACCGGCCTCGTCGTTACCATGATCGGTCTGGCACTGGTGAAAGTAGGTATCGAATACGCAGCTGGTGGTGTTCCGGCCAAGGCTTCGGGCGCGGAAAGCTATGGCTCTTTGTCCAGCTGGGCCCCTGCTTTAATCGTGGTCGTTGTCACACTAGGGCTGAAGTTCTTTGCTCGCGGGATGCTGTCGATCTCGGCGGTTTTAATCGGTATTCTAGTGGGTTACGTCTATTGCATCCTGGTTGGAAAACTGCCACTCGATGCGATTTCTGGCTCGTGGGAACGTTCTGCCGCCTTCGCCTTACCGCAACCTTTCAAATACGGGTTCGAGTTCTCTTTGGCCGCTGTAATCGGCTTCTGCCTCATGGCCTTTGTATCGGCGATCGAGACCGTTGGCGACGTCTCAGGCATCACCAAGGGTGGCGCCGGGCGCGAAGCCACCGACAAAGAGATACAAGGCGCAACCTATGCTGACGGTTTCGGCACAGCGCTTGCCGGTATCTTTGGAGGCTTTCCGAATACTTCGTTCAGCCAAAACGTGGGCCTGATCGCGATGACCGGCGTAATGAGCCGCTATGTCGTCACCATTGGCGCTATTTTCCTGATCATTTGCGGGCTTGTCCCCAAGGTCGGCGGCCTGATCCGTACCGTCCCGATTGAGGTTTTGGGCGGTGGTGTGATCGTGATGTTCGGCATGGTTGTCGCGGCAGGTGTCTCAATGCTGTCAGACGTGGTCTGGAACCGTCGGAATATGGTTATCTTTGCGGTGTCCCTGTCCATAGGTCTGGGTCTTCAGCTTGAAGTCATGAACGTCGCACCGGGCTCAGCCAATGCGCTGCAGCATTTACCGGATACGCTGCGCATCCTGGGGGCCTCGGGGATCTTGCCGGCCGCGCTGATTGCAATTGTTTTGAACCTTATCCTGCCCGAAACACTGGCCGATGAGGCAACCGAAGAAGTCTCAGGCGGTCTGGCAGGACATGGCCGGGGCGAGCTGGTGAAAGACGATCACGTCTAAGCAAATCGATGCGGCGGGAAACTACCGCATCTCTGCCTTCGATCAAGACTACAAAATAGAGCTTGATCGAGGGCCCATTCCCCGAGCATCTCCGGCCTATTCCGAGGTTTCAAAGCGTAGCCTGCGTATGTCCGGATCAACCCGGCTATAAGCTGCCAGCAATCGTGCGCTCCATTTCTGGGCAATGTAGTCCGCCATGAAACGCGAGGGGGCAATCAGCGTCGCCACGCCCCCTGCCCTTTCGGCCTCGCTTAGATGTTGGAACCAACTTGCCCAAAGCTCGGGGTCTCGGCCATGCAAAATGGCCTGCACTTGCGTCCAGACATCATCTTCGGTCCCGTCAGGTAACGCCGCTTTGACCTTGAATGGCACAATATTAGTGGCCGCTTCGGGTTCATCGGTCATACGCGCCTGGAAATCCGTGCCAATCACAGGCCAGACCTCTGAGGTATCCAGCATCAGTTGCTTTAGATCCAGCTCGTATACCGCCACGCGCCCTCGGGCAGCGGGTCGTTTGACCACAACCCAGCCCATCGCGCGAAACTTAGCCATTTCTCGTTTCACCGTGCGTTCATTCACCGACCACAGCCGCGAGATTTCTTCTCGCCCAATCGAAAGCTCATTGCTGCGCCAGTTATACCGCGTGGTGATCAGGGCTACGATACGTAGAATACTGCGCTGACGATGCTTGTCGCCCGATAGCGCATGCACCGTCAGCGCCGATAGAATATCGTACTTGAGGGCCGGTGCATTTCGCCCGACCGGTTTTGCAAGCTGCATCCTCGTTCTCACCGCTCTGGTCTGCCTCATGCGGTTCTTACCGCCGTGTCACGCTGTTTGCCAACGCTTTTCATCATCTTGCAGTGATTAGCGTCCAAAGCTTCGATTCTGTCAAGCAGAGTCTCATTTCAGGCCAGTTTGGGCTTGGGTTCAGATCAATTCAATAAAAGAAATTTGGTGAAGTATTGGTGATGGGGGACATGCAAGATGACCCCCTATTTGGCCATTCTGTCCCCCTAAATGGGGTTGGTCTCCTATTGGTGGCCCCCTAAATGTGGGTGGAGCAGCGATGCGCTACCGCGGATTTCAGTACCCTTGTCTCCGAATCGCTCAGCGTTGCGCTGGCCCTTGTTTTCTTACCCACGGGTAAGTTTCATCTTCATGATATTTTCTTTTGCGTAAAGTGCAAATCGGGCGTAAATAGAAAAAAGATAACAAATAGCGTCCGAAGGAACGAGAGCTGAGGCATGTATACGCACGAAGATCTAAACGCATTGCGCAATCAATCGCTGAAACTGCAGGGCTGGATACGGCAGCAGACCTTCAGCCCCGAGATGGAGAAGACGCTCCGCCGCTTCTCTAGTTGGGAAGTGTCCGAGCTGATCTTTCGGATCAACCAGTCGACCTTCCGCGGTAAGCTTGCCGCTGATCCTTCACTGCCCGGTGGTGAGGTCGAGCCAGATGGCCGACAGCGCTGGTTCAGCCTCGAAGAGGTGAACGAGCTGCGCCGCCGGCTCAAAGTCAACCGCAAATCCCTGATGCCGCCCCGCCCCGCCGGCAAACGCGCCATGCGTGCAGCTGTTGCCAATTTCAAAGGGGGTGCCGGCAAATCGACCGTTGCTTTGCATCTGGCGCATGCGGCAGCACTGGATGGCTATCGGGTACTGGTTGTAGATTTCGACCCCCAGGCGACGCTTAGCCATTCGATGGGCCTGACCGATGTGGCAGAGGATTTCACTGTCTGGGGTATTATGGCGCGCGATCTGATCCGTGAAACAGAGCGGATGAACAACCGCCCGGCCGCTGCCGAATCCGGCACCGCCCTGCCCCGCCGCGAGCTGCCACCCTCGATCACAGGTATGGGTCTGGGTGATCTGCGGGTCGCTGACTTTATTCGGCAAACCTCCTGGTCGACGATTGATGTGATTCCGTCCTGTGCGAACGCTGCCTTTGTTGAGTTTGCGTCGGCCCAGTATCGGCACCTGAATCCTGAATGGTCGTTCTTTGCAGCGGTGTCGCGCTACCTGGATCAGATCCCGGATGATGCCTATGACCTGATCCTCTTCGATTGCCCGCCCGCGATTGGCTATCAGTCCATGAATGCGGTCTTTGCGGCGGACATGCTCTATATCCCCTCCGGGCCAGGATATTGGGAATACGACTCGACCACCTCTTTCATTGGTCAGCTGGCCGAAGCGCTCGAGGATTTGGCCTATGGGTTCGACAAGACCTTACCCACGGGTAAGATCGGTCTTCCCAAAACCTTCTGCGAACTTCGTTTCCTGCTGACGCGATACGAGCCGGGCAACGCTCTGCACCTTGCGATGTTCGAGGCGTTCCGCAAGGTCTTCGGCGACAACGTTGCGCAGCACCCGGTAGAGATGACCCGCGCCGTAGAACAGTCGGGCCGCTTCCTAAGCTCGGTCTACGAGATGGATTACCGAGAGATGACGCGCGAGACTTGGCGGCGCGCACGATCGACCTTTGATAACGTCTATGAGGAATTCCGGGATGTCATGCTGACGGCCTGGGACAAGCTGGAGGATGACGCATGAGCCGTAAACGCAGAATGTTTGACATCGATATGCCGGCAATGGAGGACATCCCCGTCGGTAAAGTTCCAGACAAGGTGCTGGAGAAAAGGCGCGGTCCGATGGCTGCAGCGATCTCAGAGAACGCAGATGCCCTGCGCGACCAGCAATCAACCGAAGATACGATCCGCGCCGAAAATGACCGATTGGCGCATGAACTGGTGCGGCTACGGTCTGAAGGTTTGGTGACCGAGCGTGTGGCGCTTTCGAATGTCGTCACCGAAAAGCTGACACGCGATCGGAAGGCTGGTCCGGATGACGAGTTGGATGAATTGAAGGATTCGATCCGCGACATTGGTCTGTCAAACCCAATTCGGTTGGAACGTCGCTCGGATGGTCGATTTGATCTGATACAAGGTATGCGGCGCTTGTCTGCTTATCGCGCCTTGTATGAGGAAACCGGCGATGAGATTTACGCTGAAATCCCGGCGGGCATTTCGGATGCCGCGGATATCAATGACAGCTACCGGCGCATGGTGGATGAAAACCTCATCCGCAAGGATATCTCATTTGCGGAGATGGGTACCTTGGCGCGCGCCTACGCAGAAGATCCGGCAAATGATTGTGCGGATGTGGATAAGGCGGTGGCGATCCTGTTCAAATCAGCCAGCTACACAAAGCGCAGTTATATCCGTGCGTTTGCCAGTTTGTTGATGATGTTGGACAAGGTGCTGATGCACCCAAATGACATCCCGCGCAATCTGGGGGTCACGCTCAAACGCAAGCTCGATGCTGATCCTGGTTTGGTACGTCAGGTGAGCACCGCCGTGATGAGCGAACCGGAGCGGGACAGCGCTCGCGAGATGGCAATCTTGCGATCGTTTATAGAGGTTCAGACAGGAGCCGAAAAGAAACCGGCACCCAGCAGTTCAGGAAAAACCCGCCGCGCCAAAACGACGTTTCAAGTGTCGGGAAGGGCAGGGGTCGCCCGATGCTCGGCTTCGAACGGGCGCATAGAACTGAAATATGATCTGGATTTCACGCGTGTAGATCGTAGCAAGCTGGAACAGGCTGTCGCGGTGCTGCTTGATGATCTTCAGGAAGAGGATGATCTTACCCACGGGTAAGAAACTGCCATCTTAGACCAGACCAAGCACCGGGCTATCAGCCCGGTGTTTTGCGTATAGAGCGAGTGTCAACACATTCATCACAAGGCCATCTGCATGGTCTACGCAAACCCGTTGGGTCTGTAACTGGATCCAGGCGCTGGTTTGTTTCAACAAGGGCGTGCCCGCTTGCAAGGCGAGCTACTTTGTCAAGCAAAGCTCCCGCCAGGATGTGACGCTCCGGTCCAAGTCGAGCCCAGTCGGGCAAGCCAGTGTCTTGCGCAGGCATTGCGCGACTGAGACCATTGTTGTCTGACGCCGTTGTTCTCGTTTGAGATGCCGCCGATGTCGCGAGGGCCGGAGGCAATCAAGGCCAACGCCGTTGCCTTGTTCATGGGCCCAGCGATCATGGAAGGTGCACACAGATCAAAGACCATTCCACGGACTTATTGTGAGAGGGCAGGGGGGCAGGGCAGGGAACTAAGGTGTTTGGGCTTCAACGCCATTTCTGTGCCCAATTCCTGATAGAGCTCGCCTTAGGACGAATTGGGATGCAAATCGGGTGACAACAGTGATTTTGAGGGTTGCGGATACAGTGCTCAAAATGTCTAAATAAAGATCATTACAAAGTTACTGCTGAGCCTATGAAAAAACATATGAGGTGTGTTGCAGAAGGGTTTGAGGGTTCAGTTTTGGTTTTGTCGCAAACTTTGTTCCCACCTGTCTGTTCAAGCTTAGTTTTGGTAGCGCATGCTCCAAATTACAGGGGCAGACCGAGACAATCTCATTCAAGGATGCACACTTTCCGAAAGAAGTGATCTTGTATGCTGTTTTCTTCTATCTCCGATACCGCGTGTCTGACCGGGGTCTGGAAGAAATCATGGCTGAACGTGGCGTTGAACTGGATCACGCGACGCTGAACCGTTGGGTGAGTCGATATGCCGGTCTTGTAGCTGATGCTTCACGGTACAAAAAGCGCCCTGCCGACCGTTCATGGCGCATGGATGAGAGCTATGTGAAAGTGAAGGGTGAATGGGCTTATCTCTACCTGGCCATCGATAAATACGGCAAGACCTTGGACTTCATGCTATCCAAACGCCGGAATAAAGCTTCGGCAATAAAGTTCTTCGCTCATGTGCTTGAGGCAAACGGGTTGCCACGGTCGATTGTCATCGACAAAGGCGAGGCCAACACTGCTGGCATCAAAGCAACAAACAAGATGCCGAGAGGCTTTGGTTGTTCGGTACCGATTGAGATGGTCAGACGAAAGTATCTCAACAACATCATTGAACAAGACCATCGCTTTATAAAACGTCGCAGCTGGCCAATGCTGTGTTTCAAATCTTTCTCTTCAGCTGCATCTACCCTAGCCGGTATCGAACTGGTTAACATGATCCGCAAAGATCAGTTCACGCCCGGACTCCGTCCGTTTCAGCAGTTTGTTCAACTGGCAGGATAATGAACCCGCCTGCGCCATCTCTCCAGCCTTCAATGAAAATTGCGACAGAACCTTGTGACCGTCTTATGGGTGATATAGCCAAATACCTACGATTTGGTCAGACTTGGTATGCTACGAAATCTACACATAGCTCTGCTCTCCGTTTCATGGTTCTAGGATATATTTTCGAACGAGCGGAGAACATAAAATCCCACCAAGCCTATTTGATTTCTATGACCTCCAAAATCGATCGGGGAGACATGCGGCCATTCGCTTTGTTGAAACAAAATTCAACGAAACCACAGAAGAGAGGGCCGTACCTGTGAATTCTCATCTCGCTGATGAGCTCAGAGCAACAGATATCGTTCATGCCATCGTCTATTGTGAATAGAGTGCCGCTGTATTACTTTGTACTACATACTGGAAACAGGTGATTGCGATGAGTACCAGCCCATATTCAATCCGTCTCGATGAAGACTTGAGAAAGTCCCTGGAACGCGAAGCTGCGATCGAAGATCGACCGCCAGCACAACTCGCGGTACGGGCAATCAGAATGATGCTGGAGTCCAAGGCAGCAAAACGTGCAGCCATTGATGCGGCCGTTAAGAAAGCAGATCAAGGAAAGTTCATCGCGGCTGACGAGATGAATGCCTGGATAGACAGCTGGGATACCGAGAATGAGCTCTCTGCTCCGGTAGCAAGCGAGCAATCCAATAGCCAATGAAAATTGTATTTCTCGAAGATACGGTCCGGGACATTCAATGGTTCCGTTACTACTACACGTCAGTATTTCCTGAAGGTAGCGAAAGGGCACGAGCTCAGCTCAAAGCTATTCAGCTTACTCTAGCAGCCAACCCTTATACAGGTCACCCAAGTGACACACTCCAATATGTACGGGAGCTTTCAGTACCGCGAACCCCTTTCACGCTAATCTATCGCGTAGTGCCGACTCAGATAGAAATTCTGCGTCTCTGGGATACGCGGCAGGGCACGGAATACTGAAACCAGGAGTTTAAATTGGTGGCTTCAGCCCGGCAGGGTAGTGGGCAATCAACCGAACGTATTTTGTTATTTGATCACTAGCTTCTGCACAGATGGCGGGAAGCAGTCATGCGCTGCATTTAGTGCCAACGACCGTATTGCGGGACGAAGCGGCCCTATGCAGATGCGGCTATTGCTGACGCAGCATCCGTTTGCAGACGCGGAAAGTATATTTTTGCAACGTAGCGGTCGAAATCGTAGGAGCGGTCATTCCAAGTGCTGAGAGAATGCAGATTGCGGAACACCTCTGCTCCGCATGTGAGAGAGGGGATGCGCAGTCGCATAACGTTTGAGAGAATCGCTGCAAATATACGTGGTGACGCCAGGCTAAGTCTTAGCGCCTCTCGATGCTCCTCAGAGCTATGGAAAGCCGTACGGAAGCCAATTAGTAGCTTTTTGCCAGACGTTTAGGCAATAAAATGTATTCGTTTACAGAAAAGATGTAATCGAATACATTATTGTTCAGCCACATCGAATGGAGGATAAGATGAGGAAGTTTATTGGCGCTGCATCGACCTTTGGATTGCTGAGCGTGTTGCCTATCACAGCATTTGCACAAGCCGAAGTTGTCGTTTGGGTCGCAGGAGAGCCCGGCCAGGCGACGGTCTATGATGAACTGGCCGAGGCGTATAATGCGGCCCAATCAGACGCGACGATCACGATCGTCAAAAACTCGTCTGATCTGTTCAACCCTGCGCTTGTGCCTGCCTTGTCCGCTGGCGAGGGGCCTGATCTGTTCACATTCGGAACGGGTCCTGGTCAGCCCGCGGCGTTGATCGCAGGCGGTCTGGTAGCTGACCTGACAGACGCTTACCGTCAGAACGGATGGGACGAGATTATTCCGGAAGGCATCGTTGTGCAGACGTCCAGCGACGGTAAGCTCTGGGCATTCGGCAATGAAGTCGAAACGACCGGCATGTTCTACAACAAGACGATCTTTAACGAGGTCGGTGTTTCCGTCCCGACAACTTGGGCCGAGATGGAAGCTACGGTCGCTGCCCTACAAGAGGCGGGATACGACACGCCCATCGGGCTGGCCGGTGCTGATAAATGGCCTGTGTCGCATTGGCAGTCGATGATGTTTGGTCGCTACGCAGGCCCTGACGGTATCGAAAATGTCCTGTTTGGCGACGGCCAGTGGACCGATGCCCCGTTTGTCGCAGCTTCGGCGAAACTGCAGGAAATGGGTCAAAACGGCTGGTTCGGCCCGACGCCTGTCGCAATTGGATATGGCGAGCTGATGGACAGCTTCTGGGCCGGCGAGGTGCCCATGACGTTCACTGGCCCCTGGGTCATCGGTGGCGGCATTGACGCCGCGGGTGATCGGATCGGCGACTACAGCGTCTTTGCTGTACCCCCCTTTGAGGACGGTCAGATGATACATCCGACCAATTCTATCGGTAGCGGCTGGTACATCCGAGAAGGGTCTGAGGTTAAAGACCATGCAATTGCTTTCCTGAACAGCATGTTCATCGAGACGGGTGGTCGTGCAGCACTGTTGAATTCCGGCACTATTCCTGTCGGTTCCTTGGACGAGGCGTTGGCTCAGGCAGACATGTCTCAACTGGCGCAAGACATCTGGAAAACGTCGGATGATCACGCGGCGAACGGCTCTGTGCCCGCGTTCCTTGACACAATCACACCGGGCGGTCTGACGACTGTGTCGTATGACGGCCTGCAGGGGCTGTTGCTCAACGTGATGTCCCCTGAGGACTTCACTGCTGAGATGCAAAGCGCATGGGCTGAGGCCAAAGAGGCGGGCGAGATCATGCTGCCCGGCGGCATCGCCGAGTAGCGCGAAAGCGGGACTCGCCAAGGCGGTTTCTGGGCGCATTCCCCGCTCGGGAACCGCTTACCGTCCTCACACTCGAACTATGCCCTGTCCCTCACCTTTGCGGAGAAGACGACATGTTTCTCGATCCGAATTCGAAACTGGCGCAGCGTTTGAACCTCGTGTTGTTCTTGCTGCCCGCCCTGTCGATCTACATTCTTTTTGCCATCTACCCGACAATTTCGGTGGTCGAGTACTCATTCACGGATTGGGACGGGATCAGCCCGCAACGCAACTATATCGGACTGGAAAACTACCAGAAGATGTTCTCGGACAAGATTTTCTGGGAGGCATTTCGCAACACTTTTGTTTGGTCCGGCGTCATCCTATTGATCAATGTAGGGCTAGGACTGGTCATCGCAGCGATGCTGGCGCGGGTTTGGAAAGCGCGCCTGTTGATACAAACCTGCATCGTTCTGCCCGTCGTCATTTCGCCAATGGCGGTCGCAACTATCTGGCGCTGGATGTACCAGCCAAAGGGGGTGATCAATCAGCTTCTGGACGGCGTCGGTCTCGATGCGCTGACCCGACCATGGCTGGGTGACCCGCAGGTTGTGCTATACGCGCTTGCCTTTGCGCATAGCTGGTCGACCATAGGGCTCAGCGTCATCATCTTTCTTGCGGGACTGCAGGCCGTTGATGAAGACCTGTATGAGGCCTCGAAGGTCGATGGCGCAACCCCGGTTCAGCAGTTCCGCTTTGTAACGATGCCTGCTTTGCGTCCGGTAACAGCCGTGGTATTCATCCTGACGTTGACGCAATCCTTCAAGGTGTTCGACATAGTCTGGGCTACGACCCAGGGCGGGCCAATCCGATTCAGCGAAATTCTCTCGACCTACATGTATAAGCGCGGCGCGCTGGAGAACGACTACGGCTATGGCTCCGCGATTGGCGTAGCTTTGCTGGTGATCGTCAGCTTCGCCACGATCATTTACCTGCAAATTCAAAACCGGAAGGATCAGTGACATGGCGCGCAAATGGATCCTTTTGTTCATCCTGGGCGTCATCGCAATTTTGATGGTCGCACCGCTGATTTTGACGCTTTTTACATCGCTCAAGCCAACTACAGAACTGGTGAACCCTGCATGGGCGCCGCCCATGAACCTAACGTTCGAACACTATGTTCGCGTTTGGACAGAAGGCGGGTTCAGTGGGTATTTCTTCAACACCCTGGTCATTTCGGTTGTGGATGCAATTGTTATGATCATCATCGCCTCGCTTGCGGCCTATGCGATGGTCTTCATGCAGTTTCGCGGCAAGATGCTGTTGCAATTGTTGTTTGTGCTCGGCCTGATGATCCCCGTGACGGCGGTGGTGTTGCCCCTCTTCCAGATCGTGCGCTCACTGGGTTTGCTCAATACGCACTTAGGTGTGATCTTGGCCGACCTGGCCTTGGCCCTCTCGGTCTTTGTCTTCATGTTCACGTCTTATTTCACGGGTGTTCCGAAGGCCTTGCACGAAGCTGCGCGGATCGACGGCGCAACCGAGTTTCAGATCTATCGCCGGGTCGTCATGCCAATTGCAACGCCCGCGGTCGTCACAACAGCGCTGCTGGAGTTCCTGTGGAGTTGGAACGACCTGTTGTTGCGGCTGCTGTTGCTGACGCGCGATGAAATGCGGACATTGTCTGTCGGTCTTCTGAATTTTCAAGGAACAATGACTCGCGACGTGACCGGCCTGTCGGCAGGCACCGTGATCATGGCGGTCCCCGTGGTCCTGTTGTTCCTGGTGTTCCAGCGCAGCTTCACGCGCGGGATGACAGCAGGGGCAGTAAAATGAATAAACCTTTCCTGATTATGGATCAACACTTTCGGCACATCGAAGAACTGTTCCGCCCCTCGGCGTACAAAAAGCTGACGAATATCTGTGACATCGCAGGCGGTGTGAACTGGCCGATGTCGCGAGAGACCTTCCTCAAGCATCTGCCGCTTGCAGAATACGTGATCGCGGCAAAGCCGCAGTTGACTCGGGAAGAGCTCGATGGTGCTCAGAATCTGCGTGCCGTGATCGAAGTTTCAGGCACCTTTCAAACTGGCTTGGACTATGAGGCCTGTTTTTCGCGCGGCATTGAAGTACTGTCCTGCGCGCCCGGTTTTCGCTATTCAGTTGCTGAGATGACTTTGGGTCTGATGCTTGCTGGCGCGCGCGGAATTGTAGAGGAGCACGAGAGGTTTCGCTCAGGATCCGAGCGCTGGCTGGCCGACAATATCGGTTCGGATTTTTCACTTTACGGACAATCCATCGGCTTTGTCGGCTATGGCTCTATCGCGCGAGAAGTCGCCCGGCTGCTCGCGCCATTCTCACCGAAAATCAAGGCTTTTGATCCTTGGCTGCAAGCTTCTGAACAAAAAAACGACATTAACTTCTGCGAATTGGAAGACGCCGTCACGACATGCCGGTGCGTGGTCATCGCCGCCACACCGACCGAAGAGAATTTTCATCTCGTGTCGAAGGAACTTATCCGAAAAATTCCTCAGGGCACATTGGTCGTTGTCGTCAGTCGCGCCCACTTGGTGGATTTCGACGCACTGCTTGAGGCGGCCGAAAGCGGGCAATTGCGGATCGCCAGCGACGTGTTCCCAATCGAACCTGTGTCCAAGCGCGATCCGCTGAGGCAAGCTGAAAATGTCATATGGTCACCCCATCGCGCAGCAGCCGTTGAGGGCGGACGCCATCCAATTGGCGACATGATTGTCCATGACATCGCCGCCATGCAGGAAAACCGCACCGAGCGCCAGCTTCAAGCTGCATCGGTGGAAACCGTACAGAAGATCATCCGCGCACCATTGGTCGCGAGCTAAGGGAGGGCCGCATGGCTGGACTAGAGCTAAATAACCTATCGAAAGCCTACGGACAGACCGAGGTCTTGCACGACATCAACCTTTCTATCGCCGACGGTGAATTCATCGTCTTTGTTGGCCCTTCAGGTTGCGGCAAATCCACCTTGCTGCGCATGATCGCAGGGTTGGAGGAGATCACCGGCGGAGAGCTTCAGATCGGTGGCGCACGCGCGAACGAACTTTCACCCAAGCAGCGCGATATCGCGATGGTGTTCCAATCCTACGCGCTTTACCCACAGATGACGGTTGCCGAAAACATGGGGTTCTCGCTGAGCCTCGAGCGAAGGTCCAAAGCCGAGATTGCCGAGAAAGTGAAAGAGGCCGCCGACGCCCTGCAACTCGGCCCCTATCTCGATCGCAAACCGGGGCAATTGTCCGGGGGTCAGCGCCAGCGCGTCGCTATTGGCCGCGCAATTGTTCGCAAGCCCAAAGTCTTCCTCCTGGACGAACCTCTATCCAACCTCGACGCGGCTTTGCGGTCGGAGACCCGCGTTGAAATTAGCGAACTGCACCAGCGCATGGAAACGACCATGATCTACGTGACCCATGATCAGGTTGAAGCCATGACAATGGCGGACCGGATCGTTGTCCTGAACGGCGGCTATATCGAACAGGTCGGCAGCCCGATGGACCTCTACAACCATCCTGCCTCGGAATTTGTTGCAGGCTTTATCGGGTCACCGAAGATGAACTTCATCAAAGGCGCACATGCCCAAGCGGCAGGTGCCACGACACTGGGTGTGCGGCCCGAACACTTCATCATGGGGCAAAGCGACGATTCATGGGAAGGCAGGGTTGGGCTGGTCGAACGTTTGGGCCATGACACCGTGCTCTACGTAAATGTTGATGGCGCAGGTGCTTTGACCGTTAATCTTAGCGGACAACACGATCAAAAGGTTGGCGAGACCGTTTACCTGAAGCCAAATCCGCAGTTCATTCATAAATTCGACCAAGAAGGTCGACCGCTGGTGGCATGATCCTATGAATGTGGTGCGAATGACGAAGAAACCGACTGTAAAAGATGTGGCACGCGAGGCTGGTGTATCTATAGCCACCGTTTCGCGAGCGATGTCCAAACCGGATGATGTGAAATCCGAGACGCGCGACGCAGTCTTTGACGCGATGAAACGAATTGGCTATCGCGCCAATCAAGCGGCTGCCGAGCTGCGCAGAGGCAGCTCCAAAACCATTCTGGTTCTGGTGTCCGACATTACCAACGCTTTTTTTGCGTCGTTCTTCAAAGGTATCGAAGAAGAAGCGCGCGAGCACGGCTATGTCGTGCTGATCGGCGATACTTCCGAGGACACAGAAACCGAACGCGTCTATACCGATATGTTGTTAATGAATCAGGCCGGCGGTATGATCCTTAACACCCTCAGCATTCCCGAAGATCTGCTGCCAAGCGACGACAAAGGCGTCTATTCCGGCCCGCCCTTGGTATCCTGTGGGGGGCATCGTGAACTGGAATTGCCGACCGTGCGCACGGGTGACGAATTGGGCGGGCGTCTTGCAGCAGAACACCTGATCGGATTGGGTCACACTAATATCGTTCAGGTCTGCGGGTCTCTCAACGTTCCGGGTTTCGAGCGGCGGTATCTGGGCTTTCGCGACGCGCTTCTGAAAGCTGGCATCGACCCTCAGGATGAGCGACGGATATTTGGCGATCTATCGATCGAGTTTGGTCAAAGCGCAGCAAAGTCGCTGACAGCTTCGGGAAATTTGCCGACGGCCGTCTTTGTGCATAATGATGAAACCGCGACAGGCTTGCTACACGGCTTGTCTCAGGCGGGTCTGAAGGTGCCCGACGATATCTCTGTCATCGGGTATGATGACATGCCCTATTCGGCCGTCTTCAATCCAGGTCTATCGTCGATCCGGCTGCCGCGACGGGAGTGGGGAAGATTGGCGGCCCGCAAACTTATCGCGGTTCTTGAGAACCAGCCGGGCGCGAAAGAAGCGCAAATCATTAAACCGGAACTGATCGTGCGCGACAGTACCGCAGCCCCGCGTGGCGAAGCGCACACTGTTGCAAAACCAGGATAGCCCAATGATCCGAGCCATTGTCTGGGGCGAGAACGTCCATGAAAAAAAGAGCAAGATCGTAGCTGATCTTTACCCTGACGGGATGCATAACTGCATTGCCGACACCTTAAAGAGGGGCGGGATCGATGCCAGCACCGCAACCTTGCAAGACTCCGAACACGGTTTGCCGCAATCACGTCTGGACGAAACGGATGTCTTGATCTGGTGGGGCCACGCTGCACACGGCGAAGTTGACGATGTAGTTGTCGAGCGCGTGGCAGATGCGGTCTATGGTGGGATGGGTTTGATCCTGTTGCACTCCGCCCATTTCTCCAAGATTTTCAAGAAACTGATGGGGACGCCCTGCAACCTGACATGGCGGGAAGCGGGCGAGCGCGAACGCCTGTGGGTAACGTCCCGCCACCATCCCATTGCGCGAGGGCTGCCTGAGCATTTCGAGTTGGAGCAGGAAGAGATGTACGGGGAGCCTTTTGCTGTTCCCGAGCCTCTTGAAACGGTATTTATCAGCTGGTTCCAGGGCGGAGAAGTCTTCCGGTCAGGCCTGACCTATCGGCGCGGCGCGGGCAACGTGTTCTACTTCCGACCCGGCCACGAGGCGTATCCGACCTATTACGACACCAACGTTCAGAAAGTGTTGGTGAACGCCGTCAAGTGGGCCACGAACACAGAGGTCCGTATAGCAGACGTTCATGGTGCCCCAAACATTGATGTTGCACAGTCGCATGAGCCGATTACCGCACGCGGACCCAAGCTGCACGCAGATGGCGAAGAAGGGTTCCGCTAAATGGCCGACAGAATTCGTCTTGGTATGGTTGGCGGCGGACAGGGGGCCTTCATTGGCGCCGTTCATCGCATCGCGGCACGGATGGATGACCAATTTGAACTGGTCGCCGGCGCATTGTCGTCCAACGCCGAACGCGCCCAGATCTCTGCCGCTGCACTTGGTCTCGACCCGGATCGCAGCTATTCCGACTTCCGCGCTATGGCAAAGGCCGAAGGTTCCCGGCCCGATGGGATCGAAGCCGTTTCCATTGTCACGCCGAACCATATGCACGCTGATCCCATTATTGCTTTCCTTGAAGAAGACATCCACGTGGTCAGCGACAAACCCCTTGCTTCGACAGTCGAAGACGCACAAAGGATCGAAGCAGCTGTTGCAGCGTCCAAGGCGCAGTTTGTCCTAACTCATAACTATACAGGTTATCCTCTAATCCGACATGCCAAACGGATCATCGACGCCGGAGAAATAGGCGCCGTGCGCATCGTTCAGGTGGAATACGCGCAAGACTGGCTGGCAGAGCCGTTGGAAGAATCTGGCAACAAACAAGCCACGTGGCGCACCGACCCGGCAAAGTCCGGTGCGGGTGGCGCGATCGGAGATATTGGCACCCATGCGTTCAACCTATTGTCTTTTGTCACGGGCTTGAAAATCCAGGCCTTGGCCGCTGACTTGCACTGCTTCTTTGAAGGGCGACGGTTGGATGACAATGCCCACATCATGTTGCGGCTGGAAGGCGGCGCCAAGGGGATGATTTGGGCCAGCCAGGTCGCTGTCGGCTGCGAGAACGGGCTTCGGCTGCGCATCTTTGGAGAAATCGGTTCGCTGGAGTGGGCCCAAGAACACCCAAACGAGCTTCACCTCGCCACACTCGGCAAACCCCGTCAGGTTCTGACACGCGGTGGCTATGGGCTGGGTGATCAGGCGGCGAATTGGACGCGCATACCACCCGGCCATCCCGAGGGCTATCTTGAAGGGTTTGCAAACATCTACAGTGAGGCGGCCAAGCTGATCCGAGGTGAAGAGCTGGATGTTTCTCTTCCGGGCATCAGTGAAGGGATGTCAGGTATGGCATTTATCGAAACTTGCATCGCTTCGAACATGTCAGATGGCAATTGGGTCACAGTCCCTTAGCCTCAAGAGGAATGAATCTGCCTCGGTGGATTCCGTCCGCGTAACAGGTAGTTCTGTGCAGGCCTCAGAGAGTGCCCCGCCACAAGGATGGTGGTGGGCTGTGCATTCTAGATGGCATCTAGGTTTTGGACCCATTAATTTGGTTGTGGTCATCTTGCCTACGTGATTCATACCCGTGAGTTTCAGGAGGATCTGTTGCGAAGTTTTAACTGGCGATAGCGATAGCATTGTACCGGCGGGCTAAGCGGCCAGCTCTGCAAATTGCCGAAACGGACAGACTCCGGGCGTGATTTGACCTTTGCGGATCATGTGTGCCACTTCGATTCCGTCGAGGGTTGCCGCCGCTGCAGCGAACGCCTTGAACCCTAGCATTGGCCGGACGCGTCTTTTGATGAAACGATGGTCCTGTTCCAAGATGTTGTTCAGGTATTTCCACCTCACCATCTCAATCGAGATCGGGCAGCCAAAGCCTTTCAGCATATTGTTGATCGCCTTGATACCAGCTGTTTTGGCTCCGCTTCTGTCAACGACAATTTTTTGCGGTAGACCAATGAGCTCCAACATCCGGGTGAAGAATTTGGTGGCGGCAGGCTTGCTCCGACGGTGTGAAAGCATGAAATCGAAAGTTTTGCCGTGTTTGTCGACCCCTCGGTAGAGGTAAACCCATGATCCCTCTACTATAGTATACGTTTCGTCCATTCGCCAGGAGCGGTTGCATTTGCCTTTGCGGCGGCGTGCCGTTTCAGCGATTGCGCAAGAGTACCGTGTCACCCAGCGGTTCTGCGTTGTGTGATCGACGGAAACACCTCGCTCTGCCATGATCTCTTCCAGATCGCGGTAGGAAACGCCGTATCGAACGTAGAAGAATACCGCGAATAGGATCACATCTTTCGGATACTGTGCACCTTTGAAAGAAATCATGAGCTGGCTTTCGACTTGATACGACCGACGAGTCATTCACTCGTCAATTCCGAAAGCGTCAATGGTCGAAAGTTTGCAACGGAACCCTAATTGGCAACTTTACCCGAGGTTGCGCCTCAGCAGATTCTGTCGTGCCAGTCATCTGTTGATTCTGAGGACTGCGGGCCGATCGTCTGTTCGTGTTTCGAGGTTGGCCTAACGACCATTGTCCGCGCCATTCATGACAAGCGTTTGATCAGTGTGGACGATATCGGAGACGCCCTTAGCGCGGGAACGAACTGCGGTTCATGTCGGCCAGAGTTGGCTGACTTGGTTAAGGCGCATTCGAAATTGATCCGCAACAAGCCGAAGAAATGCCCGCAAGAACAATTGGGGTAGTCTCAAGGTTCTCGTTGCAGGATTGTTGTATATTGTGTTTGAGCAGCAAAATTCGTCTCAGACGTCACGCGCAATAGCGATGATGCTTATCGACCAAGAGCAGTTCCGGGCCGGACTCGGCGGCAAGGCGACAAATGTCGCTATTCGTTGAACAGGTTTGACAGATACCCTGTGGTCTGAGACGATCCCAACATTCGCGAAGGAGATACTGACAATGGACCAGCATACTTTCTGATCCCGCCGCGCACTGGCCCGAAATGGCAGAATGCGCACCGAAACACTCCTGCGGAGGACTCTGACAATGGACTCACGACGCTAGCCCCTTGTGGGCGTTCGTAGTCGTACATCTGTGCGACTTAAGCTGCTTTTTGTCATGAGGTGCAATATGCCCTTCAAGCCACCAAAATTTACCCGTGAGGGAACCCTTCCTGCTGTGGAGGACACACTGAAATCTGCGAAGCCTGTGGAGACCAAAGCCAAACTACCGCGTGATCTGCGCAAGAAAGTGCCACGGCGAGCGGCCAAGCGGATGAACATGCCCGGGAAAGCGGGCGGTCGTTAGAGACTGGTGCGGGGCGCGTTTTTCGCCCCGCACTTTTAATCTGAATGGTCCACGGCGCAGCACGCGCCCAAGAGCGCATTGCAAACCAGTGTTTGCAATACAGGTTGGTGCAGAACAGTTCGCGCGAAACTCTGGTGCAAGTGCTTAGTTTATGCAGGTCTACGCTGGCGTTTGCGGCAAAGACAGCCTGTCTGTCTTCATGCAACCTGACATCACCAACTTAGATACGCGATCGCTGATCAGGGCGGCATGAACTTTGCGGGGGTTCGCTGACGCATAGTCACTGTGCGTTTTGCGCTACTGGTGAGACTGATCCGAATTCCCACCTATGTCACGAAAGGAGACGACCGATGCTCGATACATACACCATCCGCCAAGACGATATGCCGAAAGAGATGCGGTTTCTCTTGGAAAAATATCCCCGCGACAGCTGGGATGCGCACCCTGGGTTCAAGGAAAAAACCAGGCATTGGCTCGGGGCACACCAGATGTTCCGCCGCCTGGCGGAACGTATTCAATTGGATACGGAAGATGTGTTGAACAACGATATGGGGTTGGACGATTATGCTGGTCGGCTGTCCTACCATGGCGGCAATCTGGTTGGGAGCCTGCATGGTCATCACGGCTGGGAAGATCGCAGCTATTTCCCTGAATTGTCGGCTGCAGACCCGCGATTTGATGCGGGGCTTGAGCTTCTGGAACAGGATCACGCGGATCTAGACAAGGTATTGGATGATTTCACCCGTATAGCGAACCGTGTGATCAAACTGTCTGCTCTGGATGAGTCCCAAGCCTATGATGAGGCCGGGCAGCTCCATGCGACAAGCAAAACGATCAAAGCGTTTCTGGAACGCCATTTGAGTGATGAGGAAGAATTGGCCGTACCAATTATCTTGCATCACAGACTCAGAGGATGATGCTGACCTCATGACCGACACATCAACTGAAGAAGACCAGACTGCCATCGCTGAGCGCCGCGCACGAGGTGAATTTGTGCGCGGCGTCAGTGGCTTTCGTCATGCCATTGGTGATCCTGAGTTTCCTGCAGAACCCCACCGGTATCACCTGTTCGTGGCGCTGAATTGTCCGTGGTGTCATCGCGTGACCTTGGCGCGCAGTGTTCTGGGGTTGCACGACAGTGTCACGATGGATGTAGCCTTCCCCAACCGCACTGGCGAAGACGATCCAGAGGGACCGAACCTGTGGGAGTTTACGCCTGACCGCATTGCCTCGCTCACAGGCGAGACCTTGCCGGAGTGCACCGGAGAGACCGGAACCGGCAGAGGACTTCGCCTTGCTAAAGGTATTTACCGTGCCGAAGGCTCCGATGAGCAATCCCTTCCGATCCTTTATGATAAGAAATCAGGCCAAATCGTGAGCAACGAAAGCGCCGAAATTATCCGCATGTTGGATGTCTGTGCAGAGGCCCTTGGCGGCACCATCCCGGCAAATAGGCGCGTGAGGCTTTACCCGGACGACGAAGTACTGCGTCAACACATCCATAACTTGAATGACTTGATCTACACGGCAATCAATAACGGCGCCTACAAGGCCGGGTTTTCATCTGATCAAACGATCTATGCCGCAGCATTTGACGCCTATTTCGAGGCACTTGAACAATTGGAGCAGCTCCTTTCTGATGGCAGGCCCTTTTTAACGGGCATTCACTTCTCAGAGGCCGATCTGCGCCTGTTCCCCACTCTTTATCGCCATGATCCCGTCTACTATGTGCGGATGAAGCTTAACGGAGCGCGGATATTGGATTATCCGCATTTATGGCGTTGGCTATGCCGTGTGTATGCACTGCCTGGCGTTGCCAACTCCGGATCCCTTGTCCATTGCCGCCAGGGATATTTCGGGCGCAGTTGGAATGGCGTCGTTCCCCGTGGTCCATCTAAACCAATGTCTTACCCTGAAGCCTATCTACGTCCTGATCTCGCAGTGCTGTAGGCGTCGTCAGTTTGGCTGTACATTGGGGTCGGGATGCACTGATTTCCGCAGGCTTGCGGGCCACGTCCAGTTTCGTAAGTTAGGCGCCAGCATCAGAGAGGGCATGGAATGAGCTGGACCGAATATCTCGACACACACCAATCGCGCTTTGTTGAAGAGCTGTGCGACTTCATTCGTATTCCATCGGTTTCAGCCAAACCCGAAAACGCGGGCGATGTTCGAAAGGCCGGGCAGTGGGTGGTTGATCGGTTGGTTGCGGCGGGAATGGAAAACGTTCAGATGATGGAGACTGCCGGTCATCCGGTGGTCTGTGCCGATTGGCTGCATGCCGGGCCTGATGTGCCTACGATTCTGATCTATGGCCATTTTGACGTGCAACCAGCCGAACCATTTGAGCTCTGGTCTTCGCCTCCGTTCGAGCCGACGATCCGCGGAGATCGGATTTATGGGCGTGGGGCGACCGACGACAAAGGTGCCATGTTCATCCCGATCCTTGCGGCTGAGGCTTTGCTGGCGGAAACCGGGAAACTGCCAGTCAATGTGCGGTTTTTCTTTGAGGGCCAGGAAGAGATCGGATCGCCCGACCTTCCGCCCTTTATCGAGGCAAATCTCGACCGGCTTCAGGCCGATATGATCTTTTCTGCCGATGGCAGCCAGTGGGATACCGAGACGCCGCAACTTGTCCTCGGTCTGAAAGGGCTCACCTCACTTGAGATCTCGGTTCAGGGCGCCAAATCCGATTTGCATTCTGGTATGCATGGCGGCGGCGTCGCAAACCCGGCGATGGCGCTGGCCCAGTTGCTTGCCAGTATGAAATCGACCGATGGTCGCATCACGGTGGATGGTTTCTACGACGATGTCGTCGAGCTGACAGATGAAGACCGTGCGGCAATTGCGCGGGTGCCCTGGGACGAGGCGGCCTATCTGGCCCAGACCGGAGCGCCAGCGACCTTGGGCGAGCCGGGATATTCCACACGTGAAAACCTATGGGCGCGCCCGACGCTTGAGGTCAACGGGTTGACCAGTGGTTGGCAAGGGGAAGGCACAAAGACCGTTTTGCCCGCAGTTGCTTCGGCCAAGATCACGTGTCGCTTGGTGGCCGATCAGAACCCCGAAAAGATCTTTGATCTGATCTCGGCCCATGTTGAGGCTTATTGCCCGCCGGGTGTCACTGCTGAGGTATCGCGCAACCCAGGGCGCGCGGACCCGTTCCTTGTACCGGCAGGACACAACGCAACCGCAATCGCGGGACAGGTTCTCGAAGAGGTTTACGGCAAACCGGCGTACAAACCCCGCGTTGGTGGCTCGATCCCTGTCATGTCGACCTTGCTGGATGAGTTGGGTCTGCATGCTGTCATGTTTGCCTTTGGACATGAGGATGAAAACCAACACGCCCCTGACGAGTTCTTCCGTCTGCCAACCTTCAGACGTGGCCAAACGGCTTACGCCCGGTTGATGGAACGGTTGGGCGAATAGTGCTAACAGCCAACATCGGTTCAACCGTTTTCACACGCTTCCGTCATCACTGCATAGGTGCGATCTATGACATGCCGCACCTCAGCGAGAAACCGATCTTCATGATGCGTGACGAGCCATTGATCATGTTCCAGATCGTCAATCAAAGGTGACACTGGTTTCAGGCCCGGCTGCGTGTTTCCAATGAAAGTTGGCAGAACCGCTCGGGCAAGACCTGCATTTGCAAGCTCAAGCGCATTCTGTGGCGCCGTCACTTCGATGGCGTCGTCCTCTTGCGAATGTTCTTTCACCCATCTGGCCGAGGGTGTTTTGGACATGACGCGCACCCAGGTCGAAATGCCTTCTTCCGCAGCATAGACTGCAAACCGAACCCGCCCGATCTTGCGACCGGCCAAGCCGATCTCTTCTGGCCGGTGGTTTCGAATGCCGATCGCGGCTTCCCGGTGTCCGATGTTCAATAGGTCTTCTGACGAGATGAAACGCAGCCGGACTGGCATTGATCCCTTAAGTCTTGCGAGAGCGCCAATCAAAATTCTTGTTACCCAGGTCCCGGCCGAAATTTTGACTAATGGTGGCGCAGTAGCAAGGCCGCTTTCCGTGACAGGTCGGACGCGCGCTTCGATGCTTTCGACTTTTTTCAAAAGCGCTTGTCCGTCTTCGGTCAAGTCATACCCTCGCGGTTTACGGTGAAACAGCTCGGTTCCGAGGTTGCGCTCAAGCTCGATCATGCGCCGACCCAGCGTGGGTGCGCTCTTGCCGGTCTGTTCAGCTGCTGGCCCAAGCCCGCCCGCTCTGGCAACCGCAAGGAAAAGCCGCAGGTTGTCCCAGTCAAAGTTACTTTCATACATGAAATGAAGGTTACATTTTGTGTTGTTGATGAAAAGGCTGTGATGGCGTTTTTTCTGAAGGATCAGTCAGGAGACTCACAGATGAACTTTCTCGAAACCGAAATCTCACCCCTTGGCATGGGGTGCTGGCCGATTGGTGGCAAAATGTACTGTGGTAAGCAGTCGTTGGGTTACACCCGATCGGACGACGGTGCCTCCATTCGTACGATCCACGCGGCACTGGACGGTGGGATCACACTTTTTGACACCGCTGCCGCCTACGGCGCTGGGCATTCGGAACGTTTGTTGGGCAAAGCGCTAAAGCATCGACCCGACGCCCTGATTGTCACAAAGATAGGGGTTGGGATCGATGAAGCGAGCAGACAGATTTCATTTGACCCCTTCACCCCCGATCAGGTTGGCCCTGCTGTAGATGGGTGCCTGTCGCGGCTGGAACGGGATCGGATCGATCTCTTGCTGTTGCATGTGAACGATATGCCAATTGACGAGGCCGAGGCGGTGTTTGACGAACTGGACCGGCAAAAAGAGGCCGGGAAACTACGTGCCTACGGTTGGAGCACCGACTATTCCGAAAGCGCCCGGGCAGCCGCATCCAGGGATGGCTTCAGTGCAGTGGAATACGTGTTGAACGTCTTTTTCGACGCGCCCCGCATGCAACAGGTGGTCCAAGAGGAAGGATTGTTGTCCCTTATCCGCTCACCGCTTGCGATGGGGCTGCTTACAGGGAAATACAATCGGAATACCATTATGGCGTCTGATGATGTGCGTGCATCCGGCGAAAGCTGGATGGAGTACTATACGGATGGCCGGGTAAATCCAGATTTCATGCGACAGCTCGATACGGTTCGCGATTTACTCACCACAAATGGTCGAACGCTTGTGCAGGGGGCTCTTGGGTGGATATGGGGCCAATCTGAAACATATGTACCGATTCCGGGCGCACGGACAGAAGAACAAATTGAGGGCATTTCAGGCGCACTGACCTTCGGTGCTTTGCCGGATGAAGTAATGAACGAAATTGAAAGCTTGATTGCACGCAAAACTAAAGAACCAGACCGCGCGAGGTAGGGTGAGGATGCATTGATTTTCGCTGCGCTGCGAGATTCACAGCTCCGAAAACGGAGCGATGAAATGAGCGACCTTTATTGGCTTACAGATGAGCAGATGGCCAAGCTTTCCCCTTTCTTCCCGAAG
>NZ_JBQFOD010000009.1:0-189511 GCF_056533095.1 Ruegeria sp. H3 | reverse complement strand
GATATGACAGATGCCCAAAGGTATTCCTTTCGGCCATCGCTCTAGCAGCTACCGTACTGTTCTGGCTGTAAATCAATGAGTCTGGAGCCTAAGTACCGGTGTATAAAGTGGCACGCGATCCGAAGCGAACTACCTTTTTCGCTGGCATTCTGACAGGGAGACTAAGAAATGGCCATCAATTTGACACGCAGAGCGGCCCTTGGCGCCGCCGCAGCCCTTCCATTTGCATCCGCAGCGACCCCACTTTTTGCGGCCGGAGCCGAGACAAAGGCGAACTCGACCATCGCAAGATCATTCCAGCTGGGCGACTTTACGGTCACAACCCTGCTTGATGGCAGCCTGCCACGCGACGGCGCGCAGGAGATCTTCGGGGGCGGCGCCTCGGATGAGGAATTCGCGAAAGTATCGGCCGAAAACTTCATCTCGCCTGACGTGGCACAATTCTTTTTCACGCCGACTCTGGTGAACACAGGTTCGGAACTGATCCTGTTCGACACCGGGCTTGGTCAGGGCGGCATTCAGGCCGCTTTGGCAGATGCAGGTGTCACGCCCGATCAGATTGACGTGGTCGTGCTGACCCATATGCACCCGGACCATATCGGTGGTATGACCACGAATGACGCGCCGACATTCGCAAATGCGCGCTATGTCACCGCGGCACCCGAGTATGACTTCTGGTCCGCTCAGGAAGCCGGGAACCGGGTCGGCGATCTGGTTTCTGCCAAAGTCACGCCTCTGGCAGAAAAGATGACCTTCATCGAGGATGGCGGTGACGTGGCCTCGGGTGTGACGGCGATGGCGACATTTGGACATACCCCCGGTCACATGGTCTATCACTTGGAAAGTAACGGCCAGCGTCTTATCCTGACAGCGGATCTTGCCAATCATTATGTCTGGTCCTTTGCGCACCCCGAATGGGAAGTTCGGTTCGACATGGACAAAGCTGCCGCAACGGAATCACGTCGTAAGATTTTGGGCCTGCTGGCCGCCGACAAGGTACCGATGATCGGCTATCACATGCCCTTCCCCGCTGCCGGTTTCGTGGAGACACGTGGCGACGGCTTCCGCTTTGTTCCGGTCAGCTATCAGATGATGGGCTAAGCGCTCAATAACCTGGGTCCGGCCGCACTTTTGAACCATCGCTGAACCGCGACAAGCGAAAAGCGGCCGGGTCCACGCAGGACGCACACTGGGTTACCAGATCGGCCGCCAAACGCCCGGCCCCCGGTCCAATCCCAAAGCCATGCCCCGAAAACCCTGTGGCAATGACCAATCCAGCGACGTTATCCGCTTTGGAAATCACCGGAATCGCATCTGGTGTAACATCGATTAACCCAGCCCAGCTTTGCACGATTTCTGCCTTGTGAAGGGCAGGGAATCCTTCAGTGGCGTTGGCCCAGGCATTGCGCAGAACCTTCTGCGATGGCTCTGGGTCCAGAACCCTGCAATGCTCGAAAGGGGTGACATCGGTGGGTAGCCATTTCCGATCTTGCGCGGCTTCAACCTTCCAACGGCCAGACAGCCGAAAGCGCAACGACCTCCATTCCTGAACAAACGCTGGCAGAAACTGCAACGCCAGCCGGAAGCTATCGGGCACAATGTCATAGGTGTTTTCATGGCCCGACGCGATGGTGTATCCCCCATCCGCGCGCTTTCGGATGGCAAAATCATCTGACCAAAGCGCAGCTTCGGGACCATCCTCAACAGGCGAACTGCGCATGACGGTGTTCAGGACTTTTAGCTGCGGCAAATCGATCCCGGCATTGCCTGCAAACAGCCGCGACCACGCCCCACCTGCCAGCACCACCTGGTTGCATGCAACGCGCCCGCGTTCGGTAAATACACCCGTGATCCGACCATCCTGCAGATCAAGACTGCGAACAGCACAATTGGTCATCACCGCAGCGCCTTTGTCTCGCGCACCTTCGGCAATCGCAGGGGCCGCAAGCTGTGGTTCCGCGCGCCCGTCCTGCGGCATGTATAGCGCGCATTTCAAGTCGGTTTCTTGCCCGTGCAGCAGCTCTGCCAGTTCAGGTCCTGAAACCATCCGTGCCCCGGTCTGCAGCCCGTCAACGTTGCGCAACCAGCGTTCCAGATTGCCCGCGTCCCGCGCTCCAGACGCTCCGAACAGGATGCCTGCCTGTGTGTAGCCAGTCGGTCGCCCAATGCGCGCATCCAGATTCGGCCAGATGCGCAAAGCCTCTTGCATCAACGGAATCTCACGCGGGTCACGCATGCCAAGCCGAACCCAACCCCAATTGCGAGAGCTTTGTTCCCCCGCAATCTGACCTTTTTCGCACAGCAAAACCGAAACTCCACGTTCGGCCAGTTCCAACGCGGTGGACGCGCCAATAATGCCGCCGCCGATCACGACAACATCAACAGTTTTTGGCATCGAAAGATCAGGTTCAAATGGAGTTGGCTTTGGGCCTGGCATCAATGACTCGTTCTTACGATATACGAGCCCTCAAGATGCCAGAGAGGAATGCTCTGACAACGGAAATCAGTAGCTATCAAACCGATAGTGCAATCCTGTGGCAAAGGTGCCAGCAGGCCAAGTGCGTGATAGATTTAGCAGCGTTTAAGCTGCGCCGGACAGTTCAGCCCATTTCTGGCGCAATGTCCCGGACAATCCACCGTCTTTGGCAGTGTCCTTAGCAGAAATTTCTGGCTGCGACTTCAGGTCAGGGAACTCTAGGCGCTGCGAGGGTTCCGCCTTCTGCTTGCCGATCAGATCGGCAATTGCTGCGTCTAGCTTTACCTCATCCAGCTCCTGCGCCGGAGATTCCATCGTTCTGTACTGCCACGGCTTGTGCAGAGACTTATCGTATTCCTCGTACATGTTAACACCACACCATTAACTCAGACATCCAACCCCGGATGCACCACACAGACAAAACACTTGTCGAAAACTGCGAACTCTACAGCAATGCGTCACATCCGCCCCATATGAGGCAACTTCTAAGCATAAATGTGGCAGAAAAATGTCAGTCAAACAAGCGCTGACATCGGCAGAGTCGCTTGAAACTGCTTGGATTTATTCGATTTGTGGAAACGGTTGCGGCATTGAGGAGTTACTGTTTCCAAATTCAGAAACCGCAGCGCTTAACCACGATCCCGCCAGCGATTCACAATTGGGTACCGTCTGTCCAACCAGAATGCGCGGCTGGTCAAACGCGTGCCAGGGGCGGATTGGAAACGCTTGTATTCGCTGATGTAGACCAGATGTTCAACCTTGCGCGCATCCTGTTCATCATATCCTGCGGCAACGCAATCGGCGATAGATCCATCCTGATCCACAAGAATATCAAGTATGCCGTCCAGCACGGGATAATCCGGCAGGCTGTCGCTGTCTTTCTGATCTTTTCGCAGCTCAGCGCTTGGAGGTTTATCGATGACCGAAGGGCGAATGACCTCACCTTCGGGTCCCTTCATCCAATTGCGATGATTGGCATTGCGCCAGCGGCAGGTTTCAAACACGCGGGTTTTGTACAGGTCCTTGATCGGGTTATAACCGCCATTCATGTCGCCATAGATCGTGGCATAGCCCACCGCGACTTCAGATTTGTTGCCCGTGGTCAGCAACATCTCGCCAAACTTGTTCGAGATCGCCATCAGCAACACACCGCGCAGGCGAGACTGGATGTTTTCTTCTGTTAAATCAACCTCATGCCCCACGAACAATGGGGCGAGTGTATCCGTCACGGCAGCGCGACTGTCCGAGATCGGAACAAAGTCATAGTGAACGCCCAGCGCTTTTGCGACCGCCTCAGCATCATCAAGAGATGCCTGGCTGGTGTATTCCGATGGCAGCATCACGCAGCGCACATTCTCGGCCCCTATCGCGTCCACCGCAATCGCTGCAACAAGGGCAGAATCCACACCACCTGACAGGCCCAGCAACGCCTTTTTGAAACCGGTTTTCCCCATGTAATCACGCAAGGATTCCACCATGGCGCGATAGTCCTGCTCCCACGCATCGGGCTGCGGCACGATTTCGGCAGGAACAATCCGCCAACCGTCATCGCCACGCTCCAGATCCACATGAGTCACCGTTTCATCAAAAACCGGCATGCGAAACGCCAGTTCTCCACCCGGATTCAGGCCAAATGTAGCCCCATCGAACACCTGATCGTCCTGCCCGCCGACCATATTCAAGTAAATCAGCGGCAGACCTGTCTCGACCACCCGCGCGACCATATGGTTCAAGCGCACATCGTATTTGTCGCGGAAGTAGGGCGATCCATTGGGGATTAGCAGAAACTCAGCCCCGGTTTCTTCGAGCGTTTCGGCAACATCCGGGTGCCAGCTATCTTCACAGATCGGGCTGCCGATGCGCGAGTTGCCAACCGAATACGGCCCACCCAAAGGGCCTGAATCGTACAGACGAACCTCGTCAAACACCGTTTCATTGGGCAGGTGATGTTTCAGCACTTTACTGGTGATCCGCCCGCCCTTGAGGATCAGATAGGCGTTGAACAGGCTGTCATCCTCGGCCCAAGGACCGCCGATGGCCAGTGCCGGGCCGTCGGCGCATTGCTTGGCCAGTTCCTCAACCGCAGCCATGGCCACACGGTGGAACACCCGCTTCATGATCAGGTCCTGCGTGTTGTATCCGGTGATGAACATCTCGGGTAGCGCGACCAGATCAGCTCCGGCCTCGCGACCTTGTTCCCAAGCCGCAAACGCCTTGGCTGCGTTGCCCTCAAGATCGCCCACAACAGGGTTGAGTTGCGCCAGTGTGATACGGAAACGGTCGGCCATGCTGCCCTCTTGCCTTCGCCAGTCCTACTGCATTTAGCAGATCATTGCGCGAGTGGAAGACCAATGGCTCAAAAGCCGTTGCTCTGATCTGTGCGGTCCCCTATTTTTGCCCAAACGCATATGAAACCGACGATCGGGCAGGCAGGACAAACCATGAAGCTGATCCGCAATTCTCTCACAGCCGGGATTCTGTGCCTGTCGATCACGGCGGCATGGGCCCAGGATGGTACTGTGATCGTCAAAGATGACGAACTTGGCGGGGTCTATGAGGGCACGTTTGAAAACGGGTTGCGCCACGGCACAGGCACATACCGGTTGCCGGACGGGTTTGAGTATTCCGGTCAGTGGGTCGAGGGCGAAATTCAGGGCCAAGGCACGGCCCGCTTCGCCAACGGGTCTGTTTATGAGGGCCAATTCGCCAAAGGACAGCCCGAAGGCCAGGGCAAAATCAGCTATGCCGATGGCGGGACCTACGAAGGTGAATGGCTTAACGGTGCAATCAACGGCTCAGGCATTGCTGAATATGCCAATGGCGTGCGGTATGAAGGCGGGTTTCAGAACGCCCGCCATCACGGCAAAGGCACTCGCACTGACCCTAATGGCTATATCTATGACGGGGATTGGGTCGACGGCGCACAGCAGGGCGCGGCGCGGATCACTTATCCCGATGGGTCGGTGTATGAGGGCGATGTGCAGCAAGGCCAACGCCACGGGCAAGGCCGTTTGGTCCAATCGGATGGGTTGGAATATGACGGGCAGTGGGTTCAGAACCTGATGACCGGAACCGGGCGGCTGACACTGGCCAACGGTGATGTTTATGAAGGCGAGGTCGCCGAAGGTCGCCGTCAAGGCAAAGGCAAAGAGACCTATGCCAATGGCAATGTCTATGAAGGCGACTATCAAGACGACCGCCGCCATGGCAAAGGCACCTTCATCGGGACTGATGGCTACCGCTATACCGGCGAGTGGTCCGAGGGTCAGATCGAAGGATTTGGTGAGATCACCTACCCCGACGGCTCGGCCTATATCGGTGCGCTCAGCGCCGACCTGCCGCATGGCAAGGGCCAAAGCACCTATGCGGACGGGACCGTCTATGACGGAGAATGGATCGCGGGAGTGTTTGAGGGAACCGGTACTGCGACCTATCCCAACGGAACGGTTTACACCGGCCAGTTCCGCAATGCGGTGAGCCATGGAACCGGCACGGTCACCTTCGCCAATGGGTATCGGTACGAAGGTGAGTGGGTCGATGGTGTCCGTCAGGGCAAAGGGAAATCTACCTTTGCCGATGGCACGGTGTACGACGGCGACTTCATCAACGGCGCACGCCACGGCAAAGGGACGATTACCGCGCCCAGCGGATTTACCTATACGGGCGATTGGGCTGACGGAAAGATCACCGGCGTTGGCGTGGCAACCTACCCCTCGGGCGATGTCTACGAGGGCGGGTTTTTTGAGAACAAGCGCCAGGGTCAGGGCACAATGCGCTATGCCAATGGGCAGGAAGAAGCGGGTGTCTGGGACAATGATGCCCTGTCGTCCGAAGAGACCCCTGAAACCGGTAGCGAAGAAACAAACGCGCAAGAGCCTGCTTCAGACGGTGAAAACCCCGAAGCGCCTGCAGACAACTAAGCTGCTACCACGGTACGCGCGCACCTGACCAGTCGAAGAACCCGCCTGTGTCTTCGGGCGTCAGCCCGTCAATCACGCTCAGAAGGTTTTTGGCAGCTCTATCCGGCTCAACAGCGGGATGGCGGCCAAGATATTTCCGTGTAAACGCTGTTTTAACGGTGCCGGGATGCAGCGCGACGCAGATCGCTTGCTTATGCGTTCGGGCCAGTTCAATCGAGGCTGTGTGAACCACCTGATTAACCGCCGCTTTGGACGCGCGATAGCTGACCCAGCCGCCCATGCGATTATCCCCGATCGAACCAACCCGCGCCGAAAGCACCGCAATCACTGACGGCCTGTTTCGAGTCAGCAGCTTATGCGCCCGGCTCAAAACCAATGCCGGTCCAACCGCGTTCAAGGCGAACTGATCCATCATGGCCTGTGCTGTCACCGCGCGCATGGTCTTTTCAGGCTGCGCGCCATTGATTTCTAAGGCTCCAGACGCGACCAAAACCAAATCGAATGGATATTGAAAAGCATCAAGTGTTTTCAAGGCTGCCTCGGGCTCAGTCAGATCGAACCCGTCACCTGACCGCGACAATCCTGTCACCGCCACCTGCTGCGCGGTAAGCTGATGTCTCAGCGCGCTGCCAATTCCACCTGATGCGCCAATGATCAAAGCCGTTTTCATATTGGGCGACCTAGCGGTTTGGCCCCTGAGGTCAATAAAACGATCAAATCGCCCCCACCCTAATTTTGGTTCTTTTCATTCGCCGCGTGCTCTGTATAACCTGATCCCATGATCAACCGCGCAGATATCCTTGTTGCCGACACCGCCCTTCGTGGTGCCTCGCTGCGTGGCCTACTGATCCTAATCCGCCTCTGAGCGTGCCATCCGGCGCGCCCGCTCAGAGGAGGACGCCAGCGCGCCATAGGCTTTAGGACAGAAGAAGAAAGAGAATCCCATGACCAACGTGACCGACCAAGACCGTGTCTTGATCTTCGATACCACTTTGCGCGACGGCGAGCAGAGCCCCGGCGCAACCATGACCCATGATGAAAAGCTGGAAATTGCTGAACTGCTGGACGAGATGGGCGTCGACATCATCGAAGCCGGTTTCCCAATCGCATCCGAAGGCGATTTTAAAGCGGTGTCCGAGATTGCCCAAAGGTCGAAAAACAGCCGCATCTGCGGCCTGGCCCGTGCCAATTTCGCCGATATCGACCGCTGTTGGGAGGCGGTGAAACACGCCAAACAGAACCGCATTCACACCTTTATCGGCACCTCGCCGCTGCACCGCGCCATTCCAAATCTGACCATGGATGAAATGGCGGATAAGATCCACGAAACGGTCAGCCACGCGCGCAATCTGTGTGAAAACGTGCAGTGGTCACCGATGGATGCCACCCGGACCGAATGGGACTACCTGTGCCGAGTGATTGAGATTGCGATCAAGGCCGGGGCTACAACAATCAACATCCCCGATACCGTGGGCTATACCGCTCCGGTCGAAAGCGCTGACCTTATCAAACGCCTGATCGAGACAGTACCCGGCGCGGATGAGGTGGTGTTTGCCACCCATTGCCACAATGACCTTGGCATGGCGACCGCGAACTCTTTGGCCGCTGTCGCCGGTGGCGCGCGTCAAATTGAATGCACCATAAACGGTCTGGGCGAACGCGCAGGCAATACAGCCTTGGAAGAGGTCGTGATGGCCCTGCGCACCCGCAATGACATCATGCCCTGGCACACTGGCATCGACACTACCAAGATCATGCATATCTCGCGTCGTGTGGCGACGGTGTCCGGCTTCAACGTGCAGTTCAACAAAGCCATCGTCGGCAAGAACGCCTTCGCGCATGAAAGCGGCATCCATCAGGACGGGATGCTGAAGAACCGCGAAAACTTTGAGATCATGCGCCCCGAGGATATCGGCCTGTCGGGCACCTCTTTGCCCTTGGGCAAACATTCGGGTCGTGCCGCGCTGCGCGACAAGCTGGAAACGCTGGGCTTCGAGGTTGGCGACAATCAATTGCGCGATATTTTTGTACGGTTCAAAGATCTGGCCGACCGCAAGAAAGAGGTGTTCGACGATGACCTGATCGCCCTGATGACCCTGGATGAGGCGGATGACCATCTGCAGCTGGTGTCGATGAAAGTCACCTGCGGTACCGGCGGGCAAGCCGAAGCGACGGTCGAGCTGGAAATGGATGGCAAGGACATCATCGCAACCGAGCATGGCGATGGCCCGGTTGATGCCGCGTTCAAGGCCATCCGCGCGATCCACCCGAACACAGCCCGCCTGCAACTCTACCAGGTGCATGCGGTGACCGAAGGGACAGACGCACAGGCGACGGTTTCGGTACGTTTGGAAGAAGATGGCATGATCGCCACGGGCCAATCAGCGGATACTGATACGGTCGTGGCCTCAGCCAAGGCCTATATCCACGCCTTGAACCGTTTGATCGTCCGTCGGGAAAAAGCCGGCCCGGGTGCTGATGCGCGCGAGATCAGCTATAAAGACCTGACCTGAGCAAAGTCTTCCAAACATGGAGCTCCCGCACCCGTGGGGCCCCTCTGCTACGAAACGAATGAGCGACGCCTCGTGCGTCGCTCATTAAACCCAGTCTAAATTGCCAAGCCAGTCTTTGGCCGCGTTGATTGATAGTCTGGAAGCCTGATCGACATGTGACAGCAACCAGATTTCCCGAGTTGGGGGTCTAGCGCCACCATCCAGTTCTACTTCTCGAAATCGCGGATCGTTAGAGACAATCGCACTTGGAAGCAACGTTTTCCCAATCCCCGCCGCAACAGCCTGCATCCCGGTCTCGATATCGACGATCTTCAGATTGGCACGCATATTGGAGGACTTCGCAGCGTTTTCGAGCCAACGTGCCTGCGGTAAATTCAAATGTGCGTCGTCATAGGTGATCCAACCCAGATCACTATCTCGGGTCGATGAGAGGGAGCTTGCTGCGTAGGCTGCGAATGATAACTCGCCCAGTTTTTGCGCTTTGGTTCGCAATCCTCCTGCATGCGGGCGCGCGAAACGCACCGCAAGATCGGCCTCGCGCTTGGACAGATCCAAGTTGTCAGAAGTTGGAACCAACTCAACGGTTAGGCACGGGTGCAAACGTCCCAAGGCGGCTATGCTAGGCACCAACAAATGGTTCACGATAAACGGCACCGAACTGATGCGGACGCTACCCGTGAGATTGCGCCCGTTATCACCTGACATTTCTCCGATTGCGACATTCTCTACCTCGATGGATTCCGCATGTGTCAGGATTTGCAGCGCCGCATCTGTCGGTTCGTATTGTCCGTTGGCACTGCGCAAGAACAAATTGGTTTCTAGCGCCTGCTCCAGAGCCTTGATCCTGCGGGCAACCGTCGTTTCGCTGACACCGAGCGCGCGTCCTGCGCGTGCAAGCTTTCCTTCGCGGCGAAGGGCCAGAAGATACTTGAGATCGTTCCAATCATGATCCTGCATTTTTGCAGGTTAAGCTGTCATTTTTACTGGCTCAACCTTCGGTTTTGATGTGGCAGTCTTTTGGGCACACAATTCAGTGGAGGTACAAAATGAAATTCATCATCCTATTTGAAGATGCGCCTGATGCCGACCCCAACATACGTAAAACACATATGTCAAAGCATCTGGATTTTCTTGAGTGGAACTCCGACAAGATCGAAGCAGCCGGCCCTTTGTCAGATACAAACGAGCAAGGGCGCGATGGTTTGTGGATCGTTGAGGCGAGCTCAGAGAGTGATGTAGATCAACTCGTTCACGAAGATCCATTTTGGTCGACAGGTCTCAGAAAGTCTTACTCGATCATCAAATGGAAACAGGTTTATGCGAATGGCATGAGGCAGATCGAACCAAGCTGACGCATTGCACCGTGCAGGGTGTAACACCGTTTGAGGCAATCGTCGCAACAAAGCGCTTCGCAGCGCACCACCCTTGCGTCTAAAGAGACGCGAACCGATGTGAAAGGCGAGCCATCTCTCGCTCAATCCCAAACGGTGCGTTCAGGATGAACATCCCTGAACCGACCATCCGGTGCCCCTCGCGTGCGGGTGGAAATCTCACTTCGTGAAACACGGTCTTCGGGTAGTTTTGCGACCTTAGCGCCTCGATCATGGAAGCGTGGCGCCCATCGGTCAGGATCGGGTACCACAAGGCGATTACACCCACATTCCATTTGCGATGGAATTTAGTGATGAGCCCCGGCAGGCGTGCATAGTCGGCTTTCACCTCGTAGCTGGGATCAATCAGCATCAGCCCACGCCGCGGGGTCGGCGGCAGCAGGGATTGCGCCAGTTCAAATCCATCCTGCTGATAGGTCTTCGCCCCATAAGATGACACTGTCAAAGACAGGGCCGCAAACTCCTGCGGGTGCATCTCTGCGAAATGCAGCGCGTCCTGATCCCTCAGCAGTTGCGCCGCGATCAAGGGTGACCCGGGATAGGCCGGCGCACCATGTCGCGCCTGTGTCGTCTGCAGCACCTGGGTCATCGGATGATCAGCCCCGAACCATGCCTCACGCCGAGCACGCTCGATCCCGGCTGCTGCTTCGCCGGTTCGAACCGCTTCTTCCGCGTCCAACTTGTACAGACCGCGCCCGGAATGCGTTTCGATATAGCTGATCGGCTTGTCCTTGCGGGTCAGATATTGCAGCACCCACGCCAACAAAGCGTGCTTTTGTACATCAGCCAGATTTCCAGCGTGGTAAATATGTTGATATGAGAGCATTTTGCCTTCTAAAGTCCCTATCAATGAGGCGAAAAGGTGCTGATTGTCGCGGAATCAGCCCTTTTACCGGGCGAGTTGGCACCCTATAAGTCATCCGTCCCGGAACCGTCGAGTCGCGGGCAGTAGAAAAACTGACATACAGGATCAGGGGAAACATGGGGATCTTAGGCAATCTGGGCGGCCTGTTCACTTCGGACATGGCCATCGACCTTGGGACAGCGAACACGCTGGTTTATGTCAAGGGTCGCGGTGTGATCCTGTCTGAGCCCTCCGTTGTTGCCTACCACGTCAAGGACGGGGTCAAAAAGGTTCTGGCCGTTGGCGAAGACGCCAAGCTGATGCTGGGCCGGACCCCCGGTTCGATCGAGGCCATCCGCCCGATGCGCGAAGGTGTGATCGCCGATTTCGACACCGCTGAAGAAATGATCAAGCACTTCATTCGCAAAGTGCACAAACGCTCGACATTCTCTAAACCCAAGATCATCGTCTGCGTCCCCCATGGCGCGACTCCGGTTGAAAAACGTGCGATCCGTCAGTCGGTTCTGTCTGCCGGTGCGCGCCGCGCCGGTCTGATTGCCGAGCCGATTGCGGCGGCGATTGGTGCTGGGATGCCGATCACAGATCCGACCGGAAACATGGTCGTAGATATCGGTGGCGGTACCACCGAGGTCGCTGTTCTATCGCTAGGTGACATCGTATACGCCCGTTCGGTCCGCGTGGGCGGAGACCGCATGGATGAGGCCATCATCTCGTACCTGCGCCGCCAGCAAAACCTGTTGGTGGGTGAATCCACAGCTGAACGGATCAAGACCACAATCGGCACCGCGCGCATGCCCGACGATGGCCGCGGCCAGTCGATGCATATCCGCGGTCGCGACCTGTTGAACGGCGTTCCCAAGGAAATCGAGATCAGCCAGGCTCAGGTTGCAGAAGCGCTGTCAGAACCTGTGCAGGCCATCTGTGAGGCCGTGATGACCGCCTTGGAAACCACGCCGCCCGATCTGGCAGCGGACATTGTGGACCGGGGCGTAATGCTGACGGGTGGGGGTGCTTTGTTGGGCGATCTTGATCTGGCGCTGCGCGAACAGACCGGTCTGGCGGTGTCGATCGCCGATGAAAGCCTGAATTGTGTGGCTTTGGGCACCGGCAAAGCGCTAGAATACGAAAAACAGCTGCGCCACGCGATTGACTACGAAAGCTAAGGCGCGCACCCTTTGAGCATTGGGTGAATTCGGCACGAGCAGCACGGGAAGGTAACCTGTGGCAAAAGACCGATCACAGCGCGATGACTACACGGCCCCGCTGCGCCGACTGTTGCTGGGGATTGTCGTACTGTGCCTGCTGGGCATTTTCATTGTCTGGCGCATTGACAGCCCAAGGGTCGAACGGTTCCGCGCACAGGTGGTGGACGCTGTTGTCCCATCAATGGAATGGGCGATGGTCCCGGTCACGGCAACGGTCAATCTTGTTCGTGACTTTCAAAGCTACCAAAGCCTCAGCGAACAAAATCAAGAGCTGCGCAGCGAATTGCGCCTGATGCGGGCGTGGAAAGAGGCCGCGCTGCAATTGGAGCAGGAAAACGCGCGCCTTTTGGATCTGAACAATGTGCGTCTTGATCCGCGCCTGACTTACATAACCGGCGTTGTCATGGCCGACAGCGGCTCTCCGTTTCGGCAATCGGTTCTTTTGAACGTGGGCGCCCGGGACGGAATCGTTGATGGCTGGGCCTCGATGGACGGGATTGGGCTGGTGGGCCGCATCTCGGGCGTGGGGCCTGATACTGCGCGGGTCATTTTGCTGACCGATGCGTCCAGCGCGATACCGGCGACCATCCAGCCTTCTGGGCAAACAGCCTTGATTGCGGGTGACAACACCCCCGCTCCTGCCGTCGAGTTTCTGGAAAACCGGGAACTTGTGCGACCCGGGGACCGAGTGACTACGTCGGGGGACGGAGGCGTTTTCCCGGCCGGACTACTGATCGGGCAAATCGCGGAGGACCCGGGGGGCCGCTTGCGCGTGCGCCTGTCCGCCGATTTCGAACGGTTGGAGTTTCTTCGCGTTCTACGCTTCAACGCAGCCCCGACCATTCGGGATCCCGGCACTGTTGTCGGGCCAACACAGCCCGAAGCGGCCCTAACATCCGGGGAAGCCGGCGATGGATAGACCCGCCTCTTACAACTGGGCCATGCGCGGGCTTTATGTCCTGATAGCGTTTCTTGTTCTTTTCCTGCACCTGCTGCCACTGAACGCACAGCCGGATCGCTGGCCTTTTCCCGACATGATAATCGCGCTGACCTTTGCCTGGGTGCTGCGCCGCCCGGAATATGTTCCAACCTTGTTGATTGCCGCTGCGATGCTGATGGCCGATCTGTTGTTGCAACGACCTCCAGGGTTGCTGGCGGCTTTGGTCGTGCTTGGCGCCGCCTATCTGCACGGGGCCGCGTCGAGCATGCGAGATGCTGGGTTCGTCGGTGAATGGATATCCGTTAGCGTGGTCACTGCCGCAGTCTTTCTCGGCAATCGTATTATCTTGGCGATCGTGTCGATCGACCAAGCAGCCTTCGGGTCCGTTTTGTTCCAGTTGATCGTGACGATAGCAGCCTATCCTGTGATCGTCCTTCTCAGCCAATCCGTGTTCGGCGTACGCAGGGTATCAGCAGCGGATGCAAGTGTTGCGGGGGCGCGGGCATGAAGCAACGCAATCCCAAGGCGCAAGGCCTCGCCTATAAACGCCTCCCACGCCGAGCCTTGATTTTGGGCGGGTTGCAGGCCGCCTTCGTCGGCGGGCTGGCCGCGCGAATGCGGTTCATGCAAGTCGAACAGGCCGATCAGTACCGGCTTTTGGCTGAAGAAAACCGCATCAACCTCCGCCTGATCCCACCGACACGTGGCCGAATCTATGACCGCAACGGTCAGATCATCGGGCAAAACACGCCATCATATCGCATCGTTATCGTTCCCGAAGACGCAGGTGATCTGGACAAGGTGATCGCCAAACTATCCAACTTGATCCCATTGACCGAGGACGAGATCGAGCGCGCCAAGACTGAGATACGCCGCTCGGCTCCGTTCTTGCCAGTTACTCTGGCGGATCAGGTGACGTGGGAGGACATCTCGAAGGTCGCGGTGAACGCACCTGCCCTTCCTGGCGTGACACCCGAGGTGGGCTCGACCCGGCAATATCCCAGATACGAGGATTTCGCCCATATCGTCGGTTATGTTGGCCCGGTCAGTGACTATGACCTCAGCCAGATCGAAGACCCCGAACCGGTGCTGCGCATCCCCCGGTTCCAGATCGGCAAGGTCGGATTGGAGGCAAAACAGGAGATCTCGCTGCGTGGTCGGGCCGGGTCCAAACGGGTTGAGGTCAACGCGACGGGCCGTGTCATGCGCGAGTTGGATCGGCAGGAGGGTCAGCCGGGTGCCGACCTGCAATTGTCCGTCGACGCAGACCTGCAACAATACGCACAGGCCCGGCTGGCCGGGGAAAGCGCCGCCGCTGTTGTCATCGATTGCGAAACCGGCGATCTGCGCGCCATGGCCTCAGCCCCCAGTTTTGACCCCAACCTTTTTGTGCGCGGCATCTCAGTCGCAGATTATCAGTTCCTGACACAGGACAAGTATCGCCCGCTGGCCAACAAGACAGTTCAGGGCACTTATCCGCCGGGGTCGACCTTCAAGATGGTCACCGCACTGGCCGCACTAGAAGCTGGTGTCGTAGGCCCCGGAAATACGGTCTATTGCCCCGGTCACCTAAAAGTCGGCAGCCGCCGCTTCCACTGCTGGAAACGCGGCGGGCACGGAATGGTGGACTTGAATACATCTCTGAAACGCAGCTGCGACGTGTATTACTACGACGTGGCGATCAAGGTCGGGATCGACAAAATTTCTGAGATGTCCAACATCCTTGGTTTGGGGATCAAGCATGACATTCCAATGTCTGCCGTGCGCGCCGGGCTGGCGCCCAATCAGGCATGGAAACAGCGGGTCCATGGCGAGGAATGGCTGATCGGTGATACGGCCAACGCGTCCATCGGGCAGGGCTTCATGCTCGCTTCGCCCATGCAACTGGCCGTTATGACCGCAAGGATCGCCACTGGACGCGCCGTTGCGCCCCGACTGGTACGGTCGATCAACGGGGTTGAACAGCCCTCGGGCGCGGGCGAACCGCTGCCGATCAGCCCCACCAACCTGCGCTACATTCGCGAGGCGATGTGGTCGGTGTCGAACGACCGGCGCGGCACGGCCTATCGCAGCCGGATCATCGCGGATGATCTGCGTATGGCGGGCAAGACCGGCACCAGCCAGGTCCGCAATATCACCAAGGCCGAACGGGCCGCTGGCGTGATCCGCAACGAAGACCTGCCATGGGAGCGGCGCGATCACGCCCTGTTCGTCAGCTTTGCACCCTATGACAACCCCAAATACGCGATTGCCGTGGTGGTGGAACATGGCGGCGGTGGATCAAAAGCTGCCGCCCCGGTCGCGCGGGATATCATGCTGCAGGCGCTCTACAAAGGCACGCCGCCGCTTGAAGCCTACCCGGTTGCCGACCGCGACCGCATCAAGGAACAGCAAAAACGGCTTGAGGGCGACCGCCGCCCCAAAGCGCGTCCTGACGAAAAAGACCGCGCATGAGCTATCTTGAGTACAACGTCAAATCCACGCCATCGGGGCTTCGCAAGTTTCTATACATGAACTGGCCCCTGACGCTGTTGCTGATCAGCACGGCCAGTGCCGGCTTCCTGATGCTGTATTCCGTCGCTGGCGGATCATGGCTGCCTTGGGCCGAACCTCAGATGGAGCGGTTTGGTCTGGGCCTCACGGTCATGTTCATCGTCGCACTTGTGCCGATCTGGTTCTGGCGCAACATGTCAGTGCTGGCCTATCTGGGTGCTATTGCGCTGCTGGTTTTTGTTGAGTTGTTCGGCACGGTTGGCATGGGTGCGCAACGCTGGATCGATCTGGGGTTCATGCGGCTGCAACCCTCAGAGGTCATGAAAGTCACACTGGTCATGCTGCTGGCGGCCTACTATGACTGGCTGCCGTCGCACAAAACCTCGCGCCCGCTTTGGGTGATCCTACCGGTGATCCTGATCCTGATCCCGACTTTCATGGTTTTGCGGCAACCGGACCTTGGAACCTCGATCCTTCTATTGGCCGCCGGTGGTGGATTGATGTTTCTGGCTGGTGTGCACTGGGCCTACTTCGCCGCTGTGATCGCGGCGGTCGTTGGCCTGATTGCGACCGTGTTCAACAGTCGGGGGACCGAGTGGCAGTTGCTGAAAGACTATCAGTTCCGCCGCATTGATACGTTTCTGGATCCCTCCACCGACCCTTTAGGCGCGGGCTATCACATCACCCAATCAAAAATCGCTTTGGGTTCGGGCGGATGGAACGGTCGGGGATTCATGCAAGGCACCCAGTCGCGCCTGAATTTCCTGCCCGAGAAGCATACCGATTTCATCTTCACCACACTGGCTGAAGAGTTCGGCTTTGTCGGCGGGATCACCCTGTTGGTGCTCTATGCGCTGATCCTGATTTTTTGCATGGTCACTGCGCTGTCGACCAAAGATCGGTTCTCGTCCCTAGTGGTGCTGGGGATTGCGCTGAACTTCTTCCTGTTCTTCGCAGTCAACATGTCGATGGTGATGGGACTGGCCCCGGTTGTGGGCGTACCGCTGCCAATGGTCAGTTATGGAGGATCAGCCATGCTGGTACTGATGGCCGCTTTCGGTATTGTCCAAAGCGCGCATATCCACCGCCCCCGCTAATCTGAAAGGCCCCTCATGACCGTCAACGTCCTGTTCTCTGCGCGCCCTGAATTGTGGCCGGTCTATGAGCCGCTTTTGTCTCAGGGTCTGGCCGAAGCCGGATTGGACGTGTATCTGGCCACAGATATCGAACCCGATCAGGTGGACTATGTCGTCTACGCGCCAAATGACGGCCTGCTGGACTTCAAACCCTATTCTCGGCTGAAAGCCGTCCTGAGCCTTTGGGCCGGGGTCGAAAGCATCGCCGACAACGAAACCCTGACCGTTCCATTGGCCCGTATGGTGGATCACGGATTGACTCAGGGCATGACTGAATGGGTCGTTGGCCACACCTTGCGGTATCATCTGGGCATGGACACCCATATCAGCGAACAGGATGGCGTGTGGACCCCAATAGCGCCCCCCCTTGCGACCGAGCGCACGGTCTGCGTGCTGGGGTTGGGAGAGTTGGGTCAAGCAGCAGCGCAGGCGTTAGCCGCGCTCAACTTTCACGTTTTGGGGTGGAGCCGTACCGAGAAAGACATTCAAGGCGTAACCTGTCTGTATGGAACAGAAGGTTTGCGAACCGCCTTATCGCAATCCGAGATCGTCATACTGCTGTTGCCGGACACGCCCGCGACTGAGAATACCCTGAATGCCGTGACTTTGGCACTAATGCCGACAGGGGCAAAGATCATCAATCCGGGACGCGGCCCTTTGATCGATGACGACGCCCTGCTGGAGGCGCTGAACACCGGGCAAGTCGGACACGCGACGCTGGACGTGTTCCGCATCGAGCCACTGCCACCCGAACATCCCTATTGGGCGCATCCAAACGTCACCGTCACCCCGCATATCGCATCCGAGACCCGGCCCGTTACCGCGGCACAGGTGATCTGCGAGAACATCCGTCGCGGCGAGACCGGTAAACCCTTGGTGCATCTGGTGGACCGCCAGTTGGGATACTGACGGCCCGGACAGGTCAGGCTACGATCAACCCGCGCCCTTTCAGCAAAGCCTCGACACCCGGCAGGCGGCCCCGGAAGGCCAGATACAGATCCTCGGCCTCGCGCGAGCCGCCGGTGGAGAGGATATTCTCTTCCAGCGCCTTGGCGCGTTCGGGGTCAAAGGCCCCTCCGGCCTCTTCGAATGCGGCGAAGGCGTCGGCATCCATGACCTCGGACCACATGTAGCTGTAGTAGCCCGCGCTGTACCCGTCGCCCGCAAAGACATGGGCAAAATGTGGGGTGGCGTGGCGCATCCCGATGGCCTTTGGCATGCCGATTTCGGCCAGAACCTCTGCCTGCTTGGCCATCGGATCCGCCGGGGCTGCGCCTTCGTGAAACGCCAGATCAACCAAGGCCGAGGCCACATATTCGACCGTCTGGAACCCTTGATCGAAATTGGCTGCCTTCAGCACCTTCTCCAACATCGCCTGAGGCATCGGCTCACCCGTCTCAGCATGGGTGGCGTATTCCGCCAGAACCTCGGGCACTTCCAGCCAGTGTTCATAAAGCTGGCTGGGCAGTTCGACGAAATCCCGCGCGACGGACGTGCCCGAGATGCTTTCATAGGTCACATTCGACAGCATCTGATGCAGCGCATGACCGAACTCGTGGAATAGAGTTCGCGCATCGTCATAAGATAGCAGTGCGGGATTACCCTTGGCGAAGTTGCACACGTTGATCACGACGGGCGCTTGTTCTTCGGGGAACTTCGCCTGCGCGCGCATGGCGCTGCACCACGCGCCGGACCGTTTCGAGCCTCGAGCGAAGTAATCACCAATGAAAACCGCCACATGTCGCCCGTTGCGTGTTACCTCCCACGCCCGGCAATCGGGGTGATAGAGGGGCACGTCGAGCGGCGCGAACTCCAGCCCGAACAGACGGTTGGCGCAAGCAAACGACGCCTCGATCATCCGGTCGAGTTGCAGGTACGGTTTCAGCGCCGCCTCATCCAGATCATGCTCGGCCTTGCGGCGCTTCTCGGCATAGTAGCGCCAGTCCCAGGCCTCCAGCGGGCCGTTCACGCCATCGTCTTGCATCATACCGGCCAGAATCTCAGCATCCGCATCTGCGCGGGTTTTGGCGGGTTCCCAGACCTGCATCAACAGATCGCGCACGCGGTCGGGCGAGCGGGCCATCTCGGTTTCCAGTTTGAAATCCGCAAAGCTGTCATAGCCCAGCAGCTTGGCGCGTTCTTCCCGCAGGGTCAGGATTTCGGCTGCAATCTCGCGGTTGTCGGTCTCGTTCCCATTCGCCCCTCGCGCAGCCCAAGCGCGATAGGCTATTTCCCGCAGGTCGCGGCGGGATGAGAATTGCAGAAACGGCACAATCAATGAGCGGGACAGGGTCACAACCGGCCCGTTCGCACCCTTTT
Source organism: Ruegeria sp. H3 (assembly GCF_056533095.1). NCBI lineage: Bacteria > Pseudomonadati > Pseudomonadota > Alphaproteobacteria > Rhodobacterales > Roseobacteraceae > Ruegeria > Ruegeria sp. H3. The sequence goes on along the minus strand of NZ_JBQFOD010000009.1, from coordinate 170,253 downwards.
CCTCACCCGCAGCGCGCGCCGCAGCGATCACGAAATCGGGCAGACCGTCCAGATCATCCTCGGCCAGTTCCATGAACCAGTCACGCTCATCCGCCAGCAGATTCTGGGTGAAAGAAGTGCCCAACGATGCGAGGCGAGACTTGATCTCTTGCATCCGGGAATCGGCCTCACCCTCCAGCGCAGCACCGGCGCGGACAAAGCCGCGATGGGTCAGCATCAGAACGCGCGCCTGTTCATCGCTCAGGTTCAGATCATCGCGCCGCTGCCAAAGATCGGCCACCCGGTGGAACAAATCCTTGTTTGATGAAATGCCCGAGAAATGCGCCGAGAGCTTCGGTGAAAACTCTCGCTGCAATTCTTCGCGTTTCGGGTTGCTGTCAGCGCCCGCCACTGTAAAAAACACCGACAGGACCTTGTCCAACTGCTCACCCGCCGCTTCAAGCTCTTCGATTGTGTTGGCAAAGGTAGGCACGTCCGGGTTTCCGGCAATCGCGTCGATTTGTGCGTTGTGCGCGGCCATCGCTTCGTCCAACGCAGGTGCGAAATCCCCATCTGAAATCGCGGAAAACGGGGCGATCTCAAAGGGCGTGGTCCAGTCGGACAGGATCGGGTTGGTCATGCAGGTCTCCTTTGCCCCTCAAGCTATGTAGAGGGTCAGCAATGGTCCAGAGGGGGAGTGAATTTTGACGTCGAAACTAAGTCCCAACCTGTCCGCAAATCGGGCAATCGGCGCGTTTCGACAGGGTGATTTTGCGGCTTTCGCCATAGAGCGCGTCATAGATCAGCATCTCACCGCGCAGGAAGGCACCGGCACCTGTGACCACCTTGATCGCCTCAACCGCCATCATCGACCCGACCACGCCGGGCAGCGGCCCGATCACTCCAGCCTCGGCGCAGGACGGGGCGAGCCCGGCGGCAGGCGCTTCGGGGAAAATACACTGGTAGCAAGGACCTGCGGTTGCGGGATCAAAGACGCTCAATTGCCCTTCCCATTGCGATAGGGCGCCAGAAATCAGCGGTTTGCCCAGTTCAACAGCCGTTTTGTTGGCCAGATAGCGGGTATCGAAGTTGTCCGTTCCGTCTAGGATCAGATCGAAATCAGCGAACAGATCGGCCGCGATTTCTGCAGTCAGGCGGCGGTTGTATGGCAGTACCGTCACGTTCGGGTTCTGCGCTTCCATTGCCTGTTGAGCGGAAAAAACCTTGGGCATTCCGATATCGGAATCGCAGTGAATGACCTGCCGTTGCAGATTGGCGTTCTCGACGACATCGTCGTCGATCACCCCGATGGTCCCCACGCCCGCAGCGGCCAGATATTGCAGGGCCGGCGCACCCAGACCACCTGCGCCAATCACTAGCACGCGCGCCTGTTTCATCTTCTTCTGACCCGGTCCGCCCAACTCGCGCAATACGATGTGGCGGGCATAGCGATCGAGTTCTGTTTCCGAAAACCGATCCGTGCGCACCTGAGGGTCTTGTTCGGACGCGGATGTGACCCGGCTACGTAGGACCTTGATGATCTTGCTATAGCCCAGAACCAACCCGATGCATCCCGCCAGCATCAGCCACATCGCAGCAGATCCGCCTGTCGCCTCGCGCAGTGGGTTACCATCCGGCAGAACCAGCTGCGCTAGGATAACACCTAACAGAAGAACGCCCACTGAAGCCATACGCGCGCTGCGGGAAACGCCTGCGATATAACCTACGCCCCAAAGCCCAGCGGCAAGCAGCAGAACCAGCAGCATCAGCCGTGCCCGGTGGACCCGAACCCGCCTGATCCGCGTTCGGTTTCGCTGAGTACTTCTGCAAACTGGAAATCTGCCTGAACCACCGGAGCAACGACCAGTTGCGCAATGCGTTCGCCATGCGCAACTTCGAAACTCTCTTGCCCCGCGTTCATCAGGATCACACCCAGTGGCCCGCGATAGTCGCTGTCGATTGTACCTGGCGTGTTTGGCAGGGTAATACCGTGTTTCAACGCAAGCCCGGAACGCGGCCTGACCTGCACTTCATATCCTGCAGGAATCTCGATCCGCAGCCCCGTCGGGATCAGCGCACGCTGTCCCGGTTCCAAAGTCACTGAGACACCATCCGGCAGGTTTGCACGCACATCCGCCCCAGCCGCTCCGCTCGTCTCATAAGATGGCAAAGCCACCAAGGCGTCTGCGCCCGCATCGCGGATTACCCGGATTGCAACCATCATTGCACCTCTTGGTTCAGGGCTATGGGCATCAGTTACCCAAAGCCTCAGCAATCTTTTGCGCCAGTCGCGCCGCAACCGCATCCTTGCCCATGCGCGGCCATTCTTCGGCGCCCGCATCCGAAATCAGCACAACCGCATTCTCTGTGCCGCCCATGATGCCGGTCGCAGGGCTGACATCATTGGCAACGATCCAATCGCACCCTTTGCGCTGGCGCTTTGCCGTTGCATGTTCAAGAACGTCGTTGGTTTCTGCGGCAAAGCCAACAACCAACGTCGGACGTCCGTGATCCATGTGTGAGACACGTTTCAAGATGTCCGGATTTTCGGAAAACTCCAGCGCGGGCAAGCCATCCTGGGTTTTTTTCAGCTTCCGGTCCGATGCGCTGGCCACACGCCAATCCGCCACCGCTGCAGCAAACACGCCCGCATCCACGGGTAAGGCCGCATCCACCGCGTCTGACATCTGCTGAGCTGTTTCGACGCGTACAACCTGCACGCCTTCGGGTGGCGGCACATCTGCGGGACCGGTGACAAATGTCACATCTGCCCCAAGCGCCGTCAATGCCCGTGCTACCGCCGTACCCTGTGCGCCCGAGGATCGGTTGGCGATGTAGCGCACGGGATCGATCGGTTCATGGGTGGGGCCTGATGTCACAAGAATGCGTTTTCCCTGCAGCGGACCATCTGCCAGTTGCGCTTCTATAGCCGCAACAATCCCCAACGGTTCAGACATTCTGCCAGGGCCGTATTCGCCACAGGCCATATCGCCTTCGTTTGGCCCGACAAAACGCACGCCGTCGGCCTGTAATTGCGCAAGATTGCGTTGTGTCGCCGGGTGATCCCACATCCGTACATTCATGGCGGGCGCACACAATACGGGCGTATCCGTGGCCATCAATAAGGTCGAGGCCAGATCGTTGGCCAACCCAGCCGCCATCTTGCCCATCAGATCCGCCGTAGCCGGGGCGACCACAAGCAAATCGGCAGAGCGCGACAGCTGAATATGGCCCATCTCAGCCTCATCTGTCAGATCAAACAGGTCGCGATAGCATTTCTCGCCCGCCAAGGCAGACACGGACAAAGGTGTCACGAACTCTTCGGCGGCGCGTGTCAGAACCGGGGTCACGGCCGCGCCACGCTCTTTCAGGCGGCGGATCAGGTCCAGCGACTTGTAGGCCGCGATCCCTCCGCCAATGATCAGCAGGATACGTTTGGAAGCCAGCATGTTCAGCCTTTCCCGTTCTGGTCGGCGCTGACATTAGGCAAGGCCACGGCGTTGTACCAGCGGTTAATTCTGCACCTCAAAGGCTTGGCAGGGGTCTTCGCGATCTACTGCAGGGCTATCGATGACCACATCAAAGGTGCCATCGATCTGCCCGTCTTCGGATTGGCCAACGACAAAGACCTTCAAACCGGGACGCAAGCGGGACAGGAAGGTGGGGATACCGCGATCCTTGCGCGCATGGCCGTTGCCAGTGATCACAGCTACCGGCCCGCCGGTATCGTCCACCGCCTGCAGGATCGACCGCGTCAGCACTGCATCACGCAAGCGTTGTATCGCAACCATCTGCGGCAGCACCTGTTCGGACAGTGCATTGCAATGCGCCACAAGCTGATCCGCCTCACGCGCCGCTTGTTCTTGCGCAGGCAGTGGAACCGTCAGACCGTAGCGTGCCGCATCTGCGCCAAGTGCGGTTGACGCGCCGCGTTCCATGGCCGCGCGTGCTGCGGCGCGAGGCACCATCGCACCGTAGACCGGCGCATCTGAAGCCTGAAAGATCGGATAGTACATGCTGAGCGGCGGCCAGCCCGTTTCTGCCCAGCGCAGGATGCGACCCAGCTCTTCTGGATTCGAGGCCGCTGTCTGCGCCAAACGTTGTGCGCCCTCTTCGGTGACCATTTCCCAAACGACAGCAGACGGGGCGATCACCTCAATCGCCTCGGTCTGAACCTTGTGATGGTCCGGATTGTCGTGAATCTCGCCCAATATCACGACATCCGCTGCCTGCATCGCAGCAACCACGTCGTCAGGGATAACGCCAGCGGCAATACCCGGGCGCGCCGGGATTGCCGTAACTGTCAGAGCAAAAAGAAGAATCGCAAGCCGTGTCATGCGATGAAGTGTTGCACCTCACGCGATTGGGCTTCAAGGTTCTTACGCATCTTCGTGAAGGCTGCGGCCTCAAGCTGGCGCACGCGTTCCTTTGATAGACCAAGCTCGTCACCCAAGCTTTCAAGGGTTCGTGCCGGTTCCCGCAGCTTACGTTCACGCACGATGAACCTTTCCCGATCATTCAGCGATTTCATCGCGGTTAGCAACCATTCGCGCAACTGCTCGGTATCATGGCTGTGTTCTACCGCTTCGGCGGCCTGCTCACGATCATCTTCCAGCGCGTCGATCCATTCGCGTCCGTCCTCATCGGCAGATTGCACCGCATTCAGCGAGAAATCCGACCCGGATAGGCGACCTTCCATCATCTCGACATCGCGCAGCGGCACACCAATCTCGGTCGCGATCATCTGGTGCAATTGATGGCGGTCCAGCTCAAGACCCTCGGTTGCGGCCTCACGCTCCAGCCGCGCCTGAACACGGCGCATATTGAAAAACAAGGATTTCTGGGACGAGGTCGAGCCGGTGCGCACCATCGACCAGTTGCGCATCACATAGTCCTGAATGCTGGCCTTGATCCACCAGACCGCGTATGTCGAAAAGCGCACGCCCCGGTCGGGGTCGAACTTGTCGGCGGCTTTCATCAGGCCCAAACCGGCCTCTTGGATCAGATCGTTCATGGGCGCGCCGTAGCGCTTGAACTTAGCCGCCATCGAAATAGCTAACCGCATATAGGCGGTGATCAAACGGTGCAGGGCTTGTTCATCGCGTTGGTCTCGCCATGCATAAGCCAGCTTTAATTCAGTCTCCGCGTCAAGCAGTTCCGCCTTCATCGCTCGCCGGGACATCGAAAAGTCGGTCGCGTTGTCAAGTGCCATGAAACTCTCCCTATTTGATATTCGATGGCCGGGCTTGCCTTGCCGACCTATGGTCGATACGCAGAACCCAACAGACCGGATCACTTGAAAGGTAAGAATTGTGCTTCCCGATTTAACCTTTGTTCTGGGTGGGGCTGCATCGGGAAAGTCCGCCTTTGCCGAACAACTGGTTGTTTCATCGGGCAAAAGCCGCGTTTATCTGGCCACTTCACAAGTGTTTGATGATGAGATGCGCGCGAAAGTCGATCACCATATCGCGCAGCGTGGGCCGCATTGGCCAACGGTCGAGGCCCCGCTGGATCTGGCACCTGTATTGGCTGATCTAAACCCCGAACAGATCTGCTTGATCGATTGCGCCACCATGTGGCTGACCAATCACCTGTTGGCTGAGAGCGATCTGCATACTGCGCAGACTGACCTACTACAAGCCGTTAAAAACTGCCCGGCCCACATCGTCATCGTATCGAACGAGGTGGGGCACGGAATCGTCCCCGAAAACACTTTGGCCCGCCGGTTTCGTGAGGCACAGGGCCGATTGAACATCGCCTTGGCGGCACAGGCAGAGTTGGTGGTTCAAGTGACAGCAGGTCTACCGAGTGTTCTGAAAGGCGCACTGACGTGACGCGGTTGCATCTGGTCCGGCATGGCCCAACCCATGCCAAAACCATGGTCGGGTGGTCAAATCTTCCCGCTGATCTCAGCGACACCGCCGCCCTGAAGCGGCTGCATGACTATTTACCTCATGACGCCGTCGTTGTCTCATCAGACCTGTCGCGCGCCGTTGATACCGCATCCGCTATTCAAGGCACGCGTGCACGCCTGCCGCATCATCGTGATCTGCGAGAGATCAATTTTGGCGCATGGGAGTTGCGCGGTTTCAAAGAGATCGAGGCCGAGGACGCTGAACTGGCTTTTGCTTATTGGGACAATCCCGGTGACGTGCGCCCACCAGACGGGGAAAGCTGGAACGAGGTCCGCGCGCGCGTCGACCGCGCTGTTGACGCCCTGATCGCGAATCAACATGGCCGCGATATTGTGATCGTCGCCCATTTCGGGGTGATCCTGACGCAGGTTCAGCGGGCACTTGATCTGGACGGACAACAGACTTTTGCCCATCGTATCGACAACCTGTCCGTCACCCATTTGACCTTTGAGGGAACAGGCTGGTCCGCAGGGGCGATCAATCACCGTCCGTGATCCCACTGCGCACAAATCACTGATTTACCAAACGCCGACCCGACGCCATCGTGGGCCCATGACCTATGATCTCTTTATCGGTGACAGGCTGTTTTCCAGCTGGTCCTTGCGTGGTTGGCTAATGCTGGAAAAGTTTGGCCTGCCCTATCGAAACCATATGATCGGGCTGTATTCCGGCACGATGGCGCAGGATATGCAGACCATCGCACCTGCGCGCCTTGTGCCCGCCTTGCGCATGCCCGACGGAACGGTCGTGGGTGAAAGCCTGGCGATGGCCGAAACGCTGGCTGAATGCCATCCGGATGCCGGGCTCTGGCCAAAAGATGCGGCAGCACGGGCGACAGCCCGGTGGCTCTGCGCCGAGATGACCGCCGGCTTCAGCGCCTTGCGTGAAGATTGCCCCATGCAGTTGAAACACACCTGGCAAGACTTCAACCCATCAGAGGATACGCTGGCAGATTTGGAGCGTGTTGAAACGCTGTGGGCTCATGCCCGCCAGATATCCGGGGCTGCAGATGGCCCATTGTTCGGAGCCTATTCACTTGCGGATGTGTTCTACACCCCGGTCGCGGCAAGGATTGTGGGCTATGGTCTGCCGGTGTCTGCTGCCAATCTCGACTATTGCCACTTTCTGCTTGGCCAGACCTCGGTACGGCAATGGCGAGCCATGGGACTGACAGTTGAGTACGATCCATTTCCCTACAATCATGGCTCCGTTTCTTCGCCCTGGCCCATCGGTGGCATATCAACCGCCAAAACTGTCGAAACCGGCCCCTCATTGAACGCGCACTGCCCGTATTCCGAGGAACCGGTGACGGATTTTCTGGAACTCGATGGGCAATGCTGGGGTTTCTGCAACGCATTCTGCCGCGATAAAACTGCCGCAGACCCCGAGGCCTGGCCAAAATTCATCGCCATGCGAGACGTCGTTAACGATTCCTAAACCGCAACCATGGCAGCAACGTCTTGTTAACCAAGAACAGGATTGCCATGGTCGCCCGCGCCCATACCGTTGCGTTTCAAGGGGTCGATGCCCGCCCGGTCGAGGTGCAATGCGCCGTTTCACCCGGACTGCCTGCGTTCTCCATAGTAGGGTTACCAGACAAAGCCGTGTCCGAGGCGCGCGACCGGGTGCGCAGCGCGCTGAGCGCCATGGCCATCGCGCTGCCTTCGAAACGGATCACCATCAACCTGTCCCCAGCTGACTTGCCGAAAGAAGGCAGCCATTTTGACCTACCCATTGCCGTCGCATTGCTGTCAGCGCTTGAGATTATCCCTGCCGACGCGGCAGAGGGAACGGTCGCATTGGGGGAATTGTCGCTGGATGGGTCACTGGTCCCTGTTGTCGGGGCCCTGCCTGCTGCGATGACTGCTGCGTCCGAAGATCGTGCCTTGCTGTGCCCCCGCGCCTCCAGCGCAGAGGCGGCTTGGGTCGATGCAACCCAAGTGATTGGCGCAGGGTCATTGAGCGATGTGGTGCGCCACTTTTCGGGCCAGACGCCGCTTGCCGCCGCAAAACCGGGTGAGGTGACCCTTGCAGCCAACCCACGTGATCTGCGCGATGTAAAAGGTCAGGAACGGGCCAAACGCGCGTTGGAGATCGCGGCGGCAGGCCGGCACCATCTGATCATGATCGGCACGCCCGGCTCGGGCAAATCCATGCTGGCGGCCCGCTTGCCCGGCATTCTGCCCCCTTTGACCCCGGTTGAGGCATTGGAAACGTCGATGATCCAATCGCTCTGCGGCCTGTTGGATGAAGGCGGGATCAGCCGGGCGCGGCCTTTTCGGGAGCCGCATCACACGGCCTCGATGGCCGCGATTGTTGGCGGCGGCAAGGGTGCGAAACCGGGTGAGATTTCGCTGGCCCATAACGGCGTGCTGTTCATGGACGAGTTTCCCGAGTTCCCCCGAACGGTGCTGGAGACCCTGCGCCAGCCGATTGAAACCGGCGAAGTCATGGTCGCCCGTGCCAATGCCCATGTGAAATACCCCTGCCGCTTCATGCTGATCGCGGCGGCAAACCCCTGCAAATGCGGATATTTGACCGACCCGTCCCGAGCCTGTTCGCGTGCACCCGGATGCGGTGAGGACTACCTAAACCGCATTTCCGGCCCGTTGATGGACAGATTCGACCTGCGGATCGAGGTGCCGCCGGTTGCATTCACCGACCTCGATCTGCCGCCCTCTGGTGACAGTTCAGCCACCGTCGCCGCACGCGTCGAACAAGCACGGGCGGTGCAGGCCGCCCGGTTCGAGGGCCACAGTTCAGTACGTCAGAACGCCGACGTCGAAGGCAAACTGTTGGAAGAAGTTGCCGCGCCAGATGCTGAAGGGAAAGAGCTGTTGCTTAAGGCCGCTGACCGGTTTGGCCTGTCAGCCCGCGCGTTTCACCGCATTCTGAGGGTCGCGCGCACCATCGCGGACCTCGAAGGAGCACTTGATATCCGCCGCCCTCACGTGGCCGAGGCGCTGAGTTTTCGCATCAGCGCCAAGGTGATGGCTTAAACTTTGGCCTCAATCGCCTGCCAGATCTTTTCGGCGATGTTCTCGCCGTTAAACCGCTCCAGCTCCTGAATGCCAGTGGGCGAGGTCACATTGATCTCGGTCAGGTAGTCGCCAATGACGTCGATCCCGACAAAAATCTGGCCCTTTTCTTTCAGAATTGGACCGATGGCGGCGCAAATCTCGAGATCGCGTTCGCTCAGCCCGATCTTCTCGGGGCGACCGCCCACATGCATGTTCGAACGCGTCTCGCCTTCGGCCGGGACACGATTGATCGCGCCCACCGCTTCCCCATCGACCAGGATCACGCGCTTGTCGCCGTTTTTGACATCGGGCAGGAATTTCTGAACGATCAGAGGCTCGCGCGAGAAGCCCGAGAACAGCTCATGCAGGGACGTGAGATTGCGGTCGTTGGCATCCAGCCGGAACACGCCTGCACCGCCATTGCCGTAAAGGGGTTTCAGGATGACGTCCTTATGCTTGTCCTTGAACGCTTTGATAGTCCGCAGATCCCGCGCAATCGTGGTCGGTGGCATCAGATCGGGGAAATCCAGGATCAGCAGTTTTTCAGGGAAGTTGCGAACCCAAAACGGGTCATTGACCACCAGAACCTGACCTTTCAGACGATCCAGCAGATGGGTCGACGTGATGTAATGCATGTCGAACGGCGGGTCCTGTCGCAGCCAGATGACGTCGAACTCGGCCAGATCAACCTCACGTTCCGGTCCAAGCACCGCCGGATCTCCGGGCACACGTTGCACCGTCATGTCCTGACCGCGCGCGGTGATCCGCCCTTCCTGATAGGCCAATTGGTCCGGGCCGTAGAAGAACAGCTGGTGCCCGCGGGCCTGCGCCTCTTCCGCAAGGCGGAAAGAGCTGTCGGCATTGATGTCCACGGCCCCGATCGGGTCCATTTGAAAGGCGATTTTCATGGCATGTCCCTCAACTTCACGCCAGATACATGGCGCAGCAGGCCGAGGGGTTCAATGGGGCTTAGGCCTGCCCAAACGCGTTTTCGATGATTTGGACCGCACCCGAGCGATCAACCAATGCCGCGTCGAACCGCACATTCGTCAGCTGCCCGCCGGGTTCGTTTTCTAGAAACTGCGCAGCCGAGGCGCAAATCCGTTCGGTTTGCCGCCGTGTGATGCGGGCCGCGGCCATGTCAAAACTGGCGCTTTTCTTCACCTCGGCCCATCGCTGTCGCGTGCGATCAGATCAATCTCTCCACCTGCGCCGCGCCAGCGTCTATGCGCGATCGGGTATCCGCGGCGTTCATAGTCCATCGCCACCTGCACTTCAGCGGCCTGACCGGAGTGATAAGAAACCGATCCCTGAACCGAGCGCTGCGCCATCTTATCCCTTTCCCAGTTTCAGGGCCTTTTGGTAGATTGGGCGGCGCGGCAGTTCGTACATTTGCGAGACCAGATCCGCCGCATCCCGTACCGAATGGGTTCGCAAGGCCTTGATCAATGCCTCTTCTACGTCAGACTCGTTAACGGTTTGCGAATGGCTTCGATCCACCAGTAGAACAACTTCACCTTTGACGGACTGGCCCTCATAGGCGTCCGAAAGCTCACCCAAGCTGCCGCGCCGCACCTCTTCGAACTTTTTCGTCAATTCGCGGCAAAGCGCGGCTTGGCGGTCCGATCCCAGAACGTCTGCCAGATCAGACAGACAGGCCGCCACACGCTTTGGCGATTCGTAGAAAACAAGCGTGCCGGGAATATCACGCAGCGCTTCGATACGACTGCGACGTGCGCCAGACGCATTTGGCAAAAATCCCGCGAAAAAGAACGCATCCGTAGGCAATCCGGCCAGCGTGAGCGCGGTTAAAACCGCCGACGGGCCGGGCGCGCAGGTCACGGTATACCCGGCCTCAGACGCCTGCCGCCCTAGATCATAGCCTGGGTCCGCAATCAGCGGCATTCCAGCCTCGGACGCATAGGCCACCGAAAGCCCCTGGTCTAACGCATCCATGATCTTGCCGCGTGCTCCTGCACCGCTGTGATCGTGATAGGCCTGAATGCGCCGCCCCTCCAGTGGAACGCCATGAATCTCCATCAGTCTGCGCAGACTGCGCGTGTCTTCGGCTGCGATCATGTCGGCAGAGGCCAAGACGTCCAAAGCCCTGAGCGTAATGTCGCGCGCGGTTCCGATGGGTGTGGCAACAAAATACAGGCCCGCAGCCAATCTGGTCTTTTGGAAATTCAAAGCTGGACCCTCACCGCGTGACGTTTATTATCTCAGATCGACAGAACAGCGGCGTCGCGCGCTGCCGGATCAGGGAGTTTTCTTTTAGATGTTTACTGTTTGCAAGCCCGTAAGCAAGCTGGCGAAAGCCGCAGCCGCGCTGGCCACCGCAGCATTACTGGCGGCCTGTGAGCCTGGCGGTCTTGGTGGAGGTCCATCAATCGATACATCCGATCCCGTTCCCGTCGCCCTATTGGTGCCGCGCGGGTCAGGTCAGGCCGGTGACGCCGCATTGGCACAAAGCCTCGAAAATGCCGCTCGGCTTGCCATGTCTGATCTGCCGAACGTGAAAGTCGACCTTCGGGTCTATGACACGGCCGGAAATGCGGGCACCGCCTCGACAGTCGCACAACAGGCTGTGGCGGACGGTGCAAAGATCATTATTGGCCCGGTTTACGCGCAGGCCGCAAATGCCGCTGGCTTGGCCGTGTTGAACAAAAACGTCAATGTCCTGTCTTTCTCGAACAATACCAGCATCGCCGGAGGCAATGTCTTTGTTCTTGGTCCCACCTTCCAGAACACAGCGAACCGGCTGGTGAACTATTCGGCCGCTAAAGGCAAAACCGGAACCGTGATCGTCTACAGCAACGACGCAGCCGGCCAGTTGGGGCAATCTGCAATTGCCTCTGCCTTAGGCAGCAGCCCGGTCAACAATGCGGGCACCGTTTCCTATGACCGCTCGCAACAAGGGGTGATTACCGCGGTGCCGACCATCAAGGCGACCGTCGATTCTTCCGGAGCGGACTCGGTGTTCCTGACAGCGACAACAGCTGGGGCGTTGCCTTTGCTGACACAGCTTTTGCCCGAAGCGGGCGTGTCCTCTGCTACAACACAGTTCATCGGCCTGACGCGTTGGGATATCCCACCACAAACTCTTGAACTGCCGGGGGTTCAGGGGGGCTGGTTTGCCCTGCCCGACCCAGCCAAGGCGCAATCCTATCGTCAGCGCTATAACGCGACCTACGGCGAAGCACCGCATCCGATCAGCGGCCTGGCCTATGACGGGATCGCCGCGATTGGCGCGCTGGTTGCACAAGGCAAATCCAATGCGCTGACCGGAGCAGCCCTGACCCAGAGCGCCGGATTCCAGGGCGTGGGTGGCATTTTCCGCCTGCGTCCGAATGGCACCAATGAACGCGGTCTGGCCGTCGCCACGATCCAGAACAAACAGGTGGTTGTGATTGACCCTGCCCCACAAAGCTTCGCTGGCGCCGGTTTCTGACCGGCCCGGCCTGATCACAGCGCCTGATGCTGAACTGATCTGCCCCGCCAACGACATTTTCGACAGCGCCAATGTGACGGAACAATTGGCTGCTGCTTTTGAGACCTGCGCGGACAATACCGCCATGCGGGCAGAAACGGTGCGTATCCTGCGGGAGGCTCAAAAAGCAGGGCGCAAAGCGATTGCCGATGCCTTTGCAACGCGCCCATTTGAGGCGCGCCCCTTGACGCGTTCGTATACCTACCTAACCGATCAGCTGGTGGGCACAGCAATGCACGTGTCCAGCGAACGGCTGCACCCGCTTGCCACGCCCACACAAGGCGAGCGGATCGCCGTTCTGGCGGTTGGTGGTTATGGGCGGGGCGAAATGGCACCCGCATCCGACGTGGATCTGCTGTTCCTGACGCCCTACAAGATCACCGCCTGGGCCGAGAGCGTGATCGAATCCATGCTCTATATCCTGTGGGATCTGCGGTTAAAGGTCGGGAATTCCTCTCGCACGATCAAAGACTGCCTGCGCCTCGGGGCAGAGGACTTTACCATCCGCACAGCCATGCTGGAGCAACGCTATCTGGCGGGTGACAAGGCGCTGGCGGATGAGTTGGACAAACGGCTTAAATCCGAACTGTTCAAAGGAACCGAGCGCGAGTTTATTGAAGCCAAGCTGCAAGAACGCGACGCCCGGCACCTGAAGCAGGGCCAGCGCTATATGGTCGAGCCCAATGTGAAAGAGGGCAAAGGCGGATTGCGTGACCTGCAGTCGCTGTATTGGATCGCCAAATACATCTACGGTGTCCAGGACGTGGCCGAACTGGTGCCTTTGGGGTTGTTCACACCCGAAGAATTTCAAACATTTGTCGAGGCCGAAGATTTCCTATGGGCCGTTCGATCACATCTGCATCTGGTGACCGGCCGCGCAACGGAACAGCTAACCTTTGACCTGCAAGTCGAAGTGGCCGAGCGCATGGGATACAAAGACCGTGCCGGGCGACGCGCGGTTGAAGTTTTCATGCAGCGGTATTTCCGCGAAGCGACCCGCGTGGGCGAACTGACGCGAATCTTCCTGACCAAGCTGGAAGCGGCGCATGTGAAGGGTGCCCCGCTGCTGGAACGGATTTTCCGCCGGCGTCCTCAGGTCAAAGACGGGTACAAAGTTGTGCATGGGCGGCTGGACATTGCCGACCCGGATGCGTTTCTGTCTGACAAGGTCAACTTACTGCGCCTGTTTGAAGAAGGGCTGCGGACCGGCATGTTGATCCATCCCGACGCCATGCGCCTTGTTACGGCCAATTTGCACCTGATCGATGAAGACATGCGCAACGATAAAGAAGCGCGGCGCATCTTCCTGGACCTAATGCTCAAACACGGCAACCCCGAACGCGCCCTAAGGCGCATGAACGAACTTGGCGTGCTATCGGCCTTTCTGCCCGAGTTCGAACCCATCGTCGCGATGATGCAATTCAATATGTATCACAGCTACACGGTGGACGAGCATACCATCCAATGCATTACGAACCTTGCCCAGATTGAACGTGGCGAATTGGTTGAGGCTTTGCCATTGGCCTCATCGATTCTGGAAGGCGGCGTCAATCGCAAGGTTTTGTATGTGGCGCTGTTGCTGCATGATATTGCCAAAGGGCGCCCCGAAGATCATTCGATCCTTGGGGCGCAAATCGCGCGCAAAGTGGCCCCACGGCTTGGGTTGAACAAGACCGAATGTGAAACCGTCGAATGGCTTGTTCGGTATCACCTGCTGATGTCAGACATGGCACAAAAACGCGACGTCTCGGACCCACGCACGGTGCGCGACTTTGCCAAGGCGGTGCAGACCGTCAAGCGGCTGGACCTGCTGACCGTGCTGACGGTGTGTGATATTCGCGGCGTCGGGCCAACCACCTGGAACAACTGGAAAGCCACCCTGCTGCGTGCGCTGCATGCTGAAACCAAACGCGCACTGGACACCGGACTGGAGGTCCTGAACCGCGCCAATCGTGGAGCCGAGGCGAAAAAGGCATTGCGGGCCAAACTGGCCGACTGGACCAAGACAGACCTCAAGACAGAAACCGGTCGTCACTATGCGCCTTATTGGCAGGGTCTGCCTCTGTCGGCTCATGTCGAATTTGCCGAGATGTTGCGCGCGCTTGAGATCAGCGGCGATCCGGGGGCAATGGAAATTCGCCTACACCCGGATGAAGATCGTGATGCGACCCGCGCCTGCTTTGCGATGGGTGATCACCCCGGCATTTTCGCACGGATCGCCGGTGCGCTGGCACTTGTTGGGGCCAATGTCGTGGACGCGCGCAGCTACACCACCAAGGACGGCTATGTCACCGATGCGTTCTGGATACAGGATGCCGAGGGTCACCCATTCGAAGCTTCGCGCCTGCCGCGCCTAACGCAGATGATCCAGAAGACGCTCAAAGGTGAGGTGGTCGCCGGTGAAGCACTGAAATCCCGCGACAAGATCAAGAAACGCGAACGCGCCTTCAACGTGCCGACCCATATCACCTTCGACAATGAAGGGTCCGAAATCTACACCATCATCGAAGTGGATACTCGCGACCGTCCCGGACTTCTGTATGACCTCACACGCACGCTTGCGTCTTCGAACGTGTATATCGCCAACGCGGTAATCGCGACTTATGGCGAGCAAGTTGTGGATACTTTCTATGTCAAAGACATGTTCGGCCTAAAGTACCACTCGGAAAGCAAACAACGCGGGCTTGAAGCCAAGCTGCGCAAAGCCATCACCGAGGGCGCCGAGCGCGCAGTCTCATGAAGCAAATCCGGTTGTTTTCGGGCCTGTTCACGGTGGGGTTCTTGACCCTGGCCAGCCGTATCCTAGGCTTTCTACGAGAGATTCTGCTGACCGCCTATATCGGTCCCGGACCAGTGATGGACGCGTTTGTCGCCGCCTTCCGCCTACCCAACATGTTCCGAAGGTTCTTTGCCGAAGGGGCATTCAACGCGGCCTTTGTACCGATGTTTTCGAAAAGGCTGGAGGGCGATGAAAACGCCGAAGGGTTCGCGCAAGACGCCTTTAATCTACTAGGTGCTGCCGTACTGGTACTGGTTGGTCTGGCCATGGTGTTCATGCCCGGCCTTGTTTGGCTAACGGCAGAAGGGTTTTATGGAGACCAAAGGTTCGATCTGGCCGTCGACTATGGCTATATCGTCTTTCCTTACATACTTTTTATGTCTTTGGCGGCATTGTTCTCGGGTGTCCTGAACGCAAACGGACGCTTTGCAGCCGCCGCTGCCGCCCCCGTTTTGCTGAACATTTTTGCCTGCACAGCCCTGATTTTCGGCGCGCTGTCCGGGGGTGCGGTCATTCGCTGGCTGATCGCAGTGATCCCGATCGCCGGCATCGCGCAATTGGCGCTGGTTTGGGTGGCGACGGAACGGGCAGGCATCCGCATTCGCCCCGGCGTGCCCCGGCTCAGCCCCGAGATGCGCAACATGGTTCGCATTGCCGTCCCGGCGGCTTTGGCTATGGGTGTCACGCAAGTCAATCTGGTGGTTGGACAACTGGTTGCTTCGAAAACCGAGAAAGCCGTCAGTTGGCTTTTTGCGGCAGATCGGCTGTATCAACTCCCCTTGGGCGTCGTCGGGATAGCTATCGGCATCGTCCTGCTGCCCGACCTGTCCCGCCGCCTGCGTGCGGATGACAAGGATGGCGCGCGCAACGCCTTTTCCCGCGCTGGCGAGTTCATGCTGTTGCTCACGCTGCCCTCGACCATCGCCTTTTTGATCATCCCGATCCCACTGGTTTCGGTCCTGTTCGAACGGGGCCAATTCAACCCCGAGGATACTGCCGCCACAGCGTTGGCCGTTGCCGTCTATGGCGTCGGGCTTCCCGCTTTTATGCTGCAGAAACTTCTGCAACCCCTGTTCTTTGCGCGCGAGGATACGCGGTCGCCCTTCCGCTATGCTGTGGTCGCCATGGTCATCAATGCGGCGTTGGCCTTTGGGCTCTATCCGCTGGTCGGATGGATTGCGCCTGCGATTGCCGCCTCGGCAGCTGGATGGGCCATGGTCGCCTTACTGGCCATCGGCGCGCGCCGCATGGGTGACGAGGCGCGGTTCGATGATCGGTTCAAACAGCGGGCCTGGCGGATTGTTGCGGCCTCGGTTGGAATGGGTGTCGTATTGTTTGTTGCCATCCGGCTGTTTGGCGGGGCCTTCGAATTGCCGGGCTGGCGCTATCTTGCCCTACTGAGTTTGATCGGCGTGGCAGCAATTGCGTATTTTGTGCTTGGCCACCTGTTGGGGGCTTTCAAGCTGGCCGAGTTCAAACGCGCCTTGCGCCGGTCCTGATCAATCCCGCCGAATGCGGCCTCTGATCCGGGCCCAACCACCTGGTGCCAGAAAGAATGACAATCCGAACCCGGTGGCAAACCCGGCCAGATCGGCGATCCAATCCGGCGCACCGCCAAAGATCAATCGAAACAGAAACTGAATTCCCATCAGCACCGCAATCAATTGAAACGCCCTAGCCTGGTTCTCGCCCACCAAAGAAAGCTTACGCCACAAAAGCCATGTGAACGCTCCGATCAAGCCGTAGACTGATGGAAACCCGCCAACCAGATACGCGCCAGGAGCCAGGATCAACGCATAAACCACAGCTGCGCCGACACCAGACAGCACAAAGATGAGCAACATCGCAACGCTGCCAAACACTTCGGCAACCATCTTGCCCATCGCTAGAACGAAGACGCAAACAAAGACGGATTGCGTGAAGTTGAACGAGACAAACGGATAGGTGATCAGACGCATTAGATAGTCGGCGCGCCACTGCCCTGTCTGCAACATCCGGTCAAACTGGCTGACAAAGAACGAATAGCTGTCTATCGCCTGCGTGCGCCAGCCTATGGCCCCAGGCCCGCCGATCAGGCCGCGTTCGCCCAGAATAAAAGCCAGCTCGATCCCCATGATGAACAGAACCAGCGCCACCACCACGGGCGGTAGCGGGTTCACGGCGGGTGTATAATGCTCACTGCTCATCTGCCGGGCCTTTCGCGGCTGTTGACGTCCCTTACCCTCATGGGTAAGCGACGAGGGCTGATTTTTCCAGACGGGAGTTCCTTTCGATGACCCAGACCCAATTCACGCCGCGCGTGTTTTCCGGCATCCAGCCTTCGGGCGGGCTGACCTTGGGCAACTATCTGGGCGCGCTGAAGCGCTTTGTGGATATGCAGGGGCCAGAGTTCGAAACCATCTATTGCATGGTCGACCTGCACGCGATCACCACATGGCAGGACCCCGCAGTGCTATCGCACAATACCCGCGAGCTATGCGCCGGGTTCATCGCGGCTGGCATTGATCCGGAACAATCGATCCTGTTCAACCAAAGCCAGGTGCCGGAACACGCGCAGCTTGGTTGGGTCTTCAACTGCGTCGCCCGGATGGGGTGGATGCAACGCATGACTCAGTGGAAAGACAAGGCGGGCAAGAACACGCAAAACGCCTCGCTGGGTTTGTTTGCGTATCCGTCGCTGATGGCGGCTGACATTCTAATCTACCACGCGACGCACGTGCCCGTGGGGGACGATCAGAAACAGCATCTGGAGCTAACGCGCGACATTGCAATCAAGTTCAACAATGATTTCGGCGTGGATTTCTTTCCGATCACCGAGCCGGTAATCGAAGGGGCAGCCACACGTGTCATGAGCTTGCGGGACGGGTCCAAGAAGATGTCCAAATCCGACCCGTCAGATATGAGCCGCATCAACATGACGGACGATGCTGACACCATTGCGAAGAAAATCCGCAAGGCCAAAACAGACCCGGACGCTCTGCCATCGGAAGCTGACGGTCTGGACGACCGGCCCGAGGCACGTAATCTGGTCAATATCTACGCGGCCCTTTCGGATCAAAGCGTGGAACAGGTGCTTTCAGACGTGGGCGGCAAGCAATTCGGAGACTTCAAACCGATGCTGGCCGATCTTGCGGTCGAAAAGCTCTCGCCCATCTCGTCCGAGATGGCTCGATTGATGAATGATCAGTCCGAGATCGACCGCATCCTGGCCCGTGGTGCCGAACGCGCGAGAGAGATCACCGTGCCGATCCTAAGACAGACCTACGAGATCGTGGGAATGGTCGGCGCGTCGACGCGCTGATTGCACTGGACCTTCGCCTGACGCCCTCCTAGGTTTGCCCAAAGATTGGGAGGGCGTCATGGCAACGGGCAAAAACATCCGCACCTATTTCGAAGGGCAGTGGCATGATGGGGACGCGCCTATCATGCGCGCGGCAGATCACGGTGCATGGCTGGGATCCTCTGTCTTTGACGGGGCGCGCTATTTCAACGGCATGGCGCCAGACCTGCTGGCCCATTGCGCACGCGTCAACCGATCCGCCAAAGCGCTGATGCTGACCCCGACTGTAACTCCTGAGCGCATGGTAGAATTGGTGCGTGAGGGGCTGCAAACCTACGCCCCGGATAGCGCTGTTTACATCCGCCCTATGTATTGGGGCATTGATGGCGATCACACCGCAATCGTGCCGCAGGAAAACAGCACAGGATTTGCCATCTGTCTGGAAGAAATCCCGATGGCGCCCGAAACGGCCTCTGTCACGCTGACAACTACTCAGTTTCGGCGACCGGTTCTGGAGTCTGCCGTGGTGAACGCCAAGGCCGGGTGTCTGTATCCCAACAATGCCCGTATGTTGGCCGAGGCGAAGGCCAAAGGGTTCTCAAACGCGCTTGTCGCAGATGCAATGGGCAATGTTGCCGAGACTGCAACCGCCAATATCTTCATGGCTAAAGATGGAGAGGTGTTCACCCCGATCCCGAACGGCACGTTTCTCGCCGGGATCACCCGCGCGCGTCATATCGCGAATTTACGCGCGGATGGTGTCACGATCCACGAAACCATCCTGAGCTTTGATGATTTCCACGCAGCGGATGAGGTGTTCATGTCCGGGAACATGAACAAAGTGACGCCCGTGACTGCTCTGGACGATACGCAATATCAGATTGGCCCTATTGCCCGGCGCGCCCGCACGCTTTACTGGGATTGGGCTGCAAGCGAAGGCTAGTCAATCACCTGGGATTTGCCCGAGTTGCCAGCACGCATTTGGTCGGGCATGATCCCCGAAATGAATGAGGACCCCCATGCGCAAGTTTCTGGTCGTATTGGATGATAGCCGCGAATGCCTGAACGCGATGCGCTTTGCCGCCATGCGCGCCTCGCACACCGGTGGCGGTGTCACGATCCTGTCGGTGATCCCGCCGGATGAGTTTAACCATTGGATCGGCGTGGCCGAAGTGATGCGGGAAGAAGCACGCGAGCGTATCCATGCGCATTATGAGGTGTTCGCCAAATGGATGCGCGACAAACAGGGCGTCGATCCTGAACTTGCGATCCGCGAGGGCGATCCCGTGCCTCAGATCATCGAACATGTCCAATCAGACCCTGAGATCGGGGTGCTGGTTCTGGGCGCAGGAACCGACAAGAAAGGCCCCGGCCCCCTGATCACCCAGTTGACCAAAAGCTCGGGCAGCTTGCCGATCCCGATCACGATCGTACCCGGTGATCTAAGCAAGGAAAAACTTGAGGAAATCACCTGATATGGTGGCACGGGTCGAATTCTGGTTCGAATTCGCCTCAACTTATTCCTATCTCAGCGCCATGCGTATCGAACAGGCTGCCTCTGATCGCGGCGTAGTGGTCGACTGGCAGCCCTTTCTCCTGGGGCCAATCTTTGCGGAACAGGGGTGGACCACATCGCCGTTCAACCTCTACCCCGCCAAGGGCGCATATATGTGGCGTGATATGGAAAGGTTATGCTCCGCACGGGGCCTGCCATTTCAGAAACCGGACCCTTTTCCCCAGAATGGCCTGCGCGCGGCGCGGCTGGTTTTGGCAATCGACGACCCCGCTGATAAGGCCCGGTTTGTACGTGCGGTCTACAATGCTGAATTTGGAGATGGGCGCGATATCTCGAGCGAAGCGACGCTTTTGGCCTGCTTGGACAAGGCCGGGTTATCGCCAGGTTTGCTGCACCGAACTGGTGAACCGGACATCAAATCCGCCTTGTTCCAGCAGGCTGAAGGCGCCGAGGAAAAGGGCATCTTTGGAGCCCCGAGTTTTTGCGTTAGTGACGAACTGTTCTGGGGTGACGACAGATTGGACGAGGCGTTGGACTACGCAACTCAGATTTAGAACCGTTCCAAATCTTGACTTCCAAGAGCGCCACGCGCATATCAGAGGCATCTCAGATGGAGCTGCCCCATGTTCATTCAGACCGAATCCACCCCAAACCCGGCTACGTTGAAGTTTTTGCCCGGCCAGACGGTTCTGGAAGCGGGAACAGCGGATTTCCCAACTGCTGAAGCGGGTGAGAAATCCCCCTTGGCCAAGCGTATCTTTGGTGTCAGCGGTGTGACTGGCGTGTTTTTTGGCAATGACTTCGTCACGGTCACCAAATCTGACTCTGTAGAATGGGATCACATCAAACCCGCCATCCTTGGCGCGGTGATGGAGCATTTTCAGTCCGGCCAACCGGTCATGGGTGCTGACGCGACGGCGGCCTCGGGCCACGCGGAACATACCGGTGAAGACTCGGAAATCGTGGATCAGATCAAGGACCTGCTGGACAGCCGCGTCCGGCCTGCGGTTGCACAGGATGGGGGTGACATAACATTCCACGGTTTTGACCGGGGCGTGGTTTATCTGCATATGCAGGGCGCCTGTGCGGGCTGCCCGTCTTCGACCCTGACCCTTAAAATGGGCATCGAAAACCTGCTACGCCACTATATCCCTGAAGTGACCGAGGTTCGCCCGGTTGCCGTCTGACCCAACAATATTGGCATTTGACACATCGGCCGCGCATTGCGCGGCCGCTTTGCTGCGGGATGGGCAAATCATTGTGTCAACCGCCGAGGCCATGTCGCGCGGGCAGGCCGAACGGCTGATGCCTTTGCTGGAAGAGGTTTTGGAGCAAGCTGGCTGTATCTGGGCCGATCTTGACGCAATTGGCGTCGGTGTCGGACCGGGGAATTTCACCGGCATTCGAATCTCGGTCTCGGCAGCGCGGGGGCTGGCATTGGGGCTAGGTGTTCCGGCCGTCGGGGTTTCAGGCTTCGATGCCTTGGCCGAAATCGCACCGAACGGTCAGATCCCGGCCATTCAGGCGCAGCGCGAACAGATCTATCTGCAGCAAGACGACAGCCCTGCGCAACTGATGCCCAAAGTCGAGGCATGCACGCTTGGACAGCTGTTCTTTTGCTCCGATCCGGCAGCGCAGGCACAGGCAATTGCCACAGTTGCTGCGCGTCGCTGGAAAGACGTCTCAGACCCACCTGCCCCGCTGTATGTCCGGGCTGCTGATGCCGCGCCATCCAGCGACCAACCTCCGGTGCTACTGGACGAATGACTCCACACGAGATGGCCCAAACACATGCGGCTGCATTCACACAATCCCGCCCGTGGACAGCGGCAGAGTTTGCCGACTTGCTGGCAAACCCGTTTACGCACTGCGTTGGATCAAGTGATTCTTTCGCCCTGTTTCAGGTCATCGCGGATGAAGCGGAACTGCTGACCATTGCGACTCACCCCGCGTATCAGCGGCGGGGTCTTGGCCAGCAATGCATGGCGGACTGGCATTCTAAGGCCAAAACGCTTGGGGCAAAACGCGCCTTTTTGGACGTGGCCGCCGACAACCTACCTGCAATTGCGCTGTATGAACGGTGCGGATACCGAGCTTGTGGACAGCGAAAGGGCTACTATGCCCGAAAATCCGGCAAAAACTGCGATGCAATCGTCATGGAACACCTGCTGCATCTAAACTAAGACAAGAATTTTGGACCAACTGGTCAAAAACCACTTGACCCTGCCGGTTGCAAACACCCTTAATTCCCGTCATCACAACGGTTATGCTCGCTCTGAGTGGGTAAACGGGGCTATCTTGGTTCCGGACCGACAAAAACCAACGGGAGTAAAAAATGACCCTGATGAAATCTTTGATGGGTGCCGCTGCGGCGGTCGCACTGACAGCTGGCACTGCTCTGGCCGAGCCCGCGCTGATCTTTGACCTGGGCGGTAAGTTCGACAAATCGTTCAACGAGGCGGCCCACAATGGCGCCACACGCTGGGCCGAGGAAACCGGCGGTACATACCGCGAGATCGAATTGCAATCTGAAGCCCAGCGCGAACAGGCACTGCGCCGCTTTGCCGAAGCGGGCGCGAACCCGATCATCACCATGGGCTTTGCCATGGCCGATCCGCTGTCGGCCGTTGCCGGTGACTATCCGGACACCAAATTTGTCGCCGTCGACGTCACTTGGCTGGATGCACCAAACATCCGTCAGATCGGATTTGCCGAGCACGAAGGCTCCTACCTGGTTGGCATGATGGCCGCGATGGCGTCGGAATCCGGCACCGTTGGCTTTATCGGCGGTATGGATATCCCGCTGATCCGCCACTTTGGCTGCGGCTATGCGCAAGGCGCCAAAGCTGTGAACCCAGATATCGAAGTTGTTGCCAACATGACCGGTACAACCCCGGCCGCCTGGAACGACCCGGTTAAAGGGTCCGAGCTGACCAAGGCGCAGATCAGCCAGGGCGCTGACGTGATCTATGCAGCCGCAGGCGGCACCGGTGTCGGCGTTCTGCAAACCGCAGCCGACGAAGGCATCCTGTCGATCGGCGTGGACAGCAACCAGAACCACCTACACCCGGGCAAAGTTCTGACATCGATGCTGAAACGCGTGGATGTGGCCGTCTACGACGCGATGAAAGCGGGCGAAGGACTTGAGACCGGCGTATTCGCCATGGGTCTGGCCGAAGAAGGCGTGGGCGTCGCGATGGACGACAACAATGCCTCGCTGGTCTCAGATGACATGAAAGGCGCGGTCGACAAAGCGCGTCAGGACATCATCGACGGCAATGTGACCGTTGTCAGCTACTACGAGAACGACAGCTGCCCAGCACTGCAGTTCTGATCTTTCGCGGGACGGAGGCTTGGCCTTCCGTCCCGTTTCCTCTCTGCCGCCATGTACAATGGCGGCCCTTTCGGCAACCCAAGGACAAGACATGACCGTCCCCGCCATTGAGCTCAAAGGGATTTCCAAAGCCTTTGGGCCGGTTCAAGCCAATAAAGACATTTCCATCAGCGTCGCCCCCGGCACGATCCACGGGATCATCGGTGAAAACGGTGCGGGCAAATCCACGCTGATGAGCATTCTCTACGGCTTTTACAAAGCCGATAAAGGTGAGATTTGGATCAACGGCACCAAGACCGAGATACCGGATAGCCAGGCGGCTATCGCCTCGGGCATCGGCATGGTGTTTCAGCATTTCAAGCTGGTTGAAAACTTCACCGTTCTGGAAAATATCGTTCTGGGTGCCGAAGACGGCGGGCTATTGGCCCCGTCGCTGGCCAAGGCCCGCAAAGAACTGAAAGCGCTGGAAGAAGAATACGAGCTGTTCGTCGACCCCGACAAACGCATTGACGAGATCGGCGTCGGGATGCAGCAGCGGGTCGAGATTCTGAAAGCGCTTTATCGCAAAGCCGAGATCCTGATTCTGGACGAACCAACCGGCGTTCTAACCCCCTCTGAGGCGGATCAGCTCTTCCGCATTCTGGATCGGCTGCGGACCGAAGGAAAAACGATCATCGTGATCACGCATAAACTGCGTGAAATCATGGAAAACACCGATACCGTGTCGGTCATGCGACGCGGTGAGATGACGGCGACCGTAAAAACGGCTGAGACCAGCCCCGAAGAACTGGCCGAACTGATGGTGGGCCGCAAGGTACTGCTGCAAGTCGACAAAGTACCCGCCCAGCCGGGCAAGCCCATACTGGAAATTGAGAATCTGCAAGTGTTCGACAGCACGGGCGTTGAGCGGGTCAAAGGCATCGACCTAACCGTTCGCGCGGGAGAGATCGTCGGCATCGCAGGGGTTGCGGGCAACGGTCAGTCAGAACTGTTGGAAGTTCTGGGTGGCATGCGCCCCGGTCAAGGCTCGATCAAGCTGAACGGCACCCCTCTGGCACTCAGCGGTGCCGGATCGGATGGTCAGGCACGACGCGCGCAGCACATCGCCCATGTGCCCGAAGACCGCCAGCGCGAAGGGCTGGTGATGGACTTCCACGCGTGGGAGAATGTTGCCTTTGGCTATCACCGCGATCGCGCCTATCAGCGCGGTCTGTTCATGGACAACGCCGCCTTGCGCGCCGATACTGAAGCCAAGATCGCCAAGTTTGACGTGCGCCCGCCCGACCCGTGGCTGGCCGCCAAAAGTTTTTCTGGTGGCAATCAACAGAAAATCGTCGTTGCGCGCGAAATCGAGCGGAATCCTGATCTGCTGCTGGTCGGACAACCGACACGCGGCGTGGATATTGGCGCAATCGAGTTCATTCACAAACAAATCGTCGCCCTGCGCGATCAGGGCAAAGCGATCCTGCTGGTCTCGGTCGAGCTGGAAGAGATCTTCTCGCTGTCCGACCGGATCGCCGTGATGTTCGACGGGCATATCATGGGTGAGCGTTTGCCTGCCGAGACCGATGAAAAAGAACTGGGCCTGCTGATGGCCGGTGTTGCGGAAGAGGCCGCTTAAAGCATGGAAAAGATGCCTAAATGGGCCGATGTCGTGCTGATCCCGGTGATCAGCTTGCTGTTGGCCACGATCCTATCGGCGCTGGTCATTCTGGCCATTGGTGAGAACCCGGTTGAAGCCGTGAACCTGATGGTTACGGGCGCGCTGGGGTCGACCTATGGCTGGGGCTATACACTCTACTACGCAACCAACTTCATGTTCACCGGGCTGGCCGTGGCCGTGGCCTTTCATGCGCGGCTGTTCAACATTGGCGGCGAAGGACAGGCGATGCTGGGCGGTCTTGGCGTAGCCATGGTATGTCTGTACATTCCCTGGCCGCATTGGAGTATTGCGCTGGCCGCCGCATCGCTTGGGGCCGCCTTGTTCGGTGCGGCATGGGCCGCAATCCCTGCCTATCTTCAGGCCAAGCGCGGCAGCCATATCGTGATCACCACGATCATGTTCAACTTTATCGCTGCTGCCTTTCTGAACTACATGCTGGTCAATGTGATGCGTCCGCAGGGCTCGCAGGACCCGGCTACAGCGCGGTTCCCCGAGGCCGTACATCTGCCGACGTTCCAATCCATGTTCTCGACCGCTGAGAACGTGATGTTCCGAGGCGCCCCGGCAAATATCTCATTCTTCGTTGCGATCTTGGCTTGTGTCGTGGTGTGGGCCCTGATCTGGCGCACGCGCCTTGGGTACGAAATCCGGTCCTACGGCAAAACCGAAACCGGGGCCGTCTATGCCGGGATTTCGCCGGTACGGATCACCATCATTGCCATGCTGATCTCGGGCGGGCTGGCCGGCATGATGGCCATCAACAACGTTATGGGTGAGGCCGAGCGTCTAGTACTGAACTCGACCGAAGGCGCCGGATTCATTGGTATCGCCGTGGCACTCATGGGCCGTTCGCATCCGTTTGGCGTGTTCCTTGCCGCGCTCCTGTTTGGCTTCCTGTATCAGGGTGGGGCCGAGCTGGCCCTTTGGACCTCGATCCCGCGCGAACTGATCGTCGTCATTCAGGCGCTGGTTATCCTGCTCACAGGAGCGCTGGACAATATGGTGCGCATGCCGCTTGAAAAGCTGTTCCTGGGTCTGCGGAAGGGGGCGGAGTGATGGAGTTCTTTATCACCCTCATTCAGGTCCTCGATTCGACCATTCGCCTTGCGACACCCTTGCTGCTGGCCTGTCTGGCCGGGCTTTATTCGGAAAGAGCTGGCATCTTCGACATCGGGCTTGAGGGCAAGATGCTGATGTCTGCCTTCTTCTCGGCAGCCGTTGCAGCGGTGACTGGATCAGTCTGGCTGGGCCTTTTGGCGGGTATCGGTGCGTCGCTTATCTTGTCAGCCTTGCACGGCGTGGCGTCGATTACCTTCCGTGGCAATCAACTGATCTCGGGCGTGGCGATCAACTTTCTGGCCTCGGGGCTTACCGTTCTGATTGCCCAAAGCTGGTTTCAGCAAGGCGGTCGCACCCCGTCCCTGTTTGGCGGAGGCCGTTTTGAACCGATCGAGTTCCCCTTTGCAGAGGCGCTAAGCAACGTTCCGGTCATCGGTCCGATCTACTCGGAACTTCTGTCCGGACATTCGATACTGGTCTACGTCGCCTTCCTAATGGTGCCTCTCACATGGTGGATCCTCTATCGCACCCGATTTGGCCTGCGCCTGCGAGCGGTGGGTGAAAACCCGGCGGCGGTCGACACCGCAGGCGTTTCGGTCGTTGGCTTGCGGTTTGCGGCCGTTGCGATCTGCGGCATTCTATGCGGGATTGCCGGAGCCTATCTTGCCACAGCCTTGCAGGCGGGTTTTGTCAAGGAAATGACAGCCGGTCGCGGGTTCATCGCTTTGGCAGCTCTGATCTTTGCAAAATGGCGCCCGTGGCATGCGATGTGGGCGTGCCTTTTGTTCGGCCTGCTGCAAGCCATCGCCCTGCGGTTCCAGAACATCGATCTGGGCGGGGTCGTGATCCCGGTTCAGGTGATGGACGCCCTGCCTTACATCCTGACTGTGGTGATCCTGGCCGGGTTTGTCGGCAAGGCCGTTCCCCCACGTGCAGGCGGCGAACCCTATGTGAAGGAACGCTGATAGGTCCAGTTTGGAACAAATTTGGGTCCTGTTCGCTGCAAAGCGGCATGCGGAGTTGATTTTGCATGCCGCAACCGCTCTAAGAGGGTATGAACCTCTGGTCTCGGATAGAATTCACAGCTCGGCGGCCTTGGCACGCTGTTGACGTTGGGCTTGTGACTGTTCAGAACTCGGGTCGAATCCAGTTACCAACCCGTTCCCGCCGCGACAGCATTGCATCGTTGCGCAATAGTTTCCGGCGCGCCTAGAAGAAACCATGCAAATATACCTTCCCATTGCCGAAGTCTCTGTAAATGCCTTTCTTCTACTAGGGCTGGGGGGGATGGTCGGCATCCTGTCCGGTATGTTTGGCGTTGGCGGGGGGTTCCTGATGACCCCACTGCTGTTCTTTATCGGCATTCCCCCGGCAGTCGCTGTTGCAACCGAAGCCAACCAGATCGTCGCGTCTTCGTTCTCGGGCGTGCTTGCGCATCTTCGACGAAAAACCGTAGATTTGAAGATGGGCACGGTGCTTCTGGTAGGTGGCCTTATCGGGGCCGCCGTGGGTGTGGTGATCTTCAACTATCTCAAAAGCCTGGGTCAGGTCGATCTGTTGGTCACCCTCTGCTACGTCGTCTTTCTGGGCGTCATCGGCAGTCTGATGTTTGTCGAAAGCCTGCGCGCTCTGCGACGGGTGAAGAAAGGTACAGGCGGACCCGCCAAGCGACGCCAACGTGGCTGGGTACATTCACTGCCTCTGAAGATGCGCTTTCGCACCTCTGGCCTCTATATCTCGGTCATCCCGCCGGTTGTCGTCGGGCTGTGTGTTGGTATCTTGTCCGCCATCATGGGTGTGGGCGGAGGCTTTATCATGGTTCCCGCCATGATTTATCTGCTGGGCATGCCGACGAAAGTTGTGGTCGGAACATCATTGTTCCAGATCATTTTCGTCACCGCCTTCACAACCATGCTTCATGCCACGACCAACTATACGGTCGACATTGTACTGGCCGTTCTGTTGCTGGTGGGCGGCGTGATCGGTGCGCAGATCGGTACCGTGATCGGAGCCCGCATGCCTGCCGAACAGCTGCGCGTTCTTCTGGCGGCTTTGGTCCTTGTGGTCTGTGGCAAGCTGGCGCTTGATCTGCTTCTGGAACCGAGCGAGCTATACTCTCTCGGCGCAAGCGGAGGGCATTGATGATGGTCCGCGCGTTCTTTGCCGCCCTATGTCTGATGTGCTTCCCTGCCGCCGCTGCAGAGGAACAGGTTGTTCTTGGGCTCAGTCAGGATCGCGTTGCGATCACCGCGAATTTCGATGGGTCCGAGATTCTGATCTTCGGTGCCATCAAACGCGAGGCCCCGATCCCCGAAGGCCCCCCAGTTGAGGTTATCGTCGCCTTGGCAGGCCCATCAGAGCCGATCACCGTACGCCGCAAGGCGCGCCGGCTTGGGATTTGGGTCAACACCGACAGTGTACTGGTCGACCTTGCACCCAGCTTCTATGCGGTCGCCACCAGCGCACCGTTTGACGATATCATCACCGACACCGAAGACCTGCGCTATCGCATCTCAATCGAGCGGGCCATTCGGTCTGTTGGCGCCGCGATGAACATTCAAGGCGCTCAGGATTTTGCCGAAGCAGTTGTGCGCATTCGGGAAAGCGAAGACCTGTATTCCATCCGTGAAAACACGGTGGCAGTGGACGAGCAAACCCTGTTTCGCACCTCGGTTGCGATGCCTGCAGACCTGACCGAAGGTGACTATGTGGCGCGTATCTTTCTGACAAGAGGCGGCGAGGTCGTGTCGCGCTATGAGACAACGATTGACGTGCGCAAAGTGGGGCTGGAGCGGTTTCTTTATACCATGTCGCGCGAGCAACCGGTGTGGTATGGCCTGATGTCGCTGGTCATCGCAATCGTAGCGGGTTGGGGTGCCTCAACCGCGTTCAGATTGCTGCGCGAAAAGTAAAAAGCCTAACCCCTTCCGATATAGGGCATGGTGGTGGCCATCACTGTCATGAACTGGACATTCGCCTCAGGCGGCAGGTTGGCCATATGCAGGACCGAACGCGCAGCATCCTGAACATCCATCGTCGGGTCGGGTGTTTCACCGCTGGCAATGGCCGCATCAACCAGACCCTGAACCATCTGCGTGCGGGCATTGCCGATATCGATCTGACCGCAGGCAATGCCGAAACTGCGCCCATCCAGAGACAGGCTGCGGGTCAACCCCGTGATCGCGTGTTTCGTGGCCGAGTAGTGCACCGAGTTCGGACGCGGCACATGAGCGGCGATGGACCCGTTGTTGATGATGCGACCACCCTGCGGGGATTGGTTGCGCATACTCCGAAACGCGGCCCGGGCACTCAGAAACATGCCGTTCAGGTTCACATTGATGCTGTGATACCAATCCTCCAGCGCGATTTCATCAATCGTGCCGCCGGGGGCAAAGATGCCCGCATTGTTGAACAGTACATCCAGCCGACCGGTTTGGCCCTCAAACGTCTGAAAAGCGTGATCGACAGCCTTGGGGTCCGTAACATCCGCAACCAGCGGTATCGCATGCGCCTGACCTTCGGCAATTGCGGCCAGTTTGTCAGCACTGCGGGCCAGCAAGCCCACAGTCCAACCTTCGGCCAGAAACAACTCTGCCGTGGCCTGGCCAATGCCTGAACTCGCTCCGGTGACTATGATTGTTTTCATGTCTCTTCCACCTCCAGCGTCAGTGAGGCTGCCGGGATAGCCTTCAGGTCATCAACACGCAAAGGATATGTGGGTTTCGACAACCGGTTTCGCACGACCCAGATCAAGCGCTCCTGCGCGCGTGTGATCGCCACATAGGCCAACCGTTTCCAAAGGGGTTGCCCGGCCTCAGTCCGCCCCATCCGGGCCGCTGCATAGATATCTGGGGCAAAGACCTGCACCGTATCCCATTGTGATCCCTGCGCCTTGTGGATTGTCACTGCGGCACCATGCAGAAACGTTGCACCCATGCGAGCCGCATAGGGGATAAAAGGTTCTTCTTCATCCGGTTGTTCGATCTGCACAATCGAGGCGGCACTGACCTGCGGGTCTTCAGCCCCCATCACATGCAGGCGCGAAAACCCCGGTTTGCGCCCCGGTCCCAGATAGATGACCTGAGCGCCTTTGATCAGGCCGCGCGCCTCAAGGTCCAGCCGCTTTTTGCGATGTTTCAGCGGCAGCTCAATACCGTCACAGATCAGCGGCTCACCTTCCAGCAATTCGGTATCCGGCGCCCCATGTACCTGCCTGAAGGCTTGTATCAGACGAATGCGCGTTGCATTGCGCCAGACCAAAACAGGGCTACGGGCCATCAGGTCGACCTCGACCCGCTGCCCCCACACGACGCGATCGTCACGGCGCGCTGTGTCTTCGACCATCCGCTCGAAATCTTCAAACCCCATGGTCGGATCGGCCAGCGCGTGGGCCAGATCAAGAATCGGATTGTCGGCATCCTGCCGGTGGACCCGGTGCAATTCCAGCTTGCGCGGCTCAGGCAGGGTTTCGAAAACCATACTGCCGGATTGATTGACCGGAGCCAGCTGCGCCGGGTCACCAAACATCAGCAAGGTCGGAAAAATCTCTTTCAGGTCTTCGAACTGACGATCATCCAGCATCGAAGCTTCATCAACAAAGCCAATATCCAGCGGCTCATCCCGGCGTTTCCAGCCGGTGATGAAATCCGACCCTCGCAACCCAGCTGCAGCCAGTGCACCGGGGATCGACTTGTTGTTTTCATAAAAGGCGGCTGCGCGATCCAGCGCTTCGTCGGTCAGGCCTTCAATCTCGGGTCGTTCGCCATTTCCGGCCAGCCATTCCGCGATGCGCTCGTACTCCGGATCATAAACGGGTGTATAGAGGATGCGGTGAATGGTGGTGGCGGGCACACCGCGCAAGCGCAGCACACTGGCAGCCTTGTTGGTCGGGGCCAGAATCGCAAGCGTCCGCTTTTCCCGGGATTTGCGGCTTTCATAGTCGCCCGAGACGATCTGAACACCGCTGTCGGCCAACGCCTTGTAAAGTTCCGCCAGTAGCAGAGTCTTACCCGAACCGGCCTTACCAATCACGGCCATAACGCCAGACTTACCTGCCCCCGGCAGCTTCAGCAAAGCGTCATCTTCCAGGTCCACACCGGCTTGGCGCAGCATCTCGGCGATGCTGTCATAGGCGGCGGCCTGGTCTTCAGAAAAGGTCACGTGCGGCAAAGACATGGCGCGACCCTACAAGGCCGCGCCAGCCATCGCCAGATGCCGAATGGTGTTTTCGCGTTCGTTACGCGGACAAAGCAAACCGATGGTGTTTTCCGGAACCAAACGCCGTTTTGAACCACAGTCTGGACAGCTCTCTTGGAATACCAGCCCGTGCGGCGACACGGTTGCAGTCATCCGCCGAGTAGGGCCACAACCCGACCGAAATCTGATCGCGCCCATTACCTTCGGTTCCCAACACAACCGGTGATGAGCCGATCATCCGGTAGATCCGGATCATGCGGGCATCGAATACACCGGCAATATGGGTCAGGCCGAACCCTTCCATCATCTCGCCACCGCTGAGCATGATGGCTCCGGCGGTATGCGGGCTGGCTGTGCGAGACAGGCAAAACCGCGTGACTTCCCAGATCAGTGGGCTGCAAATCAGTTCCCCCTCGTTCAGATGTCCGAACACTTCGTTGATCATCACCGGCCCGGTGGTTGGAAGCACCCGCATCGAGCCGCCATGGCTGCCATCGGGTTCTTCCCAAATGACATAAAGCGGGTTGAGATCATCGTATTGATCCCGCTCTTCCCCTTTTGCATTGACGTGAACATCCCAACCCAATCGGGTTTTGAACTGATCCGCGCGATCCAGAAACATCCCCTCGGCCAGAGTTGGAAACTTATGCAGCTCGTCGGCATACAGATAACGCAACATGACTTTTCCCCTTGTCGTCCTGTGCAGGAACGAAAGGGGTACAGAGTCGTGGTTAATTATCTGTTCTCAGGGCGTGCGAGGCTTAAACCACTATTAATCCTCGGCTAAGTGCCGTGGCGATCGCATGGGTTGTGTTTTGCGCGCCCAGCTTTGCGCGGGCGCTTTCGATATAAACCCGCAGCGTGTGTTCGGAAATCGATAGGGAATGCGCCACCTGTGCGCGGCTATAACCTAAGGCCAATAGTGTCATCGCGTCGATCTCACGCGGGGACAAGCTGCGTGTCGATTCGGGTTGTCGATCCGTTTCAAACTCCAGTGCCTTGCGGTTGATGAAATGGGCCACCAGAATCAATTCGCGCCCATAAACTGCAATGAAGTTCTGCCAGGTTTTATCGTCACAACTGTGATTGACAGTAAACAGCGCGAACTGCCCATTAGGCCCCCGGATCGGGATCGAATATCCCTGATTGCCAACCCCATGTTCCAGCGCGTCCTGCAAGAACGCCTTTGACACTTTCCCAGACCAGTCCAGAGACTTCCAATCAACTGGATGAAATCGTTGGAAACAGCCCAGAATGACAGGGTCGATGCGGTGATAGTTTTTTTCCCGGTACCGTGCGTCCCAGGCATCAGAATAGGTTGTACAGCCGTATTGATCTCCGGCCCCGTCAACCCAATGGTATGTCAGATGTTCGATCTTCAGATGATCGCGTAATCGAAAGGCAACGACGCTTAGCTCGTCAAGCGTGCTGGTGTTTTCCAAATCCTGCAGGATTTGACTCAAATCGAGTTTTGTTGCCATCCGCCGGCGCCTGTGCCTTATCCTTGATGGACGCGATCTCGGCGGCGGCGATCAGCCGGGTGTCATCCAACTGTTCAGCCAACGCGGTCAACCCATTCGCTACCGCGAACGCGTTGAGGTCCGACAATACGTCCAAAATCCACTCATTCTGCGCCATCAGGGTCTCTCTGAAACAGTTAACGAACAGTTAACACAACCATAACATGTGTGATGTTTTTCAGCCTATTCACTGGTTTCTACTCCCCAAAAGCAGCGAGGGTTGGTTCTGCAACCCCTTGATAGCCTTAAAACTGGTCCGAAAAAGCAAGGCACCCGCGAACCGAGACGGTGATTCGCGGGTGCTGAAAGACGACTTGTGGATGTCTTAACCGCGCGCGTCCAGAACCTCTTCCAACGTGCGCATGCCGGTACGTGGCGCCTGAACAAGGACCGACATGTTACCGGGCTTGTGTTCGTTTCGTAGCATTTTCATATGCGCCTCTGGCAGGTCGTTCCAGGTGAACACCTCGGACATGCAAGGGTCCAGACGACGCTCGACCATCAGCTTGTTCGCGGCCGCCGCCTGTTTCAGATGTGCAAAGTGCGAGCCCTGCAAGCGCTTCTGGTGCATCCACATGTAGCGCACGTCGAAAGTACAGTTGAACCCGGTGGTTCCGGCACAAATCACGACCATACCGCCCTTTTTCACCACGAAGGTCGAGACGGGGAAGGTGCTTTCGCCAGGATGTTCGAACACCATATCGACATTGTTGCCTTTGCCAGTGATGTCCCAGATCGCCTTGCCGAACTTACGGGCCTCTTTGAACCATTGGGCATATTCCGGGGTATTGACCGTGGGCAATTGGCCCCAGCAGTTAAAATCCTTGCGGTTCAGAACGCCCTTGGCACCCAGGCCCATGACAAAGTCACGTTTGCTTTCGTCCGAGATCACGCCGATTGCATTCGCACCTGCGGTATTGATCAACTGGATCGCATACGAGCCCAGACCACCCGATGCGCCCCAAACCAGAACGTTCTGACCGGGTTTCAGATCGTGCGGCTCGTGCCCGAACAGCATCCGATAGGCGGTGGCCAGCGTCAGCGTATAGCATGCAGCTTCTTCCCAAGTCAGATGCTTGGGGCGCGGCATCAGCTGTTGCGCCTGAACACGGGTGAATTGGCTGAACGAGCCGTCAGGCGTTTCATAGCCCCAGATACGCTGGCTGGGCGAGTACATCGGATCGCCGCCGTTGCATTCCTCGTCGTCGCCATCGTCCTGATTGCAGTGGATAACCACCTCGTCTCCGACCTTCCAGCGCTTGACCTTGTCACCCACGGCCCAAACGATACCCGACGCATCCGAACCAGCGATATGATACGGGGCCTTGTGGCCATCAAATGGGCTGATCGGCTGGCCCAGAGCAGCCCAGACGCCGTTGTAATTGACGCCCGCCGCCATCACGAGGACCAGAACCTCGTTGCTGTCCAACTCAGGCACATCGACCACTTCCTGCTGCATCGCGGTATTTGGTTCTCCGTGACGCTCTTTGCGGATAGCCCAGGCGTACATCTGCTTGGGCACAAACCCCATCGGAGGGATTTCCCCCATCTCATAGAGGTCCTTTTCGGGTGCCTCGTACGACGCGATACCGCTTTCGGTGTCCAAAGCCATGCCGGCCTCCTTCTCTCAATACCTTTGCCGCGCCGCAGAATCGCGCGCGTCTCAAAATGTGAATATTGACCGTTAGGTAATATTGCAACCGCTTTTGCGCAAATTTTGTAATTTTATGACCCAGCAGATGCAGAAATTTCTTTCGCATCTGCAGTATTTCCAGAAATCGCACGCGCCGGAACGGATGCCGCGTAGTAGTTTTGAAGGTCGATGCGCTGATCTGACAGGCTGAAGATACCTTCATCATGGCTCAGGAGTCGACGCTCGACCAGTTGATCTAGTGCATTATCCACCGCCTCGCCATTTTCGGACAGTCGATCGTCATCCGCCTTCATCAACCCTGTAATGCGCGCTTTCAAATCTTGCTCGGACAACGGACCATTGTCGCGTAGCAGCGCACAGGCAGCCGGTGCAGGGACCACGGGGATCGCAGCGCCAATACGCTGCATGAGTTCGCGGGCCAGATCTGTCATCAGATCACTCCGACCCTCCTCACTGAAATGTTTCAGCGAAATCGGCTTGCCATATCTTACAGATGCCATGCCAAACCGCTTGTAACGGCCAATCAAGCGGCGCCAGATCTGTTTCAAAATCCAGCGCGTAATCACTCCGATCCGAGCGTGAAATCGCCGTTCAGACCCCAATGCGGCACGGGTCAGGATCGTATCCTCCAAAACCCGGTCGTAATTCAGGGCGACGGGCACAAAGACCACATCCCGGCCTTCGGGCGAAGTTCCATCGATGATATATTTTAACAGGCCCAGCTTTGGCCGCCCCAATGCGCCGGTCAGGCTCAGCCCTCCTTCCGGGAACATGGCTTGCGTTACCCCAGCCTCAGTCGCGTGACGGACATAGCTGGCTAGAACCTGTCGATACAGGTCGCTGCCAGACTTACGACGGATAAAATAAGCCCCCATGGCCCGGATCAAGCGGCTGAGGGGCCAGACCCGCGCCCATTCTCCCACCGCATAAGACAGCGCGGATTGCTGTGCGGCCAGATAGGTGACCAGCACATAATCCATATTGCTGCGATGGTTCATGACAAAGACAACTGTCGCTTCTGGATCAATCCTCTTGATCGCTGCTTCGTCCGTGTAACTAAGCCGAACATCATAGAACGTGTTGCTGAGTAGGCGGGCCAGACGAATGGCGAAGCTGAAATAGATAAAGGTCGAAAAGGATGGTGCAATCTCGCGCGCATAGCGACGCGCCTGTTCAAAGGCCACCGCTTCGGGGAGGCCTTCTTCATGCGCATGCTGTTGAACGGCCTGACCAACCTGTGGATCATAAATCAGCCGCTGGATCATGTCATGCCGCCGCGCGAGTTTAAACGGCTGGATCGGTCTTTGTAGGCGTTTGTTCAAACGCGATACGGCACGTTCCAACCGGCGCCGAAAAAACCAGCGCACCGAGGGGAACAGAAAATGAGAGGCAAAGGTGACCATGGCAAAGACCACGATCAACAGAAAAAGCCACAGCGGAAGCTCCACGGTCTGAGTCATGTCAGCACAGTGCCACTAATTGGAGCGGCTCACAATCTGAACAAACTTGAAATGCCGCAACGCAGCGAATTGACATGGCCTGAAAATTGCGCTTTAGAACCCCAAGACGTAATTTTGTTACCCAACGACATGCGAGGCCCACCGATGACGCAGACGCAGAAAGACCGCCCTTGGCTGATCCGAACCTATGCCGGTCATTCCACCGCCAAAGCCTCGAACGCGCTGTATCGCGGAAACCTTGCCAAAGGTCAGACCGGCCTGTCGGTGGCCTTCGATCTGCCGACGCAGACCGGCTATGACAGTGACCACACGTTGGCACGGGGCGAGGTTGGCAAAGTGGGCGTGCCGATCTGCCATTTGGGTGATATGCGGGTTCTGTTCGACCAGATTCCGTTGGAACAGATGAACACCTCGATGACCATTAACGCCACGGCCCCTTGGTTGCTCGCGCTGTATATCGCGGTGGCCGAGGAGCAGGGCGCGGATGTCTCGAAACTGCAGGGCACAGTTCAGAACGATCTGATCAAGGAATACCTGAGCCGTGGTACATATGTGTGCCCACCCAAACCATCGCTGAAGATGATCGCGGATGTGGCCGAGTATTGCTATACGCACGTGCCCAAATGGAACCCGATGAACGTGTGTTCCTATCACCTGCAAGAGGCCGGTGCGACGCCCGAACAGGAACTGGCTTATGCATTGGCCACTGCCATCGCCGTGCTGGATGAATTGCGTCCGCGCGTCCCGGCCGAGGATTTCCCGGCGCTATGCGGACGGATATCGTTCTTTGTGAACGCCGGTATCCGCTTTATCACCGAGATGTGCAAAATGCGCGCCTTCGTCGATCTTTGGGACGAAATCCTGCAAGACCGCTACGGCGTTGAGAACCCGAAATTCCGCCGCTTCCGCTATGGTGTCCAGGTGAACTCGCTGGGTTTGACCGAGCAGCAGCCGGAAAACAACGTCTATCGCATCCTGATCGAGATGCTGGCCGTAACCCTTTCGAAAAAGGCCCGCGCCCGCGCGGTGCAACTGCCTGCTTGGAACGAGGCGCTTGGCTTGCCGCGCCCATGGGATCAGCAATGGTCGATGCGGATGCAGCAGATTTTGGCCTACGAGACCGACCTGCTGGAATACGGTGATCTGTTTGATGGCAACCCCGCAGTCGACGCCAAAGTCGAAGAACTGAAGAACGGCGCGCGTGCTGAACTGGCGAACCTGGACTCGATGGGCGGTGCCGTCGCCTCAATCGAGTACATGAAATCCCGCCTTGTCGATTCCAACGCCGAACGCCTAAACCGGATCGAGCGCAACGAGACGGTTGTGGTTGGCGTGAACAAGTGGATCGAGGGTGAACCCTCGCCCCTGCAAACCGAAGATGGCGGGATCATGGTTGTTGATCCGGCTGTCGAGCAGGAGCAGATCAACCGCCTGAACGATTGGCGCGCTGAGCGCGACGATACAGCGGTTGCCGCCGCCCTGGCCGCGCTGCGCGAGGCTGCGCAGAACGGTACCAATGTGATGGAACCCTCGATTGCGGCAGCAAAGGCGGGTGCCACCACCGGCGAATGGGCCGAAGAAATGCGCAAGGTCTATGGTACCTATCGTGGTCCGACCGGTGTGTCCGGGTCCGTCTCAAACAAAACCGAAGGTTTGGACGACCTGCGCGCCGCCGTGGACGCTGTCAGCGACAAGCTAGGCCGCCGTCTCAAGTTTCTGGTTGGCAAACCCGGACTGGACGGCCATTCGAACGGGGCTGAACAAATCGCCTTCCGCGCACGGGATTGTGGTATGGATATCAGCTATGAGGGTATCCGCCTGACGCCCGAAGAGATCGTCGCCGCCGCTGCCGAGGACGACGCGCATGTCATCGGCCTGTCTATTCTGTCTGGCAGCCACTTACCCTTGGTCGAAGACGTCCTGTCCCGCCTGCGTCACGCCGGTCTGGATCACATACCAGTCGTTGTGGGCGGTATTATTCCGGATGAAGATGCAGAGAAGCTGAGGGCCATGGGTGTCGCCAAAGTCTATACCCCCAAGAATTTCGAATTGAATTCGATCATGGGGGATATTGTTGAATTGGTGGATCCGAAAAACCTGGCCGCAGAATAACGGACATTTAATCCAATAAATTCCCCGTTTCTATTCCCAATTCTTTGGGGGTAGGGTATCGCGTTGCGTGAATGCGCACGCATCTTTGCGTGAAGCACCGAAATACTGGACGGAGAATACCAATGGGGATCAATCTTGAAGAAATGTCACGGAAAGAGCTGTTGTCTTTGCGCGACAATGTCGAAAAAGCGCTGATAAACGCCGAGAAACGTGAACGCAAAGAAGCGCTGAAAGCGGCAGAAAAAGCCGCGGCCGAGTTTGGCTTCTCGCTTTCTGAATTGTCCGATGATGCGCCTCGTTCGGCAAAAGGCACCAAGGCAAAAGCAAAATATCGCAACCCGGCCGATCCGGCGCAAACCTGGACAGGTCGCGGCCGGAAACCGCAATGGATTCATGATGCGCTGAAATCTGGCGCAGATATTTCCGATCTGGAAATCTAAGCAAGATAGGTGCCGAAATGACAATTCATATTGGCGCGGAACAAGGCGAAATCGCAGAAACCGTTCTTTTGCCTGGTGATCCGTATCGGGCAAAATGGGCGGCTGAGACATTTCTGGACGACGTCAAGCAGGTCAATAATGTTCGGGGTATGCTGGGTTTTACTGGCCGTTGGAATGGCCATCCGGTAACGATTCAAGGTAGCGGCATGGGCATGCCGTCCCTGTCGATCTACGTGAATGAATTGATCCGGGACTATGGTGCCAAAACGCTGATCCGGATCGGATCATGCGGAGGGATGCAGGACAGCGTGAATGTACGCGATGTCATTCTGGCGATGACGTCGACGACACTTAGCACGCCATCACGTGGTATCATGAAAGAGCTGAACTTTGCCCCCTGCGCAGATTGGGGCTTGCTGCAGGCGGCGGCCAACGCGGCGAAGGCAAAAGGAACGCCAACCCACGTCGGTGGGATCTACTCGTCGGATGTGTTCTACGATGAACGCCCTGATCTAAACGAACAGATGGTGCGTCATGGTGTGTTGGGCGTCGAGATGGAAGCCGCTGAGCTGTATATTCTTGCCGCACGGCACAAATGCCGGGCTCTGGCCGTCCTGACGGTGTCTGATCATCTGCTAACCGGTGAGGCACTGCCCTCATCCGACCGCGAAAGCAGCTTTGGCGATATGGTCGAAATTGCACTGCACGCCGCTTTTCCGGACGCAGGCTAGACCTGAACGGGCAGAGTTCGCCTCTGCCCGATTTCTATCTGCCCGAACTCTGCCGTAAGCACTGCGTCGGGCTATCCGCACTTTCCACCTTCGCGCCACAATAGGCGCAAACCCACAGGCCTTCGTCGCGATGTTGCCGCCATCGGCATTCTCGCGTCAGTGAGGACGTGCGGGAGCGCCATAGAAAGTAGGCAAAAACCCCAGCGGCCAGAAGAAGCAATAGTATGGGCATGAATCTGTTTCGCCCATTCTATCCATCGATGGCAAGCCCTCAGGCTGCGTTTGCGTACTCAAAAAGCTCGGGCTCACGCGACTGAACAGTCGACGGCTCGGGCGTGTAGTAGGCCCATGCCTGTTCAAGCATTTCCAATGCTTCCTTGGCGGTCGGTTTTGGGGTTTGTGGTGTTGTTTTCATCGGAGTGATCCTGAGTTGATCCCATCACTCCTCCCTATCGCAAATCTAGGGTGTTTTGCGCCCGTCGACATCGGTTGATTTCGCAACAGGGACATGCGCTTGCCGCAACTCGGCAAGCGCGATTTTTGGGTCAAACCGAACGTTCAACCATCATCTTCTTGATCTGCGCAATTGCCGCCGCCGGGTTCAATCCCTTGGGGCAGGTCTTAGCGCAGTTCATGATCGTGTGGCAGCGGTACAGCTTGAAGGGATCCTCAAGCTCATCCAGACGCTCACCTGTGGCTTCATCGCGGCTGTCGATGATCCAGCGATACGCATGCAGCAATGCTGCGGGGCCAAGATAGCGGTCGCCGTTCCACCAGTAGCTCGGGCACGAGGTCGAGCAGCTGGCGCACATCACACATTCATACAAGCCATCCAGCTTCTTGCGGTCTTCGATCGACTGCTTCCATTCCTTCGCGGGACGGTTGGTTTTGGTTTCCAGCCAAGGCATGATGGATGCGTGCTGAGCGTAGAAATGGGTCAAATCGGGGATCAAGTCCTTAACCACGGGCATATGCGGCAGCGGATAGATTTTCACGTCGCCCTTGATCTCATCCATGCCATAGATACAGGCCAGCGTGTTGATCCCATCGATATTCATCGCGCAAGAGCCACAGATCCCTTCCCGGCACGAACGGCGGAAGGTCAGGGTCGGATCAATCTCGTTCTTGATCTTGATCAGCGCGTCCAGGATCATCGGCCCGCAGGTATCCATGTCGACGAAATAGGTGTCGACGCGCGGGTTTTGCCCGTCATCCGGGTTCCAGCGGTAAATCTGGAACTTGCGCAGGTTTTTCGCGCCCTCCGGTTTGGGCCATGTCTTGCCGGTTGTCATCCGGGAATTCTTGGGCAGGGTCAGTTGAACCATGTCAATTCTCCATTCAGCCTGTCCGGGCGCGATCAGATGCGCCGCGATTATGATGCCCCCAATGGGCAATGTTCACGTCAAAATCCGGGGATAGCCAGTCGGCAATGGCCTGCGGGGTGTCCCGGTCGATATCAAAGCGCAGAAACCGTGGGTTTCCGGCGAAATAGTCCTGCACCTCGGCATGATGCACGTCATACATACGGCGCCAGCCTTGCTTGACGTCGTCGGCGGTCTGACCGCTGGCCTTGCAACACCGTTCCAGATATCCGCCATTGCTGTGACGCGCGCGTGAGGCGATCCAATCGTCCACATTGCGCGTGTTCAGCAGGAAATAGGCGTCTGGATATGCGGCGTGCAATTCGCGGAAAAACCGTGTGCCATCCAGCATGAAACGCGCGTTCACAAAGGAAATGTCGGTAAATGCCCGAACTGAACCAAACCCATCCAGTGGTTTGCGGCCCATGGCGATATTGGTCATCATGCGATGCGCCAGATTATCGCCTTGCTGGTCCACCCAATGCACCGACGGAATACCACTGTCCTGAAACAGCCTGTGGAGCGAGGTCGTCGCGCAGCGGTTTAAACCGATCAGAATGATTTTCGGATCGGTTTGGGCAGAGTGCAGCACCTCGACCGTCATGACCGCCTCCGGGCACTAAACGGTGACAAACGGCCAAAGGTCAGGGCGTTGTCCTTGGGTATGTGGCGTTCGCACACCATTGCCTGATCAATTCACTCCTTAGAAGGTTCGCGCCTTGGGCGCGATTTTCTTGAGGCTGATGCCGCCTTCATCCTCGTTGGTCAGCGGATCGACGATCACCGGGCGATAGCTGAGGTCAACCTTATTGCCATCGACTCGGCTGACCGTATGAACACGCCAGTTTTTGTCATCCCGTTCGCTGAAATCCTCATGGGCGTGAGCGCCACGGGATTCCTTGCGCGCCTCGGCTCCAACGATCGTCGTCAAAGCGTTTGGCATCAGGTTGGTCAGCTCCAATGTCTCCATCAGGTCGCTGTTCCAGACCAGCGAGCGGTCGGTGACCTGCAGATCGTCCATCTTGGCGGCAATCGCGGTCATCTTTTCGACCCCTTCGGCCATGGTTTTGGCGGTCCGGAAAACAGCCGCGTCAGCCTGCATGGTTTTCTGCATCTCAAGTCGCAGATCAGCGGTCGGGATTGCACCGCTGGCGTTGCGGACCGTGTCGAACCGGTCAAACGCCTTGTCGACCGACGCCTGATTCAGAACCGGGTTCGGAGCCTCGGCATCCACAACCTTACCGGCGCGGATCGCAGAGGCACGACCAAAGACCACAAGGTCGATCAGCGAGTTCGAACCCAGTCTGTTCGCACCATGGACCGAGGCACAACCGGCCTCACCCACGGCCATCAGGCCCGGCACTACGGCAGTCGGGTCTTTAGCGGTTGGGTTCAGAACCTCACCCCAATAGTTGGTCGGAATACCGCCCATGTTGTAATGCACGGTCGGCAGAACCGGGATCGGTTCTTTGGTCACGTCGACACCGGCAAAAATCTTGGCGCTTTCCGAAATGCCCGGCAGACGCTCGGCCAAAGCTTCGGCAGGCAGGTGTGACAGGTTCAAGTGGATGTGATCCCCTTCGCCACCGACCCCACGGCCCTCGCGGATTTCCATGGTCATCGAGCGCGAGACATAGTCCCGCGGTGCCAAATCCTTGTATTGGGGCGCATAGCGCTCCATGAACCGCTCGCCTTCCGAGTTGGTCAGATACCCGCCCTCGCCACGCGCACCTTCGGTGATCAGGCAGCCCGAGCCGTAGATGCCGGTCGGGTGGAACTGCACGAATTCCATGTCCTGCAAGGCGAGACCCGCACGCGCCACCATACCGCCACCGTCACCGGTGCAGGTATGGGCCGAGGTCGCGCTGAAATACGCCCGGCCATAGCCGCCGGTTGCCAGCACCACCATCTTGGCGTTGAAGACATGCATCGTGCCGTCGTCCAACTTCCAGCAGACGACGCCCTGACACTGCCCGTCTTCGGACATGATCAGATCGATGGCGAAATACTCGATGTAGAACTCGGCATTGTTCTTCAGCGACTGACCATAGAGCGTGTGCAGGATCGCGTGGCCGGTCCGGTCCGCAGCGGCACAGGTCCGCTGTACGGCGGGGCCTTCGCCAAACTCGGTCGTGTGGCCACCGAACGGGCGCTGATAAATCTTGCCTTCTTCGGTCCGGCTGAACGGCACGCCGTAATGTTCCAGCTCATATACAGCTTTGGGCGCTTCACGCGCCAGGTATTCCATTGCGTCGGTATCACCCAGCCAGTCCGAGCCCTTGACGGTGTCATACATGTGCCACTGCCAATGGTCCGGGCCCATGTTGGACAGCGACGCGGCGATCCCGCCTTGCGCTGCAACCGTATGCGAGCGGGTTGGGAAGACTTTGGTTACACAGGCTGTACGCAGGCCTTGCTCTGCCATACCCAGCGTTGCGCGCAGACCGGCGCCGCCTG
The DNA here is from genome assembly GCF_056533095.1 of Ruegeria sp. H3. NCBI lineage: Bacteria > Pseudomonadati > Pseudomonadota > Alphaproteobacteria > Rhodobacterales > Roseobacteraceae > Ruegeria > Ruegeria sp. H3. The sequence continues at coordinate 127,287 of NZ_JBQFOD010000009.1, read as the reverse complement.
CCCCGACAACCACGACGTCATATTCGTGGGTTTCATATTCATATGCTGCTGTCATTATCTCTGATCCTTACCGCGCGTCGTCACAGGGCCAGCTTGACGAGGGCAAACAGCCCCGCAGCCATCAGCGTGTAGCCAAAAGCCCACATCGCAACGAGTGTGATCTTTTCCGCGATCCCGTGCACATAATCTTCGATGGTTTCCTGCGCCTCATACATAAGCTGTTGCAGGCCAACGACCAATGTCAGGGCGGTGACGATGGCCGGGAAGGGTCGGGCGAAATAGGCCAGAACCTCTTCGTAGGTTCCGCCGATGCCGTAACCAAAAGTGAAGACGAACAAGGGCACCAGAACGGTTAGTATCATCGCGCGAACCATGGTGCGCCAATGGGTTTGCGTTCCGGAGTTCCCAGCGCCCAAGCCTTGCGCGCGTTTGCGATCGGTAAGGTATTGCATCGCGATCCTCCTTACACCAAAGCCATGGTGATGATGGTCAGAACGGTCGCCCCGACAAACATGCCAATGCCCATCTTTTCGGAAACCGAAACATCCAGGCAATAGCCGAAATCCCAAATCACGTGGCGCAGGCGCCCCAACGTGTGGTACCACAGTGCCCAGACCCCACCCGTCAGGATAAGCTGACCAAACCAGCTGCGCAGAAAGCCGTCGATGCCAGCAAATGCGGCCTCAGACGTGGCAGCAGCAAGCAACCACCAAACAACAAGTGCCGCGATTGCGAACGCCGCAAGACCGGACAGTCGAACCATGATCGACGATATCGAGGTCATCTGCGGACGGTAGATCATAATGTGTGGCGAGAGCGGGCGGTTGCCCCGATTGACATCGGCCATGGCGGCTCCTCTTACTTTGGCTACTTGTCGTTTTACCGGTTTTTGGTGGTCTGTCACGTGCTGCACCCGCAAAAACAGGTAAAATTACCGCAAAACGGGTGATTTCTTCAATATGTGATCACGCAAATAAAAGCTGTGATCACAAATTGCATTCGGCACTGCCTATGTTAGCGATTTCAGTAGGAAAGCAATGTGATCACGAATCTGCCTTGCTTATTTCAAGTCGGCGGATTGCTGTGTTACCTCGCGCAGCAGCTTTTTTCGAATACGTTCAGGGTAATCAGCAAACCCGGCGGCAGACACAACAAAAGCACCCTCGCCCACGATGACATTCTCAAAGAAATAGGCAGTCAGATCGGGCTCGGATTCTTCGATGGCAATCGCATTCACGGTTACGCCACGGGCACGAAGCAGGCGATGGATCTGATTAGGCTCGACCCCTTCGTTCGAGACCCCATCGCCAGAAATATCGATCAACAAACGTTTGCAATCGTTCACAGCATCAAAGCTGGCCAGCGTCATCTCTAACGCTTCGCCTATAGCCGTTGAAAAGTTTCGCCAGATGCGCGGATCTTGTGCGACTTTGCTGGCAAACCCATCCAATGCGTCGAAACTGTCGATCCGAGTCCAGGGAATAGTTACCCGCTGACGCGATGCACCGGTCCATTGCACGAGCATCAACCGCGCCTGCCCACGCACCAGTGCTTCGGATACAATCGGGTCGCGCAACCCCGCCGCCAGCCCATCCATCTGGACGCGATATTCATCACTGTCGACCGACCCCGAAACATCGACAGCCAAAGCCAATGCCAAATCGCAAGACCAAGCGGGTGGTGTTAAACACAGGCAAGCGATCAAGGCGCGAAACAGGATCATAGCAGTACCCTAGCATGTATCGCAGGGTCTGCACGAAATCACATTGGCATGAGCGCCCAGTAGTCCAGATCCAACAGAACCTGCGGCTGGTACTTGCCGTCTTCATTGCGCAACTCAAACGGCGCACCGCCTTTGGTGGCAACTAATCGCAAGCGAATAGCCCCAACGCCGGGAACGCTGGTTTCGGCCTTGTCCAAAACCTCGGACCAGGCCTTGATGGTATCACCCGCAAAACAGGGATTCGCATGGGCACCACCGTTCAGGCCAACGATCATCTGCGCATTGGCCAACCCGTTAAAGGACAAGGCTCGCGCCATCGAGATCACATGACCACCATAGATCAATCGCCCCTCGGGTCGGAAGGTCAGATCGAAATGAACCTTGGCCGTGTTCTGCCACAGGCGGGTAGCCAGCATATGCTCGGCCTCTTCGATGGTCACACCATCCACATGGTCGATTGTCTCACCGATCGTGTAATCACCCCAGCGATGGGGCTCGCCCGCCAGAGTGAAATCGTAGTTCGAGAAGTCCAGACCCTCGGGGATCACCAGATCTTCCGGTGCCAAAACCATTTTTAGGTCGGGCACAACGGTTTCCGGCGCCGGCGCATCCGGGTTCGACTTTCGAACCATAACCCAGCGCACATAGTCGATCACCACCTCGTCCAGCTGGTTCAGACCACGGGTGCGCACCCAGACCACCCCGGTTTTGCCGTTCGAGTTCTGCTTGACCCCGATCACCTCAGAGATCGAGCGCAAAGTATCACTTGGATAGACCGGTTTTATCCAGCGCCCTTCGGCATAGCCCAGATTGGCCACCGCGTTCAGCGAGACATCCGGTACGGTCTTGCCGAACACCACATGAAACGCCGCCAAATCATCAAGCGGACTTACCTGTAACCCACAAGACCGCGCAAACTCGTCCGAGGAATAGAGCGCGTGGCGCGCCGGATAGAGCGCGTGATACAGCGCGCGCTCCCCATCCGTCACGGTACGGGGCACCGCATGGGGCAGGACCTGCCCTACGGAATAGTCCTCGAAAAATCTGCCCGGATTGGTTTTTGCCATTATTGCTGTCCCAGTTTCATGTCAGGTGAATAATCGACCTCGACCTCTTTGGTCACGGCCTGCGCACAACGCATGACACCGTTTTCCGCGTCAAACGCGTAGGATGGGTCGCCATACAGGTCCCACCCTTTGGCCAGCGCATCTGATACTTTGTGGCAGAACGCGGAGGTGTCTTCCTCGGTCAGCAATCGGTAGAGCTTTGCCATGACTGGTTGCCCCTATCCACCGAACGGGGAAGGGCCGACCAACCCGTGGATATATCCGATGATTCCGAGCAAAACGATTGAGGCGACAAAGAACATCGCGTCCATACCATATGTGCCCGGTTCACCCGGCGTCCAATCAGGTTCGGATTTGTTGATCACAATGACTTCGACGACGGCCCAGGCCAAAAGACCACCGAACAAGACAATCGAGGCCAGATCGCCATTCACCAGCAGATGCGCAAACGCCCAAAGCTTGAAACCGCCCAACATCGGGTGGCGCATCTTGTTCAGCAGACGGCCTTTCTGGCCAGCCGGGCTCATCATAAAGATCGCGATCAGAACCAACAGGTTGTTGACGTGGATCAGGAGGGTCGGCGGGGCCCAAACATAGATGAAATCGGTCATGCGATAGCCGAAGATCATGAGGAGGATCGAGGCAACCAGCGCCAGCGCCACCACGCCTTTGCCTGCATCGCCCATTGCTGCCCGCTGTTCGGGCACCACGCGTTTGAAAAGATGCGCGGCCCACCATAGTGCCACGCCCAAAATCAGAAGAACAAAGCCCATGCTGGCTTACCCCGCTTACAAAGCTGAAATCGCCTCTGCTTTTGCCAGAATTTCGCGGGCAGTTACAACATGCAGGTTCTCAACAATCTTGCCATCAACAACGGCGACGCCCTGCCCTTGCGCCTCGGTCTCTTCAAAAGCGGCGATCTGACGGCGGGCCAGATCGATCTCGGCGTCAGACGGGGCGAAGGCGGCGTTGGTCACCTCAACCTGTGCCGGATGGATCAGGGTCTTTCCGTCAAAGCCCATATCCCGGCCTTGCATGCATTCGGCGGCCAGACCCTCGGTATCTTTGAATGCGTTGTAGACCCCATCCACGATAATCAGGCCCTCAGCCTTTGCGGCCAGCAGGCACAGGCCCAGTGATGTCATCAATGGAAGGCGATCAGGGCGGAAGCGGGTCTGAAGCTCTTTGGCCAGATCGTTGGTACCCATCACAAACCCGGTCATCAGGGGATGGGCGGCAATCTCGGCTGCGTTTAGCATACCGCGTGGCGTTTCCATCATCGCCCAGATCGGCAGATCACCGGTGATTGCGGCCAGCGCATCCACATCCGCGGCGGAGTTCACCTTTGGCAGTAGCACCACATCAGCGTCCATGTCGCGCAAGGCCTCGGCATCCACGCGGCCCCATTCGGTGTCCAACCCGTTGATCCGAACGATCTTGACCCGCGCGCCATAGCCACCGGCAGCCAACGCCGCCTTTAGCGTTTCGCGGGCGTTGGGTTTTTCGTCAGCGGCGACTGCATCCTCAAGATCGAAGATGATCGCGTCCACAGGCAGAGTGCGCGCCTTGTCCAGCGCCCGCTCTTTCGAGCCTGGAATATACAAAACCGAACGATACGGGCGTTGACGCGGGTCCATTGACCTCTCCCTAAGCAATAATGTTGCGCGGAATGGGGCATTTTTTTCGAGAAACTTCAAGGTCAAATTTGCCGCATCGCAGCATAAGCGCGTATTCGTGACGCAACGCACTTTGGTTTAATCAAATCTCCTGCCCTTGTTCGCAAGCTGGTCCTCAGATCAGACAGAAGGGGCCATAGATGAAGAAATCGCTTTTGAACATGACGATCGGGCTGGGGATTATGGTGCTGGCCGCACAGCAAGTGAACGCGCAGAGCCGCAACTGCGCCCCGCGCGCGGACGTAATCAAACGTCTGTCAGAGGGGTATGGCGAAACACGTAAAGGGATCGGGATCGCTGGCCAGGGCGCGGTGATGGAATTGTTCGCCTCTGATGAAACAGGTAGCTGGACCATAACCGTCACGCTGCCGGATGGCACAACCTGCCTTGTCGCCTCGGGGCAGTCCTATGAGACTTTGGCAGAAGCCTTGCCGCCAAATGCCTAAGCCAAAGCGTCCCAGATGAGTTTGCTGCCGGTTAGGGTTAGCAAAACATAGGTGATCCCGAAAAACACCCGCTCGGACAGCATGAAGTGCGCCCGAACCCCAAGCCACGCACCTAGTAGTGCGAACGGCGACAACAGAATGTTCGCCCAAGCGGTGTGCCACGTAAAAAGGCCCAGATAGGCGTACGGCACAAACTTCACGATGTTGACGACCCAAAAGACCAACACGGTCGAGGCCTGAAACTGGGTCTTTGTCAGACGCTGCGACAACAGATAAACGGCGGCAGGCGGGCCGCCAGCGTGGCTGACAAAGCTTGTGAAGCCCGCCACCAATCCGGCGAACAAACCTGCCGATGGCGGCAACTGCCCCGTGAAACCGCCAATCCAGCCCTTTGCACGCGCCACATGCCAGATCACAAACCCGATCGAAATCGCACCGATCAAAAGGCGTAAGACATCGTCATTGGTCGCGCGATACAGAACCGTCCCCAATATCACGCCGGGTATTGCCCCCAGCATCAGCAGGCGAGCACTCGGCCAATCCCAGCGTTTCCAGTAGGGCTTCAACGTCGCAAGATCGATGATCATCAGGATCGGCAGCATCAGAGCCAGCGCCTGACCCGGGCTCAGGATGATGGCCAGAATCGATGAAGATGCAAAGGCTACACCCGACCCGAACCCGCCCTTGGAAATACCCGCGAAGATGACCGCAGGGATCGCCACGGCAAAAAACATCAGATTCAATTCGAACATGTGGCGGCCTGCGAATTGGCTTGTCTCATTAGCCGTTTAGCGCAACCACCAAGGGCAAGGCAAACGGTATGCGGTTGCATGCCGCGCCGCAGAGGCCTTGCGTTGCGGCGTTTAAAGGACTAGCACAACCGCGATTTCAAAACCGACCGGAGATATTCCAAATGGCCAGACCCAAGATTGCGCTGATCGGCGCGGGGAACATCGGCGGCACGCTTGCGCATCTTGCAGCTGTCAAAGAACTGGGTGACGTAGTCCTGTTTGACATCGCTGACGGGCTGCCCCAGGGCAAAGCGCTCGACATCGCCGAATCCGGCCCGTCCGAAGGGTTTGACGCGTCGATGTCCGGCAGCAGCGACTATGCCGATATCGCAGGCGCGGACGTCTGCATCGTCACCGCTGGTGTCGCACGCAAACCGGGCATGAGCCGCGATGACCTTCTGGGTATCAACCTCAAAGTGATGAAGTCGGTCGGTGAAGGTATCGCCAAACATGCACCCGACGCGTTCGTAATCTGCATCACCAACCCGCTGGACGCGATGGTCTGGGCCCTGCGTGAATTCTCGGGCCTGCCGCACAACAAGGTCTGCGGCATGGCGGGCGTGCTGGATTCGGCCCGTTTCGCGCATTTCCTGTCGGAAGAATTCAACGTCTCAATGCGCGACGTCACCGCCTTCGTTCTGGGCGGCCATGGCGACACGATGGTACCTTCGGTACGGTATTCGACCGTTGCCGGTATCCCGCTGCCTGATCTGGTCGAAATGGGCTGGACGACACAGGAAAAGCTAGACGCCATCGTACAGCGTACCCGTGACGGTGGCGCTGAAATCGTTGGTTTGCTGAAAACCGGTTCGGCGTATTACGCACCGGCTACTTCGGCAATCGAAATGGCCGAAGCCTATTTGAAAGACCAGAAGCGCGTTCTGCCTTGTGCCGCCTACTGCAATGGTGAGCTGGGTGTTGACGGGCTTTATGTTGGCGTTCCAACCGTGATCGGTGCCGGTGGCGTTGAGTGTATCGTTGACATCAAGCTCAACGAAGACGAGCAGGCCGGTTTCGACAATTCGGTCAACGCCGTGAAGGGCCTGATCGACGCATGCAAGGGCATCGACAGTTCGCTGGCGTAAGCTTACTCAAAGCTTCCAAGAACCGGCCCTCAGCAGGGCCGGTTTTTTTGTGCCAAGCCCGTCCGTCATATCTCAAATGTTTGCGCAACCGTCGCAAACCCCTTTTTTTGAATATGTTTTCCGCATGTGCATTGTGGGATTCGAATCAAAACCAAGGGCCTATCAATTTGTGATCACACGCCAAAAAAGCGTGATCACAAATAGTGAAAATCTTCGTGAAAAACCTCTTTGCTGTCAAAAAACCCTTTAAACTTGCCCGCTAGACACCCCTATAACGGTTTAATCGTAGTCAGACGGGACAGTTTCGATGAACATTCACGAATATCAGGCCAAAGCGCTTCTTCGCAGCTATGGCGCTCCGGTCTCCGACGGTCGCGCGGTTTTGCGCGCCGAGGAAGCCAAAACCGCAGCCGGTGAACTGGATGGCCCCCTGTGGGTTGTAAAAGCACAGATCCACGCAGGTGGACGTGGCAAAGGCAGCTTCAAAGAAGCGGATGCCGGTGAAAAAGGCGGCGTCCGTCTGACCAAATCGGTCGAAGAAGCCGCTGAAGAGGCCAAGAAGATGCTGGGTCGCACGCTGGTCACGCACCAAACCGGCCCCGCAGGCAAGCAGGTCAACCGCATCTATATTGAGGCCGGCTCGGGCATCGAGCGCGAATTGTACCTGGCCCTGCTGGTGGACCGCCAGACCAGCCGCATCTCGTTCGTCTGCTCGACCGAAGGCGGCATGGATATCGAGGAAGTGGCTGCCGCAACTCCCGAAAAAATCCTGTCCTTCTCGGTCGACCCGGCCACCGGCTATCAGGCTTATCATGGCCGCCGTATTGCTTTCTCGCTGGGTCTGGAAGGCGCGCAGGTCAAGCAATGCGTCAAACTGATGAACCAGCTCTATAACGCCTTCGTCGAGAAGGATATGGAGATGCTGGAGATCAACCCACTGATCGTATCGGACAGCGGCGACCTGAAAGTGCTGGACGCCAAGGTCGGTTTCGACGGCAACGCGGTCTACCGCCACCCGGATATCGCCGAGCTGCGCGACACGACCGAGGAAGACCCCAAGGAACTGGAAGCCTCGAAATACGACCTGAACTACATCGCTTTGGATGGTGAGATTGGCTGCATGGTCAACGGTGCCGGTCTGGCGATGGCCACGATGGACATCATCAAGCTCTATGGGGCCGAGCCTGCCAACTTCCTCGATGTAGGTGGCGGTGCAACCAAAGAGAAAGTGACCGAAGCGTTTAAGATCATCACCTCGGACCCGAACGTCAAAGGCATTCTGGTCAACATCTTCGGCGGCATCATGCGCTGTGACGTCATCGCCGAGGGCGTTGTCGCCGCAGTGAAAGAGGTCGGCCTACAGGTTCCGCTGGTCGTGCGTCTGGAGGGCACGAATGTCGAGAAAGGCAAAGAGATCATTAACACCTCTGGCCTGGACGTGATCGCGGCGGACAACCTGAAAGACGGTGCCGAGAAGATCGTGAAGGCGGTTAAGGGCTAAGTCTTTGTCCAGTAGCGGAACCAATCAGCAATCGGTCGTGTTTGAGCGCTCAAAGCTTAGAACCGCGCTCGTTCTCGGAATATGCGTCTTGTTCTTTGTTATCGGCATTTCGATGGTTCAAACGTCCGATACTTGTAACAACCCGACACGAGCGTACCTCTCTGGTTGGTCTGCTGTATTGGTCTTTGGCTGGTTAGGCATCAAAGAAATCACTAATGTGATTAGGTTTCCCAAGAGTCTATGCTGTATCTCGAACACGGGAATCACTTTCTTTCCAAGTTCCCCAGCTGAGATTCCCTGGAGAGACATAGTTTCCGTTTCTTCCAAGACTTTTGGATTAAACAGCTATGTTGCCCTCAACCTGTCACCAGAAGCTTCGGCTCAACGGAGATTCTGGGAAGGCCGAACCCAGATAAAGTTCCAAGCGACCCTTCTGAAGGCTAATTTCGATCAGCTCTATCGTGCAGTCTTCAACGCGCATTCGGCCTATCGACCACCGGCCAAAACCACGAATTTATCTAATCAAGGAGACTCCTAAAAATGGCAGTCCTCATCGACGAAAATACCAAAGTGATCTGTCAGGGCTTTACCGGCTCGCAGGGCACATTCCACAGCGAACAGGCCATCGCCTATGGCACCAAGATGGTCGGCGGCGTGACCCCCGGCAAAGGCGGGATGGAGCATCTGGGCCTGCCCGTGTTCAACTCGGTCCACGAAGCCAAGCATGTGACCGAAGCCAATGCCTCGGTGATCTATGTGCCGCCGCCCTTTGCGGCTGACTCGATCCTCGAAGCGATTGATGCCGAGATGGAAGTGATCGTCTGCATCACCGAAGGCATTCCGGTTCTGGACATGATGAAGGTGAAGCGTGCGCTGGAAGGCTCGAACTCGCGCCTGATCGGCCCGAACTGCCCCGGTGTGATTACGCCCGACGCCTGCAAGATCGGCATCATGCCCGGCCACATCCACAAGCGAGGTTCGGTTGGCGTTGTGTCGCGCTCGGGCACGCTGACCTATGAGGCCGTCAAGCAGACCACCGATGTGGGTCTGGGCCAGTCCACCTGCGTGGGCATCGGCGGCGACCCAATCAAGGGCACCGAGCATATCGACGTGCTGGAATGGTTCCTGGCCGACGACGAAACCCACTCGATCATCATGATCGGTGAGATCGGTGGCTCGGCCGAGGAAGAAGCCGCACAGTTCCTGGCGGATGAGGCCAAGAAGGGCCGTAAAAAGCCAACCGCCGGGTTCATCGCAGGCCGCACAGCCCCTCCGGGCCGCCGCATGGGCCACGCGGGCGCAATCGTCGCCGGCGGCAAAGGTGGTGCCGAGGACAAGATCGAAGCCATGCGCAGTGCCGGTATCGTCGTGGCCGAAAGCCCAGCACAGCTGGGTGAGGCTGTGCTGGAAGCGATTGGGTAAGTGACCAAAAACCGGACATATGCTTTTGGGGCAACGTCCGGCTCGGGGGTGGGCGAGACGCGCCCTCCCATCAAACCTTTGGTTTACCTTTGGCAAATCGGGGCGGAACAGTAACGATGGGACCAAAGCAAGCCATATCGACAGGCATCCGAAAGACATTTGTCTTTACGGGCAGGGCGTCGCGTTCTGAATTTTGGTGGTTTGCCCCAATCGCCATTGTTTTGCCGATCGCCGCCGCATTGCTGTTTGACTGGAGCGTTCCTGTAAACTGGGGCACCTCGAGGCTGTTGGTGATCACCGCCGCGTCTTTGCCCCTGCTTTCAGCAATGTGCAGACGGCTGCAGGACGCGGGCGAAGATGGGCATCAAGCGCTCTATCCGTTCGCTACAGTATTTATCGTCTGGCTGGGGTATCATGTCTTTCTTGGTTTCGGGTTGCTGATCGGCGGACCCATTCTTCTGTTTCTTCTGGCCATCTTTCTTTTTGTTCCGGTGTTCCTAATCGCGATAGTGACAAGCGCGCTGGTTGCGTCCAATGTTATCGGGTTGATGCTGGTTGCTTCCGACCCAGACAGAAATCGATTTGGGGCGCCGCGTGAAGAGGGTCTCGCATGACTTTCTCCGACGCCATCCGCACCTGTTTTTCGAAGTTCTTCACCTTCTCAGGGCGTGCCTCTCGGCCCGAATACTGGTTCTTTTTCCTGTTCATCGTGATCTGGAGCGTCATTGCCGGGATCATCGACGCGCAGTTCTTCACGCAAGTTGCAGTGACCGAAACCGAAACATCCAAATCCGTCGCAGCTAAGTCCTCACAACCTGTGCAAAGCATCGTCAGCCTGATCGTCTTCTTCCCCCATCTCGCCGTCGCGTGGCGGCGGATGCATGATACCGGGCGCAGTGGCCTCTACGCTTTACTGCCACTCCTTCTAATCCTCGGCGCGTTTGCGACCCTGTTCTTTGGCATCGGGCTCGCCTCCAGTTTCCAGCATGGCGGCAATCTGGATATCCTGTTCACCCGTGCCACTCTGCTGATCGTCATTCCGACACTTCTGATCCTGTTTGTGTCGCCCCTCCTGGTGCTGTGGTGGTTGTCCCGCCCCAGTCAGCCAGGCACCAACCAATACGGTCCCAACCCATATGAGGTAGCCCAATGACCGAACATACGCCCAACACTGCCTTTCATGCCTCTAGCTTCATGCAAGGGCACAATGCCGAGTATCTAGAGCAGCTATATGCCCAGTACACAAAAGACCCGAACGCAATAGATGCGGCATGGGTCGAGTTCTTCCGGCAGATGGGTGACGCTACACCGGATGTTCAGAAAGAGGCCAAAGGTCCCTCTTGGGCACGCACCGATTGGCCGCCCATGCCAACAGATGATCTGACCGGGGCGCTGACCGGCGAATGGGCTGGGATTGATGCCAAAGCCGCAGGCAAGAAGATTCAGGAGAAGGCTGCTGACACCGGTGTTCAGGTCAGCGAAGACCAGATCAAGCGCGCCGTGTTGGACAGCCTGCGCGCCCTGATGCTGATCCGGGCCTATCGGATCCGGGGCCATCTGGCGGCTGATCTGGACCCGCTGGGAATGCGCGCTGCCAGCACCCATCCAGAGCTGGACCCGAAAACATATGGCTTCACAGACGCCGACATGGATCGCCCGATCTTTATCGACAATGTTCTGGGCCTGCAGATGGCCAGCATGCGCCAGATCGTCGAGATCGTAAAGCGCACCTATTGCGGCACTTTCGCGCTGCAGTACATGCATATCTCGAACCCGGAAGAAGCCGCCTGGCTGAAAGAACGCATCGAAGGCTACGGCAAGGAAATCCAGTTCACCAAGGAAGGCCGCAAGGCGATCCTGAACAAGATGGTTGAGGCCGAAGGTTTCGAGAAATTCCTGCATGTCAAATACATGGGCACCAAGCGCTTTGGTTTGGACGGTGGCGAAAGCCTGATCCCCGCGATGGAGCAGATCATCAAGCGTGGCGGAGCCTTGGGCGTTCAGGACATTGTCATCGGCATGCCGCACCGCGGGCGTCTGAACATCCTCGCCAATGTGATGGGCAAACCCTACCGCGCGATTTTCAACGAATTCCAGGGAGGCAGCTTCAAGCCCGAAGACGTGGATGGCTCGGGCGATGTGAAGTACCACCTCGGCGCCTCCAGCGACCGTGAGTTTGATGGCAACAGCGTACACCTGTCGCTGACCGCAAACCCCAGCCACCTTGAAGCGGTGAACCCGGTTGTGCTGGGCAAGGTTCGGGCCAAGCAGGATCAACTGAAGGATACCGACCGGACCAAGGTGATGGGCATTCTGCTGCACGGCGATGCGGCCTTTGCTGGTCAGGGTGTGGTCGCCGAAGGGTTCGGCCTGTCCGGTCTGCGTGGGCACAAGACCGGCGGCACCATGCATATCGTGGTGAACAACCAGATCGGTTTCACCACCGCGCCGCACTTCAGCCGCTCCAGCCCGTATCCAACGGATATCGCGCTGATGGTCGAGGCTCCGATCTTCCACGTGAACGGCGACGATCCCGAGGCGGTTGTACATGCTGCCAAAGTGGCAACCGAATTCCGCCAGAAGTTCCACAAGGACGTGGTGATCGACATCTTTTGCTACCGCCGGTTTGGCCACAACGAGGGCGATGAGCCCATGTTCACCAACCCGATCATGTACAAGAAGATCAAGACCCATAAGACCACGCTGTCGCTGTACACCGAACGTCTGGTCAAAGACGGGCTGATCCCCGAGGGCGAGATCGAGGATATGAAAACCGCCTTTCAGGCCCGTCTGAACGATGAGTTCGAGGCCGGAAAGGACTATAAACCCAACAAGGCCGATTGGCTGGACGGGCGGTGGTCGCACCTCGACAAGAACAAAGACGAATACATGCGCGGTGAGACCGCCATTTCGCCAGATACTTTAGCCGAGATCGGTGCCGCGCTCTCGCGCACACCGGACGGTTTTGCCATGCATAAGACCGTTGGTCGCCTGCTGGAACACAAAAAGCAAATGTTTGAGTCTGGTAAAGGATTCGATTGGGCGACGGGTGAAGCTCTGGCATTCGGCTCGCTGCTGACCGAAGGCTATCCGGTGCGCCTGTCCGGTCAGGACGCCACACGCGGGACGTTCAGCCAGCGCCATTCGGGTTTCATCAACCAGGAGAATGAGGAACGGTATTATCCGCTCAACAATATCCGGCCCGGTCAGTCACACTATGAAGTGATCGACTCGATGCTGTCGGAATATGCGGTTCTGGGTTTTGAATACGGCTATTCACTGGCCGAACCCAACGCGTTGACCCTCTGGGAGGCGCAGTTCGGCGACTTCGCCAACGGCGCGCAAATCATGTTCGACCAGTTCATCAGCTCGGGCGAAAGTAAATGGCTGCGCATGTCTGGTTTGGTTTGTTTGCTTCCGCATGGCTTTGAAGGTCAGGGCCCGGAACACAGCTCGGCGCGACTGGAACGGTTCCTGCAGATGTGCGGCCAGGACAACTGGATCGTGGCGAACTGTACGACGCCCGCGAACTATTTCCACATCCTGCGCCGTCAACTGCACAGGACCTTCCGCAAGCCGCTGATCCTTGTAACACCCAAGTCGCTTCTGCGTCACAAGCTGGCGGTTAGCACCGCTGAGGAATTCACCACAGGCTCCAGCTTCCACCGCGTGTTGTGGGACGATGCGCAACATGGCAATTCGGATACCAAGCTGGTTGCCGACAGCAAGATCAAGCGGGTCGTGATGTGCTCGGGCAAGGTTTACTATGACCTTTTGGAGGAGCGTGACGCGCGTGGGATCGACGATGTCTACCTGATGCGAATTGAACAATTCTATCCGTTCCCTGCGCATTCTCTGATCAATGAGCTTGAGCGTTTTAAAGGCGCCGAAATGATCTGGTGTCAGGAAGAACCCAAAAACCAGGGTGCCTGGACCTTTATCGAGCCCAACATCGAATGGGTCCTGTCCCGCATCAAAGCGAAACATACACGGCCTCGCTATGTCGGCCGCGCCACTTCGGCTTCGCCCGCGACGGGCCTGGCCAGCCAACACAAAGCCCAACAACAAGCGCTGGTGAACGAAGCGCTGAGCATTGAAGGAAAGTAAACGATGACGATTGAAGTTCGTGTTCCCACGCTTGGCGAGTCGGTAACAGAAGCCACAGTTGCGACATGGTTTAAGAAACCAGGCGACGCGGTCGCTGTGGATGAGATGCTCTGTGAGCTTGAAACAGACAAGGTCACCGTAGAAGTGCCTGCCCCGGCTGCGGGCGTGATGGGTGAGATCGTTGCGGCCGAAGGCCAGACGGTTGGCGTCGATGCGTTGCTGGCGACCATCGCAGATGGTGACAGCGCAGCGGCTGCCCCTGCGGCCGCGGCGCCGGCCCCTGCAGCAGCGCCCGCGGCGTCAGCGGGCAGTGTCGACGTGATGGTGCCAACACTGGGCGAGTCCGTGACCGAGGCAACCGTGTCAACTTGGTTCAAACAGGTTGGCGACAGCGTCGCTCAGGACGAAATGCTATGCGAGTTGGAAACCGATAAAGTCTCGGTCGAGGTACCTGCCCCCGCAGCGGGTGTTCTGGCAGAAATTGCAGCTCCCGAAGGTACAACTGTAGATGCCTCAGCGAAACTGGCGGTGATATCGGGTGCGGCGGCTGGTGCGGCTCCGGCGGCTGCCGCAGCAGCAACGGCCCCCACAGCAGCCAGCACAGGCAAAGACGTGGCCAATGCCCCCTCTGCTGAGAAAGCCATGGCCGAGGCAGGCATGTCCGCTGATCAGGTCACCGGGACTGGTCGTGATGGCCGGATTATGAAAGACGATGTGGCACGTGCCGTTGCAACCGCTGCTGCCCCGGCCCCCGCACCTGCGGCAGCACCTGCTCCGGCCCCGCGCGCTCCGGTTGCGGCCAGCGACGCTGCGCGCGAGGAACGGGTCAAAATGACCCGCTTGCGTCAGACCATCGCAAAGCGCCTGAAAGACAGCCAGAACACCGCAGCGATGCTGACCACCTATAACGAGGTCGACATGACCGAGGTGATGGCCCTGCGCAGCCAGTACAAGGACCAGTTCGAAAAGAAACATGGCGTCCGTTTGGGCTTTATGTCCTTCTTCACCAAGGCCTGCTGCCACGCGTTGAAAGAAGTGCCCGAGGTGAATGCCGAGATCGACGGTACCGACATCGTCTACAAGAACTTCGTCCATATGGGTGTAGCCGCTGGTACACCGACAGGACTGGTGGTTCCGGTTATCCGCGATGCCGACAGCATGTCCTTTGCCGCGATCGAAAAGGCGATTGCCGAAAAAGGTAAACGCGCCCGTGACGGCAAGCTGAGCATGGAAGAGATGCAAGGCGGCACCTTCACCATCTCAAACGGCGGTGTCTACGGCTCGTTGATGTCCTCGCCGATCCTGAACCCGCCGCAATCGGGCATACTTGGCATGCACAAGATTCAGGACCGCCCGATGGCGATCAACGGTCAAGTGGTGATCCGCCCGATGATGTATCTGGCGCTGTCCTATGACCACCGGATCGTCGACGGCAAAGGCGCGGTAACCTTCTTGGTTCGCGTGAAAGAAGCGCTTGAAGACCCCCGCCGCCTGCTTATGGATCTGTAACCATGGCAACGCATATTCTCTGGCAGGCCGATGTCGCAGATTTCGATGTCTGGCTAAAGGTGTTCCGCGAGGATCAAAAAATGAGAGAGGCCGCGGGTATCCGCGACCTCCACATCTGGCGTGACCCCAATTTGAAAGATCATGCGGTGGCCTTGTTTGAAGTCACCGACCTTGAACGCGCACAGAGTTTCATCGAGTCCGAAGAATTGGCCATGCATCACGAACGCGGCGGCGTGGCCCATATTCAGGTCAAGATACTGACACCCGTTTGAATGCGACTGCCACTGGACATAGACCCCAAGTATGGCCCGGGCACGACGACGCCGGGCAACACAACAAAAGTTCTCAAGCGTGACCCCTGAACTCACAGCCCTGACATTGGCCGCACTTTTGCAGGTTGTTCAGTATGTGGTGATGGCAGTCCCCGCAAATTTGGAACTCGGACCCGGCAAGACCACGTCTGCTCGCGACCGAAGCCGGTTGGGCGGCGGGTTGGAAGATCAGCTTTCGGAAAAAACAGCGCGTCTGTACCGCGCGTTGAACAATCACTTCGAAGGGCTGATCCTGTTCGCTATCGCCTGTGTCGTCGTCACACTCAGCGGATCAACCGGTGGCTTCACGACCACCTGCGCGTATATCTATCTGACTGCGCGCGTCCTGTATGTGCCAGCGTATTACTATGGCCTCAGACCCTGGCGCACACTGATCTGGTTGGTCGGATTTCTGGCCACAACCCTCATGCTTTTGGCGGTGTTATTGTGACCCCGCTGTTGTACAAATTGTTCATAGGCCCAAACCCTGTGACAGCCCGACTTCTCAAGGAGATCCCTCATGGCAAACTATGACGTCATCGTAATCGGAGCAGGCCCCGGCGGCTATGTCTGCGCCATCCGCTGCGCCCAGTTGGGCCTGAAAACCGCCGTGGTCGAAGGACGTGAGACGCTGGGTGGCACCTGCCTGAACGTGGGCTGCATCCCATCCAAAGCGCTTCTGCATGCCAGTCATCAATTGCACGAGGCCGAACATAACTTTGCCAAGATGGGTCTGAAAGGCAAAAGCCCCTCGGTCGATTGGAAGCAGATGCAGGCCTACAAAGAAGAGACAATTGAAGGCAATACCAAGGGCATCGAGTTCCTGTTTAAGAAGAACAAGATCGACTGGCTAAAAGGCTGGGGCTCGATCCCGGCTGCCGGCCAGGTTAAGGTGGGTGACGAATTGCACGAAGCCAAGAATATCATTATCGCTTCGGGCTCGGAACCGGCTTCGCTGCCTGGCGTCGAAGTGGATGAAAAGGTTGTTGTGACCTCGACCGGTGCGCTGTCTTTGGGCAAAATCCCCAAGAAAATGGTCGTGATCGGCGCGGGTGTAATCGGCCTGGAACTGGGCTCGGTCTATCAGCGTTTGGGGGCTGAGGTCACGGTAATTGAATTCCTCGATGTGATCACTCCGGGCATGGACCCCGAGGTGCAGAAAACCTTCCAACGTATCCTGAAGAAGCAGGGTCTGAAATTCGTGATGGGGGCCGCAGTTCAGAAAACCGAGGCCACTAAGACAAAAGCCAAAGTCACGTACAAACTGCGTAAAGATGACAGCGAACATGTGGTCGACGCAGACGCCGTGCTGGTTGCCACCGGGCGCAAGCCGTTCTCAGACGGTCTGGGACTGGATGCTCTGGGCGTCGAAATGACACCGCGTGGTCAGATAAAGGTCGGTGCCGACTGGCAGACCAACGTGCCCGGTATTTATGCCATCGGCGACGTGACCGAAGGCCCAATGCTGGCGCATAAGGCCGAGGATGAGGGCATGGCCGCAGCCGAACAGGTCGCGGGCAAGCATGGTCATGTCAACTATGGCGTCATTCCGGGTGTGATCTACACCTGGCCCGAGGTCGCCAATGTTGGCGAGACCGAAGAGACGCTGAAAGAACAGGGCCGTGCCTACAAAGTTGGCAAGTTCATGTTCATGGGCAACGGTCGCGCCAAGGCGAACTTTGCCGCCGATGGGTTCGTCAAGATTCTGGCCGATAAGGAAACTGATCGTATTCTCGGCGCACATATCATCGGCCCGGCCGCAGGTGATCTGATCCATGAGGTCTGCGTGGCGATGGAGTTTGGTGCCTCTGCCGAGGACCTCGCCCTGACCTGCCACGCCCACCCGACCTATTCCGAAGCCGTGCGAGAGGCCGCACTGGCCTGCGGTGACGGACCAATCCACAGCTAACGCTCATGACCCCGGCCGCGATCAGCGCGCTGGGGTCAGCCACGCCTCCAGATATGTTTCCAGCCGATCTGTAAATGTCGTCGCAGAATGCAGCGCGCAGAATCTCAGAGACATGGCCTGAATCGCAAAAGCCTGCACGCCCTCGGCCAATAGCTCTGATGGCACATCCTTGCGCATCTCGGTGGCATCAAGCCACATCATCACCACGCGGAAATACCGCTCAAAGCAATAGGCGATGGGCCCGATTTCAGCGATAGCGGTTGCACCTGAATATCGGATCAAAAGATCGAAGACATACCTCTCGGACGTCATGAAACTGTGAACCGGTTCAAGGGCGGTGATGATCTCGGCGACGGTTCCTGGCTTTGGCCCGTTGTCAGCCTGATCCAGACAGGCATTCAATTTGTCCGCGATCATGATCTCCATCAACGCATCTTTGTCGCGGAAATGGGCGAAGAACGTGCCTTTGGCAACGCCAGCCAGTTGCACCACCTCCTCGACCCTTAAGGCCTCGTATCCGTTTTTCTGAATCAACTCTTCCGATGCTGCCATCAGGCGGGCGCGGGTTTTCAGTGTGCGTTTTTGAACTGTCTTTTGCATAAGCCCAGATTGCATATTTTTTGACCGTGGTCTAATTTGTTATTGAGCGTGGTCACTTTTTGATGCTATAAGATGACCGCGGTCACTTTTTAGGAGAAACCCAATGCAACCGAAGAAAATTCTGATCCTGGACGGGCACCCTGGTAAAAACAGCCTGTCACGCACCTTTGCGCAGACATATGGCGACGCGGCACGCCAGAATGGTCATGACGTGCGCGTCGTTCACCTAAGCGATCTTCAGTTTGACCTGGATTTCGGTCAGGGCAATTACCATGATTTCAAACCCCTCGAACCCGAACTGGAACAGGTTCTGCAAGATATTGAGTGGAGCAATCATCTGGTCCTGACTGCGCCTATGTGGTGGGGTGGATTGCCTGCGAAACTAAAAGGGCTGATCGACCGGATGTTCATCCCGGGGCGCACTTTCGACACGCGCAACACGACGAAACTCGGTTTTCCAGCCCCGATGCTGACCGGGCGCACTGCGCGCGTAATCCTGACCTCAGACACGCCCGGCTGGTTCATGCGCCTGATCTATCGCCAAGCGCTCATCCGTCAGGTGCGTGATCAGATATTGGGGTTTGTCGGTTTCAAACCAACGAAGTTCACTCACTTCGCCGGTGCCAGCTATCCAAAAGCCGGCAGCGTCGAGCGCTGGATCTCGAAGGTTGAAAAAATTGGGACGGCGGCGGTTTGATCGCTATGCCTACCACATCGTTTTGGCGGCGCGCGGAGCCCATTCCTGATCATAATGTGCGCCGCCTTCCTCACCGTCCGACGCTTCGGCAATGATCTCTCCCACCGTTGGGAGACCTTGGGATTCATCATCGCTTGACCAGGTTTTAGCCCGCATCAGCGCACGGGCGCATTGCGTGTAGACTTCCTGGATGTCAATCACGATAACGGTCGCTGGGCGTTTTCCGTGCTTTTCGAAGCGCGCGCGCAAATCGTCATCAGCCGTCAGCCGTGCCGACCCGTTCAAACGTACCACATTGTTCGAACCCGGCACAAAAAACATCAATGACACGCGCGGGTCGCGCACGATATTGCGCAGCGAATCCAAGCGGTTGTTTCCTCGCCAATCCGGCAGGGCCAGCGTAGCGGGATCCAGTTCCAGAACCACCGGGCCATCGTCACCGCGCGGGCTGCCATCCACGCCTTCCGGGCCAACCGTACTCAGAACGCATAGTCGGGACGCCATAATCCACTTACGATAAAGCGGCGTAAGCTGTCGCACCACCTTACGCAAAGATGGCGCGCCCGGTGTGCCGTAGAGCCCTTCTAACGTGCTCAGATCGTCAATGAACTGCATCCGGATCAAACCCCACTTCTTGCATCAGCGCGTCAGAACGTGTTTCGATTACGTTTTCTAGACGTTCCAGAAATTCTTCGCGTTCTACACCGGGCTCAATGGGTTCAAGGAAGTCTACAATCGCAAGGCCCGGCTTGCGCATGAGACCCGTACGCGGCCAAAACACGCCCGCATTTGTCGCCACAGGGACACAGGGAAAACCCAACCCTTCGTACAAAACGGCAGTGCCAACTTTGTAAGGTTTCTTGGCCCCCGGTGCGACGCGGGTGCCTTGCGGATAGATGACCAGCTGACCGGGTTCGGTGAATTCTTTAGCGACGTCCTTGACCATCTTGGCCACTGCGGCGCCCTTCTTGCCCCGGTTCACGGGAATACAGCCCAAACGGCGCGCATACATCCCGATGATCGGGGTCCACAACAGCTCTCGCTTCATGATGAACTTGCCATGCGGGATAGCGTTGAAGATCATGATGATATCGAGAAAGGATTGATGCTTGGCACCGATTACAACCTCACCTGTCGGCGGTGTTCCGCGTACTTCGCTGCGAATACCCACCATCCAGCGCGCCAGCCACAATGTGCTGCGCGCATAGGTTTTGCAGGCCCTTGATGCCCCCTGTTTTAAAAAAATCGCATAGGGCAAAAATACGATGCCGAGGATCAGCATCCAAAAGTAGATCACGAACATAAAGACCAACGAGCGGACCCATTGAACAGCCTTGGACATCAGGAAAGCTCCTTCAACTTGCGGCGCGCAGCGGTCCAGGTCGCGAAGAAAGCGACAATGGCACCCAGAATTGGGATCACCACCGGCAGCGCCCAATCCGTCCCCTGAAATCCGACGCCGGACAAGAACCCTCCGGCATCCGAGGCTTCGGGCAATAGCAGAACACCGATCATGCCCAGCATTGTGCCGACCGCCGCACCGAACAGCGCGCGATAGGTGAACCGACGCACAAAGGCGCCCGCGATGAATCGGTCGCGCGCACCGACCTGACGCAACACCTCGATGATCTGCGCATTCGCCGCCAGCGAGGCATTGGCCGCCAACGTGATCATGGCAGCTGTTGCGCCTCCGATCAGCAGGATCGAAATCCACCCAAGCCGTCGCAGTGACATGGCCGCGTCCACCAAAGGTTCGCGCCATCGTGTGTGGTCGTCCAGTACAGCACCCGGCACTTCGGCCCCCAAACGCAGGCGCAGGCCAGTAACATCCAAACCCGGTTCACCTTCGACAATCTCGATCAGCTGCGGTATGGGCAACGTATCCAGCGGCAAGTCCGGTCCAAACCAGGGCGACAGCAACGCCGCCTGTTCTTCAACAGTCAGCGCACGGGCTGATGCCACGCCCGGTGTCTGGTTCAGAACGGTCAGAGCGGCCTTGGTCTGGGCAGCCAGTTGTTCAGCAGGCGCGTTAATCCGCAGCGTTGCTGCCCCGGCCAGTTCCGAGGCCCAGCGGTCGGCGATCCGGCCCGAGGCCAGAGACAAGGCCAACGCAAAAACCGTTAGAAAGGCCATCGCGCCAGAAACGAACAACGTCAGATGAGCGGTATACCCAGTGGGTGGCACCACCCGATCGGCGCGGCTGTCGCGGCGCAGCAGGTTTCGGATGTCACCCTTGCTCATAGATCGGCCCCCGCCAGTTGCAACCGGCGTTGCGAAATTCGCAGCACGCGGGCCTGAACCTGGCTTTTTGCGGCGCGGATCAGGCTTAGATCATGGGTGGCGATCAGGACGGTTTTGCCCATTTTGTTCAACTCGACCAGCAAGCGCAACAGACGCTGCGACATCTCCCAATCCACGTTTCCCGTGGGTTCGTCCGCCAATACGACATCGGGTGACAGGATCAGGGCACGCGCCAGTGCGGCACGTTGGCGTTCACCTCCCGACAGTTCGGGCGGATGTGCTTCTAGCCGCGAACCTAAACCGACCCATCCCAGCAGTTCTGACAGGTTGCTTTGTTCCTCGGCCTCGGCGCGGCCCGAAACCATAAGTGGCAAAGCCACGTTTTCTGCCAGCGTCATGTGATCAAGGAACTGACAGTCCTGATGTACAACACCGATCCGACGGCGCAGCAATGCCATCTCATCGCGGTCTAAGGCTGAAACATCCTGCTCAAAGGCGCTCAGACGGCCCGACGTTGGCAACAACGCACCATAGCACAGCTTTAGAAAAGTGGTTTTGCCCGCCCCGGATGGACCCGTCAGAAAATGAAACGAGCCCGGCTGCAATTGCACCGAGACGTCGCTCAGCAATTCGCCGCCACCATAGGTGTAGCTGACATTCTCCAGCTCGATCACACGTGTCCCCTTTATTATGCTGCTCTTCTTGCCCGAGCGCGAATGTGGTTTCAATGCCTGTACCGAGTCCAATTGGTGACACTTGGACCCTGAAACCGAAATCGCGCTTTGCTGTTGGGTCTTAACGGAATAATATGCCTGAAAAAACTATTATCCGCCGAATTGCCGGCCGGGGAGGCAGCATGCGTCTTACATGTCCGAATTGCAGTGCCCAATATGAGGTGCCAGACGAGGTCATCCCCGAAGAAGGCCGCGATGTACAGTGTTCGGCCTGTGATCAGACATGGTTTCAGGCGAAATACCCCGCCGATGAAGCAGCTGGGGTGGAAACCACCGAACTGAAAGCCAAGCTGTCTGAGCTCGAGACGTCAACACCTGAGGAAGAAGACGACACAGGCAGTGACAGGTCTCCGGTCGAGGAAGCCTTTTCCGACCAAGAGACGGAAGTGGCCAAGGCTGAAACCAAGACGTCCGGAAACATCGATCCTTCAGTTGCCGATATTCTTCAGGAAGAGGCCGCACGAGAATCCGAACTCAGGGCGCAGGAAGGCAGCAGCCTTGAAACGCAGCCTGATCTCGCATTGGATGTCGCACCAATTCCGAAGGTCGAACCCAAAACACCAACCGCATCAGAAACATCCCAAGATGCCGGTCAGAAGGAGGCGTTGCCGGATGTCGAGACGATCAATTCCAGCATGTTGGCCGAAGACCCGGATGCCGCGCAACCAGCACGCAAATCCGGTGGCTTTGTGCGCGGGTTTGCATTGGTTCTGATCATCGCGGTGATCCTATATCTGATCTACGGCAATGCGCAGCAAATCAGCGAAGTCGTCCCACAGGCCGATCCAGTGCTGAAACCCTACGTATCGCTGATCGATCAGGCGCGTATCTGGCTTGAGGCACAGGCCGGATCAGGTGCGTCACAGAACTGACGGGCTCAGAACCGTTCCAGCAGCCGTTTCAGGTATTCCAGTTCAATCGTAGGCCGGTCGGTTTCTCCGGTCCGGCGGCGGATTTCATCCAGCAGCTCACGCGCGCGGCGGTAAACATCTTCGCCTTGCAACAGATTGTCATCTGTCGAGATCGACCCCGCAGCGCCGGGGTTTCGACCCAGTGGATCACGGTTATTCGCTTGGGCCTCGCCTTCCTGCGCACCTTGACCGGATTGGTTTTGCTGGTTCTCGGCCAACGCCTCACCAAGTGAGCGCATGCCTTCGCGCAGGGCTTCCATCGCTTCGGATTGACGATCTATCGCCTCGGCCAAATCATCGCCGCGCAGGGCCTGTTCGGCCTCATCCATGGCCCGACCCGCACGGCCCAGCGCATCGCGGGCGGCTTCGCCTTCCTGCGTGCCGGCACCCGGTAGGCCCTGTTCCTGACGCCGCAATTCATCGCGCAGCGCCTGTTGACGATCCGCCAGGCTGCCCTGACCGGATTGACCTTCACCAGCCTGATCCGAATCCTGCCCCTGACCGCCCTGCCCTTCGTGGCTTTGACCCCGACCCTGACCACCATTTCGACCTTCGTTGCCCTGGCTTTCACCAGCCTGGCCGCCCGGGTTGAATTGTTCCTGCAGATCGCGGAAGGCCTGATCGCTCAGACCCTGTTGTTCGCGCAGTGTCTCGGCCAGACCTTCCATGGCTTGTTGCCCCTCGGACTGGCCACCTTGACCCTGACCTTGGGTGACACGCATGTTTTCCATCATCTGCTGAAACTCTTCCAGCGCCTGCTGGGCTTCGGCCATGCGGCCCTGTTCCATCAGTTCTTGAATGCGGTCCATCATGGCCTGCAGATCATCCTGCGACATCTGCAGCGACTCGCCATTTTGCCCAGACTGACGTTCACCATCTTCGCCATTCTGTTGCGCCAGACGCTGCAACTGTTGCAGATAGTCCTGCGTCGCCTCGCGCAGCTCCTGCATCAACTCTGCAATCTCTTCTTCGCTCGCACCATTTTGCATCGCCTCGCTTAGGCGTTCCTGCGCGCGGCGCATCCGCTCAAGTGCATCGGCCAGAGTGCCGTCTTCGATCAGCACCGCCAGATCCCACAGGGCTTGCGCGATTTCTTCCTGCTGAGGCTGCTTCAACCCGTATTGATTAAAGGTCTCCAACCGACGCAATAACACGCGCAGTCGCAGATAGGCCGTATCCGAGCGGAACAGACCCTCGGGCTGATGCGAAACTGCCCGCAACACCTGAGCGACCCGTGCGCCGTTCTCGCGCGACCAAAGCAGATCGCGCCGTTGTTCGATCACAGCAGCCGCAAGCGGATCAAAGAACCGGCGCGCAGGCAAGGGGGTCAGATAGGGTTGCGATTCCGATTCCTGATCCGCCGCATCGCGCGCAATCAGCGTTATACGCACCGGCAGATGCGCCCATGGATGCTGCGAGAAGTCTTCAATCAGGTCTTCGGTAAAATCAGCCCGGTCGCCGGTGATGGGCATGGGCAGTTCAATCTCGATCACCTCGCGCGGCTCAGGTTCGGTGGTCAAACCATACCGGCGATCTACGGCGCCCAGATCAAGTTCAATCAGGGCAGAGCCAGAAACAACGCCATAGTCGTCACTGGATTGAAACGGCAGTTTCATCTGTCCGCCTGCTTCGGCCTCGGCCCGACCTGCCACGTCAATAGTCGGAGGGGCATCGCCAATCACGTCAACAACCCAATCCCGGCCTGCAGGTCCTTCGATCCGCAATTGCCCCGATTGCGTGACAACAAAATCCTGTTCTGGTTCAGTGGCAGCTTCGGTTCCAGTGACCGAACTTGTTTCGGTCAGGCTGTGCGCACCGACCTCACCATAAAACCTCAAGGTCACACTACTGCCCGCAGGCACGGACAGAGCGGGCCCCGATTGATCGGCAAGATAGAGTGTTGGCAGGCCGGTATAGCGCGGTGGCTCAACCCAGCCCTCCCAGGTTGGTCCCTGCCCCGCGACCGCCGTTCCCGGCGTCATCTCGGCGACGGAGCCAATGCGCCATAGCGATCCGAACAGCATGGCGACAACCAATGCCAATAGAGCGGCATAGCGCAGGGCGTATGGATCGCGCGAAGCAAGGCGCAGATCAGGTTTCACTGCCTCGGCCTGAGAGACGCGCTGCGCCATCCGTGCCTTGTGTGCCTGCCACAAAGCAACTGAATCCGCATCCGTCGCCCCAATGGCCTGGTCATCGATCAACGCCTGAATAGGGCGTCCGGGCAATGCCTCATCCAAGCGCACAAGCGCCTCAGTAAGCGTCGGCCGATGGAATCGCCGAATCCCAACAGCCGCAGCCACACTCAGCGCGATCAGGCTAACTGCACCTGCGGCCCAGACAAATTCAACGCGCACCTGATCCTGAAGTCCCAGCATCAAAGCAGCCAGAACAGCCATCAAAATCGAGAAAAACGGCCAGAATGCGCGCAAAACCTGCTCGGCCAGCATTCCTGCATGGGTCAGCCAGAGCGAACGTTTTGGTATCGGCAGTTTCACTTTATCGCGCAATGCGGGCCTCCTGATCGGGCCCTTACGCTGATTGCGTCAAAGCCACGTAGGTATGGTATCGCGGTTTATGATTTCGTCAAAGCTTGGGCGTTCACGAATAACTGCAAATTGATCCTCATGCACCAGAACCTCGGGGATCAACGGCCGCGTGTTGTATTCACTAGACATCACCGCGCCATAAGCACCGGCACTGCGGAACGCCACCAGATCACCCGCATCGAGCGGCGGCATGTTGCGCTGTTTGGCAAAAGTATCGCCGCTTTCGCAGACCGGGCCCACGATGTCATAGGGTTGTTGTTCAACGCCAGGCACAGGTTCCTGAACAGCAATAATGTCGTGATACGCCTCGTACATTGCCGGGCGGATAAGATCATTCATTGCGCCATCAAGGATCAGAAAATCTCGACCCTCGCCAGACTTCACATAGATAACCTTACTGACCATCAACCCGGCATTGCCCGCGATCAGACGGCCAGGTTCGATCTCGATTTCACAATCCAAATGTCCCAGCGTCTTCTTGATCAGCGCACCATATTCGACAGGCAGCGGCGGCGCATCGTTCGAGCGCGCATATGGAATGCCCAAACCGCCCCCCAAATCGAGGCGGCGGATATTGTGCCCTTCGGCCCGCAACTGTTCGGTCAGTTCAGCGACCTTGGTATAGGCAAGCTCAAACGGCTCCAGTTCGGTCAATTGTGATCCGATATGAACGTCAATCCCAATCACCTCGAGCCCCGGTAGGCTGGCGGCCAGCGCATAAACCTCGGATGCGCGCGAGATCGGAATGCCAAATTTATTTTCGGACTTACCTGTCGCAATCTTGGCATGAGTCTTCGCATCCACATCCGGGTTCACCCGGATTGTGATCGGCGCAACCATCCCCAGCTCTGCCGCAACCGCGCTGATCACCTTCAGCTCGGGTTCGGATTCCACGTTGAACTGACGGATACCGCCGGTCAGGGCAGTCCGGATCTCATCTGCCGTTTTGCCGACGCCCGAAAACACGATCTTGTCACCCGGAACACCTGCTGCTTTGGCGCGCAAGTACTCACCGCCCGAAACAACATCCATCCCAGCGCCTGCCTGTGCCAATGTCTTCAGGATGGCCTGATTGCTGGCCGCTTTCATCGCGTAGCAAACAAGGTGATCGGTTCCCTCAAGCGCATCATCAAACAGCTTGAAATGACGCAGCAAGGTGGCTGTTGAGTAGACATAGAACGGGGTTCCGACCGCGGCAGCGATTTCGGAGACAGGGACATCCTCGGCGAAAAGCGCGCCGTCGCGGTAGAGAAAGTGATCCATATCTGCGCGCTTAGACCAAAACGGCCCCCCGGTTCAATGGATTCGGGCGCTCAAGAGCCCCACGCAGCTATTTAGAACTCGGTCGAGACCCCGGCACGTGCATAGCCGGATACAGAAATGCCGGACTGTTTTGGCTCTGGCTTAGGATCAGGGCGCGACGCAGATGTGGATTCGCACGCCGCCAAAACGGCAAGCGTTAGAACTAGGCCGATGGTTCGCATATGCCGTTCTCCTTAGGCTCGGTGCTAACGGTGTTGGGTTTCGGATCAGACACCCAGATAAAGGCCGAGGCCGCCTTTGCGTAGGCCAACGCCTCCGCCAACATGTGTCCCACTGGATCCGACGCCAACACCCAGGCTGGCGGTCGGCTGAACAGGTTCGCCATCGGCACCACAGGCTGCCAAGGCAAAACCGGTCAAGATCAGCAGAATGACCCGAAACATACGCATCATACCAACGCCTTCCATCGTTTGATCTGAGCCCGCACCTGATCAGGCGCAGTCCCTCCATAAGATTGGCGCGAGTTTACCGAGTTTTCAACGGTGAGGACAGAATAGACGTCATCGGTGATATCCGCGTGCACCGAATTCATATCCTCAAGTGTTAGGTCAGGCAGGTCGCAACCCTTGGTTTCGGCCAAAGCAACCAGTGATCCAGTCACATGGTGCGCATCGCGGAACGGCAGGCCGAGGACCCGTACCAGCCAGTCGGCTAGATCGGTCGCGGTCGAAAAACCAGACCCCGCAGCGGCAGCAAGGCTATCGCGGTTGGCGTTCATATCCTTGACCATGCCTTCCATCGCGGCCAGCGCGAGCATCCAGTTGTCGGCGGCGTCAAAGACCTGTTCCTTGTCTTCCTGCATGTCCTTGGAATAGGCCAGCGGCAGGCCCTTCATCACCATCATCAGCGCAGTGTTCGCACCAAAGATGCGGCCAACTTTGGCGCGGATCAGCTCCGCCGCGTCGGGGTTTTTCTTCTGCGGCATGATCGACGAGCCGGTCGAGAATCGGTCGGACAGCGTCACAAACCGGAATTGGGCCGAGGACCAGATCACCAGTTCTTCGGCAAAGCGCGACAGGTGAACGGCGCAGATCGAGGCAGTGGACAGGAACTCTAGCGCGAAGTCGCGGTCGCTGACCGCATCCAGCGAGTTCGCGGCAGGGCGGTCAAAGCCTAGCGCTTCGGCCGTCATGTACCGGTCGATTGGGAAAGATGTCCCGGCCAGCGCAGCGGCCCCCAGCGGGGATTCGTTCATCCGGGCGCGCGCGTCACGCACGCGGGACAGGTCGCGACCAAACATCTCGACATAGGCCATCATGTGGTGGCCCCATGTTACCGGCTGCGCGGTTTGCAAATGGGTAAAGCCCGGCATGACCCAATCCGCCCCGGCCTCGGCCTGCGCCAAAAGCGCGCGGATCAGAGCCAGAATGCCGGTTTCTGCCGCATCCAACTGATCGCGGACCCAGAGTTTGAAATCGGTCGCCACCTGATCATTGCGCGACCGACCCGTGTGCAGACGGCCTGCGGGTTCACCGATCACCTCTTTCAGGCGCGCTTCGACATTCATGTGGATGTCTTCCAGCGCGGTCGAGAACTGAAAGTCTCCGTTTTGGATTTCTGACAAAACGGTGAGCAGCCCTTCCCGAATAGCCTGCGCGTCACTATCACTAATAACGCCTGTGACGGCCAACATGGCGGCATGGGCGCGCGAGCCTGCGATGTCCTGGGCTGCCATCCGCTGATCGAACCCGATCGAGGCATTGATTGCCTCCATGATCGCGTCTGGACCGGCGGCGAAGCGGCCGCCCCACATCTGGTTCGAGGATTGATCGGTCATGAAAGAAAACCCGGAGTTGATATGCGCCTGTTACGTCTGATCCCCCTTTATATGGCCCTAGCGCTGGGTGCAAACGCCGCTTTGGCGACCGATGCCGAGACATTGGGGCCGCTGCGCGAGGACAGCCTGAAGCGGCTGATCCTGCACAAAGAGCCTAAACCGGTTGAAGCGGTTGAATTCGAATTGGAAGATAATGGCGGCACGGCGTCTCTGGAGGACTATAAGGGCAAATACATCCTGCTGAACTTCTGGGCCACCTGGTGTGCCCCGTGCCGCAAGGAGATGCCCCAGATCGCTGAACTTCAAGAAGAGTTCGGCGGCGACAGATTCGAGGTGCTGACATTGGCCACCGGGCGCAACTCCCCCGCCGGGATCAAAAAGTTCTTTGACGAGAACGGGATCGACAATCTGCCGCGCCATCAGGACCCCAAACAGGCCGTGGCGCGTGAGATGGGCGTGATTGGCCTGCCGATCACCGTGATCCTTGATCCGGATGGCAATGAGATCGCGCGACTGATTGGCGATGCCGAATGGAACTCGGATAGCGCGAAGGCGATTATCTCGGCTCTCGTCAACGCTGAAAGCTGAGAAATTCTGCTCTAAACCGTTAGAATCATGATACTCTCTTGCCGTTTAATCAGGAGAGTATTTTATGAAGAGTATCGTAACACTTGCCGCTGCTACCTTTATTGCACTGGGTGCGGCGGTGGCAGCCGACGCTAAGGACATCAAAAAGCAGAAGCAATTCCTGGATACGGTTGCTGGCAAAACGCTGACCGGAAACGGCGCCACCCTGGTCATCTCGGCCGACGGAAAACTGTCTGGTAAGCTAGATGACGGTCGAAACGTTGCCGGGGCCTGGGTTTGGAACAAACGGTTCTGGTGCCGCAATCTGGTGGTTGGAAGCGATACGCTGCCGCAAGATTGCCAGACCGTTTCGCTGGACGGCAATCAGGTGACGTTCACCCGCAACAAAGGCAAGGGTGATTCTGGCGGGACTTACACGATCAGTAACTGATGTAATTTTGACCCGATCGAGTTCTTAAGGGGCGCAACCACCGCGGCTGCGCCCCTTCGCTATTCCGCCTTACGCCACGCCACCTTTGACAGCTGCAAAGGCCGGCTGCACTCTGGCCGTGGGAGGACAGAATGCCGCTGGATATTCTTCTGGTGCTGGTGGTCGGAGGAATTGCCGGTGTCACGCTGTTGCTGCACCTGACAGGCCGATCGCAATTGCGCGTGCTGACACAGGAAAACACAGGCCAGGAATGGCTGCGCCATTTCCCGGACGATGAGGTGATCGATTTGACAATCGCTCATGATGGCCACTCTGCCCTGATCCGAACCACAAACGGCCCTGGTCTGATCTGGTCCTTTGGCGCGGATACCGTCGCGCGGCACCTACTGGATTATGACCTGCTGGACCATCCCGACGGGTTCGAATTCCAGTTTCACGACTTTGCCACACCCAGATGCCTTGTTCGTCTGGACGAATTCGAACGCAGCCATTGGCGTAACCTGATGGAACCCACATGACAGACCAGATTACCTTTCCCGACGCCGTCCAATGGGCCGTTCCCTTTTTCATCGCCGCGATTCTGGCCGAATTCCTTTGGATCGCTGTCAAAGGCCGGGGTGGCCGATATGAGACACGGGACGCGGTGACCTCATTGATTATGGGGGCCGGAAACATCGCCTCGGGATTTCTGCTGGGGTTCATCGCCTATGCGTTCTTTATGTGGCTGTGGCAGATCACGCCGCTCGATCTGGGTACCTCGATCCCGGTGATCATCCTGTGCTTTGTGCTGGATGACCTGCGGTACTACTGGGTGCACCGGTTCGGTCATCGTATCCGCTGGGTCTGGGCCAGCCATGTGAACCACCACAGTTCACAGCACTACAACCTGACCACTGCATTGCGGCAGACATGGACCTACACTTTTACCTTCATGATGGTCGTTCGCGCACCACTGATCCTGCTGGGCTTTCACCCGGCCATGGTCCTGTTTGTCGGCGGGTTGAACCTGATCTACCAGTTCTGGATCCATACCGAAGCCATCGGCAAAATGCCCCGCTGGTTCGAGGCGGTGATGAACACCCCCAGTCACCACCGGGCCCATCACGGTCGCAACGCCCGTTATCTGGATTGTAACTATGCCGGCGTTTTCATCATCTGGGACAAGATGTTCGGAACCTTTGTGCCCGAGCAGGACGACGATCGCGTCGACTACGGGCTGGTCCACAACATCGGCACCTTCAACCCGTTGCGCGTGGCCTTTCATGAATGGGTCGGCATCTGGCGCGACGCCACACAACCCGGCCTGACTTTGCGCCAAAGGCTGGCCTATTGTTTTGCACCACCCGGCTACAGCCATGATGGCAGCCGCGACAGTTCAGACCAGATCAAACAAAAGCATCTGGCACGGCACCCCGAAGATCGCGGAACGCCCGGTTTCCAGCATCTTGGCGATGAATTGCCCAATCTGAAGGCAAAACAATTCTGAACTGCGCGTTACCATGCCTGTCTCAGCTTGAAATATCGGTTGCGGGTGCCATATGGGGTCCATGGTTTGAGATAACGAGTGACCGGAGACCCGCAAATGACCCGCTTGACTACCCTTTCGACATTGGTCGGTTTGCTGGGTCTGATGTTGGCTATGGTCGCTGCGATTGCCAGCGCTTTGGCCGGTTTGATCGCGTTGGGCTTTCTGATGATGCTTTTGGGCTTTACCGGAGCAGTGATCGGAGCAGCCGCCTCTTTGGCGCGCGCCCAACACTCTGCCCGCTGAAAATTCACCCGTTTTAACCGCAGATTCACCTGTTTGCCCTGACACTGGGACCGAAACTCTATTCGGACATGTGCAGGGAACTGGCGCTTATGCGGGACAAGAAACTTGCGGATCTACCTGAAGGATCGGACAACCCGTTAAGCTCGGCCATCTCGGCGCGGGATCGATCCGTTGTGAACATGGCGACCGAAGCGGTGAAGCACAAACAGTGCAAGCTGGCCTTTCAGCCGGTTGTGCAGGCGCACGCGCCCGGCGGCATTGCTTTCTATGAAGGCTACATCCGCGTATTGGACGAAACCGGGCGCGTGATCCCGGCGCGAGAGTTCATGCCACAGGTCGAAAATACACCTTTGGGGCGAGAACTTGATTGCATCGCGCTGGAACTTGGATTGCAGACACTGGTGCGAAACCCCGGCATACGATTGTCGATTAACATGTCTGCCCGCTCGATCGGGTTTGCGCGCTGGACAAAGGTGCTGGATCGGTTTCTGAAACGCGACGAAAGTATAGGAGAGCGGCTGATCCTTGAAATTTCGGAACAATCCGCCATGCAGGTACCCGAGCTCGTGATCGACCTGATGGATCGCCTGCAGGAACGCGGCATTGCCTTTGCACTGGACGATTTTGGCGCCAGCGACTTTGGCATTCGCCATTTCCGTGAGTTCCTGTTCGATGCGGCAAAGATCGATGGTCAGTTTATCCGAGGTGTCAGCGAACAGCCGGACAATCAGGCTCTGGTGCGCGCATTGATCTCGATCGCGCAGGAATTCGAAATACTGGTGACCGCCGAATCGGTTGAAAATCAGGCTGACGCCGAGTTTCTGCGCAATAGCGGCGTCGACTGTTTGCAAGGTTTTCTGTTTGGCGCGCCCTCAGTCACTCCGCCGTGGAAACAGGAAAAGAAATCCAAAACAGGCTCTTAGGCGGTAATCCGCGCTCGCGCAAAGATTGTATCGGTCGCTGAGACAAGCTGCCCGTTGCTGCATATGCAGCATTGCGATATGCCATGAAGTGCTGGAGCGGGGAACTTGGGGCGCTCTTGTTTTGTCAGAGATGCTCTCTGCCACCTGCGCCGTCAGATTTCCCAAAGGACCTTGACGGTAAAGGACTGACTATATGACCAACGTAGTAATCGCATCCGCCGCACGCACGGGCGTCGGCAGCTTTAGCGGTTCGTTTGCGAACACCCCTGCACATGATCTCGGCGCTGCCGTCCTGGAAGCAGTCGTAGAACGCGCCGGAGTAGAAAAAGGCGAAGTAAGCGAAACCATCATGGGTCAGGTTCTGACCGCCGCACAAGGCCAGAACCCCGCCCGCCAAGCACATATCAATGCGGGCCTGCCGCAGGAAAGCGCAGCTTGGGGCATCAACCAGGTGTGCGGCTCGGGCCTGCGCGCTGTGGCTCTGGGTGCGCAGCACATTCAGCTGGGTGATGCGGACATCGTCGCCGCCGGTGGCCAGGAAAACATGACCCTGTCGCCCCACGCCGCCGCTCTGCGCGCCGGTCACAAGATGGGCGACATGAAATATATCGACACGATGATCCGCGACGGTCTGTGGGATGCCTTCAACGGCTACCACATGGGGCAGACCGCCGAAAATGTCGCCGAGAAATGGCAGATCAGCCGCGACATGCAGGACGAATTTGCTGTTGCCTCGCAGAACAAGGCGGAAGCTGCGCAAAACGCCGGCAAGTTTGCGGATGAGATCGTGCCCTTCACTATCAAGACCCGCAAGGGTGACATCGTGATGGATAAGGATGAGTACATCCGCCACGGCGCCACCATGGAAGCGATGGCAAAACTGCGCCCAGCTTTCACCAAAGACGGTTCGGTCACCGCCGCCAACGCCTCGGGCCTGAACGACGGCGCGGCCGCGACTCTGCTGATGTCGGCCGAGAACGCCGAGAAACGCGGGATTGAGCCTCTGGCGCGGATCGCATCCTACGCAACCGCCGGTCTGGACCCGTCGATCATGGGCGTTGGCCCGATCTACGCCTCGCGCAAAGCGCTGGAAAAAGCTGGTTGGTCGGTTGACGATCTGGATCTGGTTGAAGCTAACGAAGCCTTTGCCGCGCAGGCCTGTGCTGTGAACAAGGACATGGGTTGGGACCCGTCCATTGTGAACGTCAATGGCGGTGCGATCGCCATCGGCCACCCGATCGGCGCCTCGGGCTGCCGCGTTCTGAACACGTTACTGTTCGAAATGAAACGTCGCGATGCCAAGAAGGGTCTGGCGACCCTGTGCATCGGTGGCGGCATGGGCGTTGCCCTGTGTGTGGAGCGCGACTAAGTGCTTTGACAACCAAATAGAAAAGGGCGTCCCACCGGCGCCCTTTTTTGTTACAATCTATGCATATCCGACACATGCGACAATATCGCCAGACAGAAAGCCCTAAATCTCTACGAAACGATATTGCGCAACAACATCTCTCAGAGTAACAGAATTACCAAGACGACTAAATTTGGAGGATTCCTAAATGGCACGTACAGCACTCGTAACCGGCGGCTCTCGCGGCATCGGCGCAGCAATTTCCAAGGCGCTCAAGGCCGAAGGGTACAATGTTGCGGCCACCTATGCAGGAAATGATGAAGCCGCCGCAAAATTCACCGCGGAAACCGGTATCGCCACCTATAAGTGGAACGTGGCCGACTATGACGAGTCCAAAGCTGGAATCGAAAAAGTCGAAGCCGAAGTTGGCCCGATCGATATCGTTGTGGCCAACGCTGGCATCACCAAAGACGCACCGTTTCACAAGATGACGCCCGAGCAATGGCATCAAGTGATCGACACCAACCTGACCGGCGTGTTCAACACGGTCCACCCTGTCTGGCCCGGCATGCGCGAGCGCAAGTTTGGCCGCGTGATCGTCATCAGCTCGATCAATGGTCAGAAGGGTCAGTTTGCACAGGTGAACTATGCTGCAACCAAGGCGGGTGATCTGGGCATCGTAAAATCGCTGGCTCAGGAAGGCGCCCGTGCGGGCATCACCGCCAACGCGATCTGCCCCGGCTACATTGCCACCGAAATGGTTATGGCCGTGCCAGAGAAAGTTCGTGAATCCATCATCGGCCAGATCCCGGCGGGCCGCTTGGGCGAACCAGAGGAAATCGCACGCTGTGTCGCATTCCTGGCCTCGGACGATTCTCAGTTCATCAATGGCTCGACCATCTCGGCCAACGGTGCTCAGTTCTTCGTCTGATCAGACTCAGTAGCAACAAAAACGGGCCGGTCCTTTTGGACCGGCCCTTCTTTATCCCGTAAGATCACGCGCGCTGTGATCAGCGGGAACCGGTTAACCACGCCCAAAGTTGGTGAATGACTTTGCTGCGTTCTTCATGGGCGCGACAGATCGCATCTTGAACAGACGGGTTGGTCGTCATCTCGATCATGGCATATCCTCTTGGCTAAAGCTGAACTTGACTTGCTCCCAAGATGGCGTTTGATTTTAGATTGTACAAACGAGAGTTTTCGACTCTTCAGACAAGAAAATCTTAACTGATATGTCCGACCGACTGCCCCCTCTGACCGCATTGCGCGCCTTTGATGCCGCCGCGCGCCATATGTCATTTGCGAAAGCGGCTGATGAGCTGAACGTGACGCCCGCTGCGCTGTCTTTTCAGATCAAGTCACTTGAGGAGCATCTGGGTCATCCCCTGTTTCGGCGCTTGAACCGCGCGGTGGAACTAACCGAAGCCGGAAAAGCACTGGCCCCCGGTACAGCAGACGGTTTTGCTGCGCTCAAATCCGCCTGGGCCGCGACGCGCAGATTGCAGGACAACACAACGCTGACTGTCACTGCAGGGCCGGCGCTCACGGCAAAATGGCTGGCCCCGCGCCTCTATGAATTTGCGCGCGCCCATCCGGAAATCGATCTTCGGTTTTCGGCCACCCTGCGCAATATGGATTTGGAACAGGACGACGTGGATGTTGCGATCCGCTTTGGCTCTGGCCAGGATGAGGGGCTGTATTGCCTGCCGGTGCGCAAGGAATGGCTGACGCCGGTCATGACACCCGAGCTGGCAGAGCAGTTTTCCACCCCCGAAAGCTTGCGTGATGCGCCCTTGATCCATGATGATTCAATCGCGTTTCTCAAACCACCAGCCGATTGGCCGACCTGGTTCAAGGCCGTTGGGATGGAGTTCACGCCAACACATGGCGCGCATTTCTCGAACGCGGATCACGCGATTGATGCTGCGGTGGCCGGGGTTGGTGTCGCCTTGGGGCGGCGCGCGATGATCATCAAAGACATGACCGAGGGGCGATTGATCGCCCCGTTCAAAACCGCCATCGAAACAAAGGGGCGGTTTCGGTTTCTGTGCCTGCCAGGTGCGGAAAACCGGCCACAGGTCGCCGCGTTCCGCGATTGGTTCGCGACCGAGATTGAAAAGACCGCCCATATCTCGGATGAGTTCACTATCATTCCCGTAGAAGACGTCTTAGCCAAATGACTAGAAACCGCGCCACTGCCACCGGATTCATCGCTGTTCTGCTGTGGGCCTTGCTGGCGCTATTCACCGTCGGCTCGGCCCCGACACCGCCCCTTTTGCTCAATGCCATATGTTTCAGTATCGGCGGTTCTCTGGGTTTGATCTGGACATGGCAATCCGGTGGGTTTTCCAAACTGCGCAGTATCAGTTGGAAAATCTATGCATTCGGCACTGTTGGTCTGTTTGGATACCACGCGCTTTATTTCTCTGCCCTGCGCATGGCTCCGGCGGCAGAGGCTGGGCTGATTGCCTATCTCTGGCCCCTCCTGATTGTCCTGTTTTCAGGACTTCTACCCGGCGAGCAACTGAGGCCGGGCCATTTGTTCGGGGCCTGCCTCGGCTTTACTGGGGCCGCACTGATCATCACCGGTGGTGGCAGCGCAGGTTTTCAGGTCGATCACCTGCCGGGATACGCGCTGGCCTTCCTCTGTGCTCTGACATGGTCGGGGTATTCGGTACTGTCCCGTAAACTGGGCGAAACGCCCACAAGCACTGTTGCTGTGTTCTGCGTGCTGACTGCCATCGCCTCGTGGGTACTGCATTTCGCACTCGAAACCACCGTCTGGCCCGATACTGCGCTCAGTTGGGCCTCAACCTTTGCTTTGGGCCTGGGGCCTGTAGGGCTGGCGTTTTATGTGTGGGATATCGGGGTCAAACAGGGCGACATACAGATGCTGGGAACCAGCTCTTATGCGGCACCTTTGCTGTCTACTGTTGTTCTAGTTGGTGCCGGGATCGCCATGCCGACATGGACATTGGCGATCGCGGCGGTACTGATCACCGGCGGCGCTGTAATTGCGGCGCGCGCCAGCCTGACTGGTTAAGCTGACAGGCGTTCGATCTCTTCCTTGAGCTTAAGTTTCTGCTTTTTCAGCTGGGCGATATGGAGATCATCGATGCCTGGCGAGCGTTGGGCTTGTTCCACTTCGAGACCGAGAGATTCGTGCTTCTTCTTCAGTTCCGTCAGATGTGCGCTCACGCTCATGGCGATCCTCCTTGGTTTACGTGTCTAAATGTCACGTAAGAAGTTGAGCACATCGTTTCCACCCTGTCACGCTGCAGACGCACAGAATCTGCAATAAATCCGACAAATTCGGCTGGTCATCGCCGAGTGCTGTGAAACGGACCCATGGCTGCGCCATCCCGCAGCACGGCCGAAATCTCGGGCGTGTAGCTTTCGCCATCCTGTTCATGCCGGTCCCCCTGATGCAGAATCACCGGCGCATGCAAACGGAACGCAGCGCGTCCACCCTTGCGGGCGCGTAGAATCACCAACTCGGCCTCACGCCCTGACCGCGCCGCCAAGGGCAGCGCTTCGACCGAGCCCAACTGGCCCTGGCAAGCCATCAGCATGTCTGGCAGGCGGTCGGCTTTTTGGACCATGTGTAGATACCCGCGCGGCGCAAGGCGTTTGATGGCCACATCGATCCAATTGGCCAATGGGGTCTGTTCACCCAAGGCAATACTGCGCCCTGAATCATGGGCCGGACTATGAGCGTCAGCACGGTAGTAGGGCGGGTTTGCGATCACATGATCAAACTGACGTTGTTTTAGTTCTGGCGGAAGTGCGGTCAGATCGGCGGTTACAACCTCCAGCGCGATGGCGTTATTCGCGGCATTGCGACGTGCCAGATCCGCGTAAGCCGGTTGCAGCTCAACCCCGTTGAGCTGCAACCCTTGTACACGTGCAGCGAGACAAAGAATGGCCGCCCCGGCCCCGCATCCAAGCTCTAGCACGGATTGGCCGCTGGTGGCCGGAACCGACGCGGCAAGCAAAACAGGGTCTACCCCGGCGCGATACCCTTTGACAGGCTGCCACAAGTGCAGCTTGCCGCCCAAAAACGCATTTTGGCTTAGGTCTTGATCCTCGAAACGGGTCATCGCCCCAGCGGGATCTCATTGTCGCGCATCACGCGTTCGGCACGGGTCAGGTCATCCGCCCGAACCATCAGGCGACGAGGGAAGATTCCAATGCCGCCTTCGAGGATGCTCATATTTACGTCCATCTGAAAGCAGTCTATATCCTCGCCTTCAAGAAGAGCGGATGCAAAGGCCAGGATTGTCGGATCGGTGCTGCGCAATAGTTCTTTCATGGGGATGGATGTAAGGGCAAGGCAGGACAGAAGTCGAGCCTTGTATCAGGAGTGTGATGGACGTCAGCACAATCTCGAAACCGCATGAGCGGCTCGCTGAAATTCTGACCGGCGAAATGGAGGCGGTGAATACGCTGATCCGAACCCGGATGGCGTCTGAGCACGCACCGCGCATCCCTGAGGTGACCGCACATCTGGTCGAAGCGGGTGGCAAACGTCTGCGCCCGATGCTGACTTTGGCGGCGGCGCGGCTGTTCGGCTACACGGGCGAGCATCATGTGCGTCTGGCCGCGACGGTTGAATTTATTCACACTGCGACCCTGCTGCATGACGACGTGGTCGACGAAAGCGCCCAGCGGCGTGGGCGGCCCACGGCGAACCTTTTGTGGGACAACAAATCCAGCGTGCTGGTGGGCGACTATCTGTTTTCCCGTAGCTTTCAGTTGATGGTGGAAACCGGATCGCTCCGTGTTCTGGATATTCTGGCCAATGCCTCGGCCACGATCGCCGAGGGCGAGGTACTGCAAATGACCGCCGCCACCGATCTGGGCACGGATGAGGCCGTCTACCTGCAAGTCGTGCGCGGCAAGACAGCGGCGTTGTTCTCGGCAGCGACCGAAGTGGGCGGTGTGATCGCCGGTGCGGCGGAACCACAGGTCGAGGCCCTGTTCGACTATGGCGATGCGCTGGGTATTGCCTTCCAGATTGCCGACGATCTGCTGGATTATCAGGGGGATAGCAAAGCGACCGGCAAGAATATCGGCGATGATTTCCGCGAACGGAAGCTGACCCTGCCGGTGATCAAGGCCGTGGCGCAGGCCACGCCTGACGAGCGCGTGTTCTGGGAACGCACGATTGAGAAAGGCCGACAGCAAGATGGCGATCTGGATCATGCGCTGAGCTTGATGGCGAAGTATCAGACGCTTGAAACCACACGTCAGGATGCGCTGGGATGGGCCAACAAAGCCAAAGTAGCACTGGAGGTGCTGCCAGATCACGAGCTGCGGACCCTGCTGCGAGATCTGGCTGATTACGTAGTGTCCCGGCTCAACTAAGCTGAGTCGCGCGGCACCACCAATCGGGATGCGCCGCACCAATCTCATAGGCTGCGAAATGCGCGGCTTTCATTGATGGATAAAGCGCAAAGCAGGTTGACCCTGAACCTGACATCCGCGCCAGTAACACCTCCCGAGTCCCGGTCAATTCGTCCAGAACACGCCCAATCATTGGGGCGATGCTAATAGCAGGGCTTTGCAGGTCGTTTCGCTGATTGGACAACCAGAAGGCACAGTCAGCAACGCCCTCAAAAATCGGAATATCATCTGGCATCTGTGGGTTTTGACGCGATTCCATGACTTTGAACACAGCCCCTGTGGGCACTTCAACGCCGGGATTTACCAAAAGGGCAGGCAACTCAGGCAAGGTCATCGCAGTCACCTGCTCACCAATCCCTCGCATCCGCGCAGCCTTGGCCATTATGCAAACCGGGATGTCCGCCCCCAGAGAGACGGGGAGATCGGGTGGAATATCAATGTCCTGATCTTGCGAATGGCGTAACATCGCAGCAGCATCAGACGATCCGCCGCCAATGCCAGCACCGTGTGGTAGTGCCTTGTTCAGATCGATATGTCCGGTCCAACCAGTGGCTTCCGCCGCCTTCCAGACAAGGTTGCGCGCATCTGAGGGAACGCCAGCCGCGTGCTCTCCGCTAACGGAAATCGACAGATCGGGCCCCGGCGCAAACTCCAGTTGATCCCCGACATCTGCAAACGCCACGAGCGAATCCAACAGGTGATACCCGTCCTCCCGTTGGCCGGTAACATGCAGTGTGAGGTTTATCTTGGCGGGTGCGAAGCCCTTAGTTGCCATTGGCAACCTTCAAAGGATCGGAGCCTTCCTCGGCCAATACTGCATCCAGACCCACCTCGAGCTTGCGGCGGATGCGCTCAGGGTCAGCTTCGCCATCAATCTCTTCCGGGTCAATAAAGGACAATGCGCGTTTCCACTGGAACTCAGCCTCACGATCCCGGCCAACGGCCCAATAGACATCGCCCAGATGGTCATTGACCACTGGATCAACCGGCATCAGCGCAACAGCGCGTTCCATATGATCCACGGCTTCGTCATAGCGCCCAAGGCGGAACAGGACCCAACCCAGGCTGTCGACAATGTAACCGCTGTCCGGGCGCGCGGCGACGGCGCGTTCGATCATATCCAACGCCTCATCCAGTTTTTCGCGGCGTTCGACAAGCGAATAGCCCAGATAATTCAGAACTTGTGGCTGATCCGGGTTCAACTCCAGCGCTCGCCGAAAATCCGCTTCGGCCTGATCCCAGTTCTTCAACCGCTCATGCGAGATGCCGCGTGCGTAATGCAGGAACCAGTTCCCGCTTGACGCGGCGTCTGTCAGGGCGATTGCGCTGTCATAGGACGCTGCTGCGGCCGCATAGTTTTCCTGTTGCCGCTGGATATCCGCAAGTGCCACGTGAACGCTGGGCAGATTGGGTTTCTTTGCCGAAAGATTCTGTAGCACTTCGATAGCGGCATCTGTTTTGCCCGACCGGCTGAGCACCTCGGCCCGACCCAGCTCAGCGGCATGGTGATCATTGCTGTCAGCTGGAACCTTTCGATAGGTATCGACGGCCAGATCATATTGCTTCAATTCATCCAGAAGTTCTGCGCTCAGCAAGATTGCATCTACATGATCGGGGCGCAGGAAGCTTGCGACGCGAGTGTACAGCAGTACATAGTCAGGCGACGCTTCGGTGTTCAGCACCGCAGCGACCGAGAAAAAGATCTCGGCCATGCCATCCTGAGCGGATCGAACATGGGTAAAGGGCAGTGTTTCACCAGCATTCAACTGGCTGACATAATCTTCAATCGAAGGGTCACTGCCCGCCGCAAAGACGGTTTCCAAGAACGCCAGCGCATCGGCGTTTCGGTCAAGCTGCGACAGAACCTCAGTCCGCGCCATCGCTGCGCGGCGCGAGAATTGGGCAATCGCACCATCATTTTCCGCAAAGATCGCCTCGGCCCCCTCAAAGTCACCAATCGAGGCCAGCGCCATGGCTTTGTGATACCGCGCAAATTCGCGCAGCCCATCCTGGGTAGATACTGTGTCGAACTGCTCGATCGCTTTGGTCAATTCACCCTGACCAAGATGGGCCCAGGCGATCATCAGCCCGTCTACCAGCGGGCCAACACCCTTTGTTTCGGGGTCGCGCGCCAAAAGCTCTGCCAGTTTGTCATTCGCAATCAGATTGGCGGCGACCACCATTCTGGCGGCCTGGCTGGGTAGTTCAGCCTCTTCAATCGTTTGTGCGATGGGCAAGGCGCGCTCGATCTCTCCCAGCGCCAGTCGTGCCACCACAACACTTTCCAACAAAAGTGCGTTCTGAGGGTCAAACTTCAGCGCCTGCGCATAGTATTGCTCGGCTGCTGTATAGTCGCTTTCATAAATCGCCTGACGACCAGCCAGATAGGCCCCTGCCCCTGTATCCGCAGACACTGGCACACTGACCGTCGAAAAAAGCAGCGCGGCCAATACCGCGCGATGCACAAGGGAAATCACCTAAATCCTGCCCTGCTAACATAGACTGACCGATAAGCTAGGGCCTTGGCTGGCAAGAGGCAATGGCAGAGCCTTCACGACCCTGCCAGTGCACCGGTTTTCGCCTACATATTGGGATAGTTCGGGCCATCCCCACCCTGCGGTGTGGTCCAGGTGATGTTCTGGCTGGGGTCCTTGATATCACAGGTTTTGCAGTGGACGCAGTTCTGAAAGTTGATCACGAATCGCGGGCCGTTTTCGTCTTCGACCACCTCATACACACCTGCCGGGCAGTAGCGCTGCGCCGGTTCGCCGAACTGAGGCAGGTTGACCTTTACCGGAACCTCTGGATCAGACAGGTGCAAATGGCAGGGTTGACTTTCCTCGTGATTGGTCATCGCGAATGACACGTTGGTCAGACGATCAAAAGACAGCACACCGTCGGGTTTGGGATAGTCAATCGGCTCGTGCTTGCTGGCATCCTCGGTCGCCTCAGCATCGTTTTTACCGTGACCGATGGTGCCGAACAGGGAAAAGCCCAGCGTATTGGTCCACATGTCCAAACCACCCAGCATCAGAGAGGCGGTCAGGCCCCATTTCGACCAGATCGGCTTGACGTTGCGAACCTTCTTGAGGTCGCTGCCGATGGGGCCGCTGCGCACTTCGGTCTCATAATCTGTCAGCTCATCACCAGACCGCTCGGCCTTGATGGCTTCATAGGCAGCCTCGGCTGCGGCCTTACCCGACAGCATGGCGTTATGGTTGCCCTTGATGCGCGGCACGTTGACCATGCCTGCCGAGCAGCCCAGAAGCGCCACACCCGGCGCGACCAGCTTCGGCATCGACTGGAACCCGCCTTCAGTGATTGCCCGTGCGCCATATGCCACGCGCTTGCCGCCTTTCAGCAGGTCAGCAACGACCGGGTGATGTTTGAAGCGCTGGAATTCCATGTAGGGGTACAGATGTGGGTTTTTATAGTTCAGGTGAACCACAAAGCCGACATAGACCTGATTGTTTTCAAGGTGATAGATGAACGATCCACCGCCCGCGTTGCTACCCAGCGGCCAGCCCATGGTGTGCGTGACACTTCCTTCCTTGTGCTTGGAAGGATCGACCTCCCAAATCTCCTTCATGCCAACGCCGTATTTCTGCGGCTCTTTGCCAGCAGACAGGTCGTATTTGGCGATCACTTCCTTGGACAGCGACCCGCGCACACCTTCCGACAAGAAGACATATTTGCCATGCAATTCCATGCCAGGCTCGGTGTTTGGACCGTAAGAGCCATCGGCTTCCAGGCCAAAGACACCTGCGACCACGCCTTTGACTTCGCCGTTCTCGCCATAGACAAGCTCCGAACATGCCATGCCAGGGAAGACTTCCACGCCCAGCTCTTCAGCCTGCTCGGCCATCCAGCGGCAGACATTGCCCATCGAGACAATGTAGTTGCCGTGGTTGTTCATCAGCGGCGGCATTGGGAAGTTGGGGATACGGATCTGACCCGCCTCTCCCAGCATATAGAAGTTGTCTTCGTTGACCGGTGTGTTCAGCGGCGCGCCTTTTTCCTTCCAATCGGGGATCAGCGCATCCAGACCACAGGGATCAAGCACCGCGCCTGACAGGATATGCGCGCCGACTTCGGACCCCTTTTCCAGAACCACAACGTTCAGATCCGCATCCAGCTGTTTTAGACGGATGGCCGCCGACAGGCCCGCAGGACCTGCGCCCACGATCACCACGTCATATTCCATCGCTTCGCGTTCAATATCGGCCATCGCGGGCTCCTTAGCTAACTTTCCGAATTGGCGCTTTTCTCGTGCAGTCGGCGCAATTTTGTTTCACGGCTGATTACATGGTCGGAAAGACCTTGGTCAATCAAAACACGGCGTAACATTGCTGCAATGCGGCAGTTAAGCCTCTGGAGAGTCGCCCATCAGGTATCTGGGACCGCTCCCATTTGATTTGGCGCGATCATCTGGATTGTACAGTGCACATTTCGGCAGGCTTAAGCACCCACAGCCAATGCAGCCATCCAGATTGTCGCGTAGCCGTACCAATGTGTCGATTCGCTGATCTAAATGCGCCCGCAGCGTTACACTGATATCCTTCCAATCTTGCGGTGTCGGGGTGCGGTTGCCCGGAAGGCCCGACAGAACCTCGCGGATTTCCGGCAGGGTCAAGCCGAACTGCTGTGCGATCATCACAAAGCTCAGCCGTCGGATATCGGCCCGCTGATACCGCCGCTGCCCGCCCGCGTTGCGCCACGGCGAAATCAGGCCCTGAGCCTCATAATACCGAATGGCCGATACCGCCAAACCGGTGCGCCGGGCCAGTGCGCCGATTGCCAGCCCTTCAGATGCAGCCATTAGACCCTCGTAAAAAATACCTTGACCTAAAGTTAGGTTTAGAAATTACGGTGAGTCGTGACAAGCAACAAATTCGCAAAGGAGAAACCATGATGGCGACGCTTGAACACACCAATTTCACCGTCCGCGACCCGCAGGCCTCGGCGGCTTGGATGCAAAAGGTCTTTGGCTGGAAGACCCGCTGGGAAGGCCCGGCCATTGCGGGTGGCTACACTGTGCATGTGGGCAGCGCGCATACCTACCTGGCGCTTTATGCGCCCAGTGATCCCAAACCCGCAGGTGAAAGCAGCTATGACATCGTCGGCGGCTTGAACCATGTTGGCGTTCTGGTCGAAGATATCGACGCCACCGAAGCCAAAGTACGCGACGCCGGTTTCACACCCCATAACCATGCGGATTACGAACCAGGCAAAAGGTTCTATTTCGACGATGACAACGGCATAGAATTCGAAGTGGTCCAATATGATTGAGATGCTGTGGCTATGCACCCATTCGCGCCGCTGGCGCCGGGACAAGCCCCCCGATCACCGCCACAGGCGCGCGCCTGTCCCGTCCGAACGGCGCTAAGCCGCGAATTGAACGCGGGCTGCCCCTTGGCCTCTTGCAATTCACGCCCCATTTAGGTCAGGTACTGAACGACCCATCATTCGCCCCGACGCTTTCCCTGCGGCGGGGCGGCTCAATTTATGCGTGGACAACAAGACTATGGAAAAGATTCCAATGACGCCTGCGGGCAATGCCGCGCTGGCAGCAGAGCTGAAAAACCTCAAATCCGTCGAGCGCCCAGCGATCATCGAAGCGATCGCAACGGCCCGAGAACTGGGTGATTTGAAGGAAAACGCCGAATATCATTCTGCCCGCGAAAAGCAGGGCTTTATCGAAGGCCGCATCAAGGAACTGGAAGGCATCCTGTCTCTGGCCGATGTGATCGATCCCGCCAAACTGTCTGGCGCGATCAAATTCGGCGCAAAGGTCACATTGGTCGATGAGGATACCGACGAGGAAAAGACCTGGCAGATCGTCGGAGAGTATGAGGCCAATATCGAAAACGGCCTGCTGAACATCAAATCGCCCATGGCCCGTGCTTTGATCGGCAAGGATGAAGGCGACAGCGTCGAAGTGCGCACACCCGGCGGTGTGCGATCCTATGAAGTTCTGAGCATCGAATA
The DNA here is from genome assembly GCF_056533095.1 of Ruegeria sp. H3. NCBI lineage: Bacteria > Pseudomonadati > Pseudomonadota > Alphaproteobacteria > Rhodobacterales > Roseobacteraceae > Ruegeria > Ruegeria sp. H3. The sequence goes on along the minus strand of NZ_JBQFOD010000009.1, from coordinate 82,454 downwards.
CGCCTGACCGGAGCATCTGACATGTCGGGGAACGAACCTGACCAAGAAACCGAACGGCCGACCTCGCTGGGGATCTATGATCGCCCGGACCGGACACCTGTAACCTCGATCGAAATCGCCGCCGCTGTGCTGAGTGTCGTCTGGCTGGTGATATCGGTCGTGTTTCTTGTGCTGCCCGATCAGGCCGAAGGTAGTGGGATCATTGTGACCTTTCTTGCGGTGTTCATGCCGGTCGCGATGATCTGGGTCGCGGCCACCGCCATGCGTGCCAGCCGCATAATGCGAGAGGAAAGTGCCCGGCTCCAGACGGCCATCGATGCGATCCGTCAGGCCTATGTCGTGCAACAGCAGCGCGCTGCCAGCTCTTACGAACCGACGGTGAGCAAAAAGCTGGACGAGATCGCCGCAGCAACCAAAAAGGCCGAGGATGCCTTGGCCACATTCTCGACCAAACGCCGCGAGCCTGTTCAGACCCTTCAGTCAGCCCCGGTTGCCGGAGATCAAACCTCGCTGGCACTGGGCACCACGGCCGAAGAGATCACGCCACCACTGACAACCGATATCTTCATCCGCGCCCTGAATTTTCCCGAGACCGATAAAGATACCGAAGGCTTCAATGCGCTGCGGATGGCACTGAAGGACCGAAAGGTCGCCAAGCTGGTACAGGCTTCGCAGGATGTGCTGACCCTGCTCAGCCAGGAAGGCATCTATATGGATGACCTACGCCCCGACATGGCACGGCCTGAGATCTGGCGGCAATTCGCTCAAGGTGCTCGTGGGCGTGCCGTGGCGGCTTTGGGTGGAATTCGGGATCGATCGTCACTGGCGCTGACGGCGGCGCGGATGAAGCAAGACCCAATTTTCCGGGATGCGGCGCATCATTTCCTGCGACGGTTCGACAACATGATTGTCGAGTTTGAACCTGACGCCAGCGATGCCGAACTGGCTGCGCTGGGTGACACCAGAACGGCGCGCGCCTTTATGCTGGTGGGACGTGTTGCCGGGACGTTCGATTAGACGGGTGTAACGGCCCAACTCATCTTGGTTGCACTGCTGAACCCAAACACATACCCGAATGGCCCCGTCTCTTCATAACCTACCGGTTTGAATCCTTCGCGTTCATACAAAGCCTGCGCGCGCGGGTTTGTATCGATCACATCCAATTGCACTTCGGTCATGCCACGGCTGCGCGCCTCATCCTTGATCGCGCTCAGCAATGTCGTCCCGACGCCCTTCCCGCGCGCCTCAGCTGCGACAAAGATACCATCCATTTGGAACACACCGGGTTTCAGGTCTCGCTCCAACACGCTCAGCACCGTGCCGCGCCACAGTGCCCCGAACCATCCATAGACACGCGCAAGGTCAGACAAGCTGCCTCCGGCCAGACCACCCTCGTTGGTCTTGAAACCGGCAAGGCCCAACATCCGACCGGACGAGTCGCTTGCAACCAATGCGAAATTGGGATTAAGAGCCTGCTCGAAAAAGGCCAAACCCTGTTCTTCCGGGCCCATCACTTTGTGCAATTTCGCTGCGAAAGCCTGCCAAAACAGTGCAGCAGCCATCGGCCGCTCATCTGCACTAAACCCTTTCGAGACGGTGACACTCATAGCCCGAAACTGCCGTATGGAATGAACCGTACCGGATCGCCCGGCTGAATATGCCGCGCACCGTCTTCGATTTCGACCAGCCCTTCGGCCCAACTAAGCCCGCTGATCCGACCAGACCCTTCCGAGTGAAACACTTCTGCCCTTCCATCGCGCACACGTGCGCGCAGATATTCACGGCGACCGGGTTTCTTGCGCTTCTCGAAGGCGGCAGGCACTTCAAACCCTTGTGGTTCAACCCATCCTCCGCCGGACATCAAGCACAGGGCAGGTCGTGCGAAGATCAGGGTACACACCATGGCGGCCACAGGATTGCCGGGCAGGCCAAAGACAGGCGTGCCCGACCACATGCCCAGCGCCAAAGGTCGCCCGGGTTTCAGCGCAATCCGCCATTCCTGCATGGCACCTGCGTCATGCAGAAGGGCCGACACATGATCCTCATCCCCTGCTGAGGCCCCTCCGCTAGTCAGGATAACATCCGCCTTTGCGGCGGCCTCATCCAGTCGTTGGCGAAGCGCGTCCCGGTTGTCCTCGACTCGGCCCATATCAACGGGCACAAATCCCATCCGTCCAATCAAAGACAGTAACATCGGACGATTGGCATCGAAGATTTGCCCCGCGCCTGCAACATCGCCCGGCTCGACTAGTTCATCCCCGGTCGACAAAACCGCCACGCGCAGGGCTTGGTGAACCGGCACCTCAGCAACACCGACAGCCGACAACAAGGCCATATCCGCGGGGGTCAGCTTTCGCCTGGCTGAAAGGGCTGTGTCACCCTCCACCAAATCCTCACCCGCGCGGCGCGTGTTTGCACCTTTTTTCAACGGCCCTCGGAACGCGATGTGACCATCCTTCCGCGTCACATCCTCTTCAAGGATCACCGTATCCACGCCTTTGGGCAAGGTCGCCCCGGTCAGGATGCGCAGCGCATGGCCGGGCGGGACCTGGCCATCAAATGGAATGCCTGCCGCTGCGCGACCTTCAGTCAAAGGCATCACCTGTGCACCATCTGCGGCAGGGCCTGCAAAGCCATAGCCATCAACGGCCGTGTTGGGTTGCGGCGGGTTCGAGCGTTTTGCCACCACGTCTTCGGCCAAAACCCGGCCCACGGATCGCGCCAACGGAACAGTTTCAATCCCGGTCACGGGATGTAACCGGCTCTGAAGCAAAGCCAAGGCCTCATCCACCGGCGTCCAGTTCACTCCCGCAGGCAAGGCAAAACAATCGTTTCGCAATCGCGGCGGCGCTATGTTCGGTCTGTCTTGAGGTACACCCAAAATCCACCCCTCCTCGGGGGCTGAAACATCCAACTGTTCTGTCAATTCCTGATCGCTAAGCCGGGACAAAGTCAAGGCGACCTGTTCCATCTGCCAGGCATCCTTGATCCGATCCGGCGGGGCGGACCCTAGATTGAGCGAGGGCCAGATCTCGACAAACGCGACCGGTTTGTCCAGCGGCTGAAACGGCCAGACGGCGACCTTTCCGTCGAAGGCATGCCGCAATCGGCTGAGCACCGGCAGGCCCATCATCACCTGCCCCCCGACAGACCCGGCCCCGGCCATTTGCCAACAGGTAAAGCTGCCCTTCGCCAACAATTCGACTGCACGGCGGTCGGGGAACGGGTTGTGATAGTCCTTTTTCGTGCGCGGCAACCCGTCGATATCGCGGCGCAGCGCATTCATCCAGAACGGGCCCTTGCCACCAAACCGGCTATTGATCAGCCCCGCCAGATCGAAGCGATTATTGGCGTTGGGTGAATCCTCGACTTGTGCCTCTAGCCAATCCCACAACGCCAACGGATCACCGTAGCCTGTCATGGCTTCGGCAAATCCTTGAGGGTAGCCAAACGGGAAATCGAACCCCAGAAACAGGCGTTGACCCGCGACCAGTTCGGTCTCGATCAGCTCACGCAGCCAGGTTTCCGCCACCACACGATTGCGCAGATAGTCAAGCGCCTGCACTTTGCCATCACGCACAACGCAAGCCCAGATCGCATCTTTGCGCGGGGTCGGCCCGGTATCGTTACCACCTGACCAGTCCACCATCGCAAAGCTGTCAAACAGGCTCACAAACCGACCTCGGCCAGAATGAAATCCGCAATCGCAACCGTATCATTCAGATCGAAAACAGGGCGATCCAGCGTCAGCGGCGTGTCACTGGCAACCGCACGGATCGTGGGGTCGCCCTTGGCGATCAATTGATTGCCCGGCTCGGCACGAAACGCTTCGACTTTGGGGTGAGGTTCGCGCTTATACCCCTCGATCAGCACCAGATCGACCGGTGACAGGCGGGCCAGCAAATCCTTAAGCGCCGGTTCCGGAGCACCCCGCAATTCCTGCATCAACGCCACCCGCTGCCCCGAGGCCAGCAGAACCTCACTGGCGCCCGCCATTCGGTGGCGATGGCTGTCACGCCCCGGCTGATCAACATCGAAAGAGTGATGCGCGTGTTTGACGGTCGAGACCGAGAAGCCCCGCCCGGTGATCTCGGCCACCAGCCGCTCCATCAACCCGGTTTTGCCCGCGTTTTTCCAGCCGGTGACGCCGTAGATCTTCATGCCTGTTCCAACAGCTTTTCGGCCAACGCCAGATCATCCGGCGTGTTGACGTTGAAAAAGGGATCAAAGGGATCAGCCGGGAATAGCGCCTCGCGACCGCCATGCTGGTCGGTCCACAGCACCACCTTGCGCAACCCGTCGTTCAGTGCTGCCCTCAGATCATCGCGCAAAGCGACGGGCCAGAGGCCAAAGGTCGGGTGCCGGTTGACCCGTCTGCTGCCGCCCGATTTCAACGCCTCATCGCCGGTGCGCGGAGTGGTCGCCAGAACCAGCGGATAGGTCTGACCTTCGGCTGCGGTAGTCAGGCGCGCGACAAGATCACGTGGCAGGAACGGCGTATCCGCGGCTGCCGTGACAATACTGTCCGCCCCTTGCTCTGCCGCCCAGTCGAGCCCTGCCAAAACACCCGCCAAAGGACCCGCGAACCCTTCGATTGTATCCGGTATGACGGGCAGGTTCATGTCGGCGAACCGTTCCGGATCACCATTTGCGTTCAGAGCCAGACCACTCACCTGTGGGGACAAACGGTCGATCACGTGGTTCAATAGGCTCTGCCCGCCAATCTGCAAGAGGCCCTTGTCGCCGCCTCCCATTCGGGTCGCAAGCCCGCCTGCGAGGATGATGCCGAGGGGTGTCTCGTTCATCCCGCACTCTTCCGTCTATGCTTCTTGTCCTCAACCGCCACACTCGCCGGATCAATGTCCCGCAGCAACCGATCCTCGCCCGACAAACATACAAACCGCTGACCCCGCATCCGGCCAATCAGGGTCAATCCAACCTCGCGTGCGATCTCGACGCCCCAAGCAGTGAACCCCGATCGCGAGGCCAAAACCGGGATGCCCATCATCGCCGTTTTGATTACCATCTCGGATGTCAGGCGGCCTGTGGTGTAGAGGATCTTGTCATCGGCGGCCTCACCTTCAGACAGCATCCAGCCTGCGATCTTGTCGACCGCGTTATGGCGGCCCACGTCTTCCATATAGACCAGCGGCCGGTTCTGGCGGCACAGGACCGTTCCGTGGATCGCGCCTGCCTCAAGGTACAAAGACGGTGTGCGATTGATCTTGGCAGCCAGATCATACAGCCACGAGGTGCGCACCGAGACCTGAGGCAGGCGCACATCCTCCAACCCGTCCATCATGTCACCAAAAACAGTGCCCACAGCGCAGCCGCTGGTGCGGGTCTTCTTCTTCAGCTTGTCCTCATAGGAAGTCTCACGCGCCGTGCGGACCACAACCGTTTCCAGATCATCATCATATTCGACACGTGTGATCTGATCATCAGGCAGCAACATCCCCTGATTGCGCAGAAAGCCCAGCGCCAGGTATTCTGGATAGTCGCCAATCGTCATCGCCGTCACGATTTCCTGTGAATTCAGAAAAATCGTCAGCGGGCGTTCTTCGACCACCGAGATCTGGCTGACCTCACCATTCTGATCCACACCTTCGACGGCACGGGTCAACCGGGGCGCACCCGGATCAGGTGCGATGATGTAGTCCGAGACGTTCGGTTTCGTGGCCAATTGCAACCCTCTCTCAAGATCGCTACTGCTGCTGCGATCACCATAGGATTTCGCCATGGCAGACGCCACATCCAAGTCATACTTCTGGAAGGGTTTTCGCGACGGGACGCCGTTCATATTTGTTGCCATTCCGTTTGGCACCCTGTTCGGCGTCTTTGCGACCGAGGCGGGTTTGAACGTTGTGCAGGTGGTCGCCTTTTCCGCCACGGTCTTCGCTGGCGCGGCGCAATTCACCGCGTTGCAGCTGATGCAGGAAAACGCACCAACGGTAATCGTGCTGGCCTCGGCATTGGCGGTGAACCTGCGGGTGGCGATGTATTCGGCGTCTCTGACACCGTTTCTGGGCGCGGCCCCGATGTGGCAGAGGGCTTTCGCGGCGTATCTAACGGTCGACCAATCCTATGCCTGCAGCATTGTGCAGTTCGAAAAAGAACCGAAGATGACGCTACCACAGAGGATGGCGTATTTCTTTGGTTCGGTCACACCGATCACGCCGCTTTGGATTTTGGCCACTTATCTGGGCGCCGTGCTAGGTGCGCGCATTCCAGAAAGCTGGGCGCTGGATTTTGCGCTTCCGATCACCTTTCTGGCCATGATCGGGCCGATGATGCGCACGCTTCCCCATGTGATCGCAGCCTTTGTCGCAATCATCGTCGCCCTCCTGACCGTCTCTGTCCCGTTCAACCTGGGCCTGTTGATCGCAGGAACGGCGGGAATGATCGCAGGTGCACAGTCCGAAGTGATGCTGGAGCGGAGGAAGACATGACCCAGATTGATCCTGTCACCATGTGGACTGTCATAATCGGGCTGGCGATTGGCAGTTTTGCCCTGCGCTTTACCTTTATCGGTCTGGTCGGAGACCGCCCGATGCCGCCATGGCTGCTGCGCCATCTGCGTTATACGGCTGTGGCGATCCTACCCGCGTTGATCGCGCCGCTGGTTGTCTGGCCCGCGGCCACCGAAGGCCAGCCCGATATTGCACGTATGGCGGCGGCAGCAATGGCACTGGGCGTCGGGGTGCTTACCAAAAACGTCCTCGCCGCGATCTTTTCGGGGGCTGCGACGCTTTATGGTTTGCTCTATCTACTCGGCTAGGGCCGCGTCCAACTGATTGAGACGCGCATTGTTCGCCGCCAGACCTTTTTGCAGATCGGCATCATCGTTTTCACGATAGTCTTCAGTCACCACACCGGGCAATTGACCAAATTGATCCGAGAGTTTCACAGGATAGAAGGTCACATCGATCTGCTCGAATCCGGGCACCTGTTGCAGCAATCGCGCTGTTGAGTTCGCACAGAACGCACCCGCGACCGGGCCGCTCTGTTTGGCCAACTGCAAGGCAATTTCCGCCTGCTGGGGTGAGACTTGAATGGTCTGAACACGCGCATAATGCGACTCGCGGGCATGCGAGCTGCGATAGGCCTGCTCGACTGCCGGGGTAATGCCATAGAGAACATCGTCCTTGACCGGCACGACATCGGCCCGGAAAGACCCCGCTGGATCAAAAATCACCCGTTCACTGCCACCGATCATCAGCGACGTATGCGCCCCGGACCCAGTGCGCGTGTTGATCATTGTATAGAGCGTCAGTGTTGACGGCCCCGGATCACGGTAAGACCGGGATACGATCTCTGACGGATCAGCTTGAGGGCGCTGCGAGCCTGCGCAGCCTGCAACGGTTGCTGCCAGTAGGCAGGCAATCAAAATCCGGAACACGGGGCAGCCCTCGCTACGCGTTACGCTGCGAAAACCGCCAGGAATAGGCAGAGGAAGGCGATCGCAATGACACACCAGGTTGTGGCTTTGATAAAGCCGTTGAAGGTTTTGGTTTGAACGGTGATGTCCATTTCGCCGTGCTTGTGGTCAGCCATGAGTCTCAGAATCCCAATTCGCGTGTTTTCATGTTGGATAATCGAAAAGGCAGGGGCTGTCACGACGTCATTCGCGCGCAGGGGTGCGATCTCCAAAAACAGAACACCCCGGGTACCCAAACCCCCAGCGCCACGGCAGCCCGCTGCAAGGTCCGCCGCCGAACCGAACGGCACCATACATTGCATCTGCCGTCAGCGCATGAACGTTGCGCACTTGATCCGGCGTCATGTCATAACGCTGGGCATAATCCTCGGCATGTGTGTCCCCATGATCCTTGACGCAGGCGCGCAGGGTCTGATCTGCAGACAGGCGCGCGTCGTAGCTGTCCTCGGGCAGCAAGGCTGCGCCCGCATTGTGATAGGCCCGGTCGTGGATCACGCAGCATTCCTCCCACGGGGGGTGGGCCTCAAATAGGTCGCCGATCTGCGGGAAAGTGTCTGCTACCCAGCGCCAACTGGTCGACAGGCCGCCTGAACAGCCATCTGTTTCAAACGGTGTCAAAGGCACAGTGCCCCGTTGCGCAATCAAAGCGCGGTGTGCAGGCATCTCTACGCTGCGTATCAAATCCTGAGCCGCCGCAGCGCCGGATAGGCAGATCAGCAACACCGCTACCTTACGGGCTTGCATCGCGCATCGCCTGGGTGTCGACCTGCATACCAAAGGTGGTGGCGAGCCACAGCAGAAGGCGTTCAGCCGGGCCCATCTCGGCCCGGATCCGTAGAACCTCTCGCGCCATTGCCGGGCGATCGGTGATCAACCCGTCAACGCCCATCGACGCCATGGCAGACATCTGCAGTGGATCGTTCACCGTCCAGACATAGATATCCTTGCCCGCGTCGTGCACGGAACGGATCAACCCCGGAGAGACCGACGCCGCATTCACGGCGACAAAATCGCCTTCAAGACCAGATAAATCCCCCACTGCCGTTGCGGCCAAAACACCCGCGCGCCAATCGGGACGTAAAGATTTCATCTTTTGTACTGCAGGATACTTCAGAGACATCGTTGCGATCTGATCCTGCATCTCGAACTCTTCGACCAGAGTGATCACCCGGTTTTCCAGATCGATGTCATGATCATAGTATTTCAGTTCGATGATAACCTTGGCTTTGCCCTTTGCGGCTTCTAGAACTTCGCGCAGCGTTGGGGTGCGCTGATCCGCATATTCGGGGCCGAACCAACTGCCGATGTCGATCTCTGCCACGTCTTCCATCGTGGCATCCCAGACCTTCAGATCGACCTGCGCCAGTTTCATGAAGTCACTGTCATGCGCAACAATCACCTCATTATCCGCGGTTTCCTGCACATCGATCTCAACCCAATCCGCGCCATCCTCGATCGCCTTTAGAACCGAGGACATCGTGTTTTCGGGCCGCAACGCTGCAGCACCACGATGACCGATCACCTCAGCCCGATCGGGCGCCTGTACCTGCTCCAGAAGGCGATGGCCAAACCAGCTGCCGACCAGCAGCGCAATCACCGAAAGGCCCACGGCGCCGATCAGAGACAGGCGGAGACGACGCGGTTCAGGATGCGGGATATCCGCGACCTGAGGTTCAAAGAACCCGTCCAACAGCAACGCAAGCGCGCCCAGAGCCGTTGCCGCCAGAACCAACCCCGACAATGACCAAAGCCCCGCGATCACAAGGCTATAGATCAATGCCATCCGAAGGTGATCGCTGCCTTGCAATGGAACCAGCGCAAACAGAAATCCGGCAATCGCCGCAATTGCCGCAGCGATCACAAGGCGCAGGCCGAGCCAGGCAACCAAAGACAACTTCAATCGTCCCTGACGGCCCTCCATCCGTATCGCGCTGACCCCAAACACATGCGCCGGGTGGACATTTTCGAACAGCACAAGATGCAGCGACAGCGCCCATGCCGACAATCTGCGGATCAGAACCCAAGCCATCACCAGTGCAAGCGCACCGATCAGCAGAACGGCAATCCAAAAGGCGGGCGGGTGGAAGGTCAGGTAGTAGTTGATGTCGTATTCCGTCAGCGCCCACCACGCGATCAGGCCTGAGATGGCCAGAAAGGGCAGTGCCAGAATCAGAACGCGCAGAATAAAACGCCAAGCAAACCCAAACAGGGCTGGCAGGCGCGACACCACCAGCCGGATGGCGGAACTGCCCGCCCGCCACGGGTTAGGTTCATCCATGCGTAGAGAGCCTGCCATGACGGCAAAGACGAAAACCTCAGCCATCAGAAACAGGCTCAGCACGACCAGGGCCGCGATGAACCCTGCGGGCGATAGGATGAAGGTGGCGATATCCTGATCCGTCAACGCCGACTGATCAGACAGAGAAACTGCCAGATTGATCGCTGCGGCGATAGCCGGCGCAATGAGTGCGATCAGCAGCAGGCGCACTGCAATGTAGATGGGAACAAAGGTCTGCCGCCGGGCCCAGGCACCAGAATAGGCCCGAACTATGACTGAGACATATGACACGTCGTGGCCTCCTGAATGATGGGATCATTCAAGGCCGCGTAGCCGTGAATTGCAAGTCAGCTTTCTTCCAGATCGGCGGCCAGCCGGAACCCGATACGATTGGCTGGTTTGTCTTCGACCGATTTCGGCAAGGCGCGCAACATCACATTCAGTTGGCTGACATGCTGCACCAGCTGGGTACGGCCACCGGCCCCGTCCGAGCCGTAGAAGGTGATGATATCAGGATCAAAATAGCCCATGCCTTCGATCCGCAGCACACCCGCGTCTCCGCCAGTGAAGCCCATCGCGACCTCATGATCGCCATCCAGTGTCTTTTCGAAGTTCTGGATGTATAGGATCAGTCGTTCATAAGCCCATTGCGCCGGGCTTTTGGTTTCAACCGGTTTCTGCAATGGTTCCGGCAAAGGCTTCGACCCAGACTCGGCTTCGGAATTGGCGTGCACCTCATAGCAGCGCGGCAGCGCCGCCGCTTCGGCTGCCTCGGCTGAGGTCTCGATCTCGTCCTGCATTCTTTACCCTTTGCGTTGGTAGACCCAGGCTCCGTCTGCGCGGCGCGTCCGGGTGACGGACCCAATGTGGTAAAGATGGTTCATATGTGCAACCGCTTCGACCAGCGCGAGGCCATATTCCCCCTCACGAATGGTCCGTTTGAACAGCGGTGCAAAGCAATCCGCCGCAGCTTTGGGTGTGTCCAGATCATCCAACAGGCGCTTTAGCGCACCATGATGGTTGTCGATCAGTTGACGCATACGCAGGGGCAAACCGGTAAAGGGCAGCTTATGCCCCCCCAGAACCAGATGATCGGCCCGCGCAAGCCCTTCCAGCCGTTCACACGCCTCTAACCAACCTGAGACTGGATCAGCTATGGGTTCGGTAGCATAGACACCCAGATTTGGACTGATCGAGCTGAGGATCTGATCGCCGCTTAGCACCAGATTGTCATCTCGGCTCCAGAGTGTGACATGTTCCGGCGCGTGGCCGTTGCCCATATGCACATCCCAATCGCGCCCACCTGCGCGCAGAACATCGCCCTGTTTCACCCGCGTGAACCCCAATGGCATCGGATATACCGTGTCGGCGAAGTTGAAGGGCCGGTCAGCCTTGCGCTTGTTCAGAACCTCGGCAGACATGCCCGCGCTTTGGTAGAAGTCCAGCGTTTCCTGGGGCCAGCTTTCCTGAACATCCAATGTCAGCATACGCGCAAACAACCAGGCGGTTCGGCTGGTCAGAAGTTCGGCGCCATGTTCAGACTGAAACCAACCCACATTCCCGACATGATCAGGATGATGATGGGTCGCCAGCACGCGGCGGACGGGTTTGCCCGCAAGCGGACCGGACATCAACTGCTGCCAGATCGCGCGTGTTTTCCCGGATGAAATCCCGGTATCCACAAAGGTCCAGCCATCCCCATCGTCCAGCGCATAGACATTGACGTGATCCAGCGCCATGGGCAGCGGCAAGCGCATCCACAAGACACCTTCGGCAATCTCAATCGCCTCACCCGGTGCGGGCGGTTCGGGCCAGGGATATTCGATCATCGACACCGCCATTCAGCTTTTAAGCCGCCAGATCATCTGCACTGAGCGCGAAAAGGTCCTCGGCCCCGTTTTGCGCCTGCGCCAAAAGACCGGAATACTGCGGCAGCAACCCGTTGATGTAGAACCGCGCCAGCTTGCCCCGCGCGCCTTCCGGATCGGCCAATGCCGCCTTGAGGTGGTAATGCCCGCCCAGAACGCGGGCAAAAGCACTCAGATAGGCATGCGCCCCGGCAAATCGGTTGTTCATATCCCCTTGGCTGACCATCCATTCGGTTGCTTCACGCAAGGACTCGGTTGCTTCCCAGACTGGACCGGCAAGATCAGGCAACGTGGCACGGGCCTGTTCGGCATGGTCTTCGATCTCATCCAACAGGCGCGAGGCGGCTTCGCCCCCATCCATCATCTTGCGGGCAACAAGGTCCATGGCCTGAATGCCATTCGTGCCTTCATATATCGCCGCCACGCGGACATCACGATAGTATTGAGCCGCCCCGGTTTCTTCGATCACGCCCATGCCACCATGCACCTGAACACTTGTTTCCGAGACGCGCATCCCGGTCTGTGATCCAAAGGCTTTGCAAATGGGGGTCAACAGCGCGGCACGCGCAGCCCAATCGGCATCCCCAGTGGCCTGCGCCATATCAATGGCCACCGCATTCGCCAGCATGATCGCACGCGCGGCAAAGGTGTCGGCGCGCATCTCTGCCAACATCCGGCGTACATCGGCATGATCTATGATGGTGCCCGAGGGCGTTTTGCCCTGTTTGCGATCCATCGCATAGGCCAGCGCGTGTTGATATGCAGCCTCGGCCACGCCCACGCCCTGACCGCCTACGCCCAAACGCGCGTTGTTCATCATTGTGAACATAGCCGCCATACCGCCATGCTCTTTGCCAACAAGCCAGCCGGTTGCACCGTCATACTGCATCACGCAGGTCGGTGAGCCGTGCAGGCCAAGCTTGTGTTCAAGCGAGACGACCTTCAGATCATTGGCAACGGCCGGATTGCCCTCGGCATCCGGAATGAACTTGGGCACCAGAAACAGCGATATCCCTTTGGTGCCGGGAACCCCATCCGGGAGACGCGCCAAAACCAAATGGCAGACATTCCCCGCAAAGTCGTTGTCACCCCATGAGATATAGATTTTCTGCCCCGTGATTGCGTAGGTGCCGTCCCCGTTGGGTTCAGCTTTCGAGGTCAACGCGCCAACATCAGACCCCGCCTGCGGTTCCGTAAGGTTCATTGTGCCAGACCATTCACCCGCCATCATCTTGGGCAGGTACAGCGCTTTGAGATCGTCACTGGCATGATGCTCCAACGCCTCGATCTGTCCCTGTGTCATCAGCGGGGCCAGTTGCAGCGACAGGCAGGCTGCGCTCATCATCTCGTTCACTGCGGTGGTGATGGTCATTGGCAGGCCCATGCCGCCATATTCCGGATCGCCACTGATGCCAATCCAACCGCCTTCGGCAATCGCGGTCCAGCCATCGGTATACCCGGGCGAGCTGCGCAGAACACCGTTTTCCAGACGTGCGGGCGTCAGGTCACCGGGCCGCTGAAGCGGGGCCAAAACCTCTTCGCACATCTTGCCCGCCTCAGACAGGATCGCGCTGACAACATCGGGGCTGGCATCCGCAAAGCGATCTGTCGCGGCGATCTGATCGAACCCCACAACGTTTTCGAACAGGAACTGATAATCTGAAAGCGGCGCGCGGTATGGCATTGTTTCCCTCAGGAGCTGTCTGATCGGCTGTTTGCAGGCGGGCTTGGATTTCCGACACTGCACCGGTATGCATCAAGGCTTGGAAGCATTACCTAACGTTCCCTATGTTCCGAGCAACCGAAACGCGGCGTCACCAGACATGATCCCAACGACTCTCGATCTGACAGCGGACCCAAGCGGCATCGCACGGGCCGCAGACCTTTTGCGGCAGGGCTTGCTGGTCGCCTTTGCGACCGAAACCGTCTATGGCCTTGGTGGCGACGCCCGGAACGGCGAGGCGGTCGCCGCGATCTATGAGGCCAAGGGACGACCCAGCTTTAACCCGCTGATCGCCCATGTCGCCTCGGTCGAGGCAGCCCGGCGATTTGTCGACTGGTCAGTCCATGCAGAAACGCTTGCCAATGCGTTCTGGCCCGGACCGCTGACACTGGTTCTGCCCTTGCGTGATGGTCACGGTATCTCTCCGCTGGTCACGGCAGGGTTGGAAACACTGGCTGTGCGCGTCCCCGCCCACCAAACCGCCCGGGACCTGCTGGCTGCCTTTGACGGCCCAGTGGCAGCCCCATCTGCCAATCCATCTGGCCAGATCAGCCCCACCACCGCTGATCATGTGCGCGCAGGGCTTGGCGGCCGGATTTCTGCCATTCTGGATGACGGCCCCTGTGGTGTCGGGCTGGAATCGACCATTGTTGGGCTGGCCGGGGAGCCCACCTTGTTGCGCCCCGGCGGTATCGCGCTTGAGGATATCGAAACCGCCCTCAACACACGCCTGCACCTGCACCAAGCCGGGGATAACCTGACCGCACCGGGACAACTGCAATCCCACTACGCCCCGGACGCCCCCGTCCGCCTGAACGCTTTGTCGAAGCAGGGCGAGGAGGTTTTGCTGGGCTTTGGTCCGGTCGAGTGCGACCTGAACCTTTCTGAGAGTGGAAACCTGATCGAAGCCGCCGCCAATTTGTTTGCCGCTTTGCACAGGTTGAATGAAACGGGCCGACCTATTGCTGTGTCCCCGATACCCGATCACGATCTGGGGTCTGCCATCAATGACCGCCTACGCCGTGCTGCGGCACCGCGCGACAGCTGACTACGCACGCCCGGCGCTGGCCGATAGGGTCAGCGGATCGACACCCAGCGTGGCCAGCGCGGCCTCCCACTTGTCGTCATCGGGGACATCGAACACCAGTTGCGGGCTCGCCTCAGCCGTCAGCCAGCCATTCATGGCGATCTCATCCTCCAGCTGACCGGGCCCCCAACCGGAATACCCCAACGTGACCATCGAGTTCAGCGGACCCCGGCCCGATGCCAGATCTTCGAGCACGTCAAGCGTTGCGGTCATGCTAAAATCATCCGAGATTTGCAGCGAGTGCAGATTGGCATCGTAGTCGGCGCTGTGCAGGACAAAGCCGCGCGACATCTCGACCGGGCCACCAAAATGCACTAGCCGTTCCCCCACCACCGGAATACGACAGGCTATGTTCAGTTGCCCTAACAAGGCTTTGATCCGCAGGTCTGAGGGTTTGTTCACGATCAAGCCCATCGCGCCGTCATCACCATGACTGCACATATAAACAACCGAATGGTCGAAACGCGGATCACCCATGCCGGGCATCGCAATCAACAGTTTTCCGGTCAGGTCCATGAGGCGGGGTCTCTTTCAAATGGCACCTCAACAATGGCCTCGCAGCGCAGGGATTGGCAAGATGGCACTGAGGTTTTTGGCAGATTTCAGTCCGGTGACCCGAACGTGACTTGGATTTCATCCGCATACCACGCATGTATAGGGCATGATCGCGTTCAAGAAACCCATAGCCGCCGCTGTTGCGACTTGCCTATGTGCCGTCTCGCCTGCCCCGGCGCAGCAGCTGGATGATGTCGTCCAACTGGACGTTCTGGATGGGGGTCGGACCACCAACGGCACCTATCTGGGGGCATTGCGCCTGACCTTGCAGGATGGCTGGAAAACCTATTGGCGCGCGCCGGGGGATGCGGGGATTCCGCCGCAATTTGACTGGACCGGGTCGCGCAATGTTGGCGATGTGTCGATCACATGGCCTGCCCCGGATGTGTTTGACCAAAATGGGCTGCAATCCATCGGGTACGAGGATCAATTGGTTTTGCCGGTCGAGATCACGCCGAAAAACCCTGCCAAGCCTGTTCGCCTGCGCGGCGAGATGGATTTGGGCGTCTGCAAGGATGTCTGCGTTCCCGAGCGGCTGGATTTCGACCACACGCTGAGCGCCAAGGCCGACCGCAACCCGGCCATTGCCGCAGCACTGGCTCAACGCCCGTTTTCCGCTGGCGAAGCCAATGTTTCAGCCGCACGATGCAGCCTGACACCTACGGCAGACGGCGTGCAGATCGAAGCGCGCGTGACCATGCCCTCGGCTGGCGGGCAGGAAATAGCAGTGATCGAACCGGGCAATCCGGTGCTTTGGGCCTCGCAGCCTGAAACAGTGCGTCAGGGCGGCACGCTGATTGCAACGGCGGAAGTTATCAACGCCTCGGGCGCGCCCTTCGCGCTGGATCGGTCCGAAATTCGGATCACGGTTCTGGGCGCAAACCACGCGGTCGATATTCAGGGCTGCAGCGCAGGCTGATCACATGAGCCAAACCCCAAAAATCGGTGCGCTGGCCGTTGTTCTGCATCAGGGTCAGGTCCTGCTGGTGCAACGCAGCAAACAGCCCGACCGTGGGCTTTGGGGCTTTCCGGGCGGCCATGTGGAATGGGGCGAAACCGTTCTGGAGGCGGCGCAGCGGGAGCTGTTCGAAGAAACCTCGGTCGCCGCGGAACCGCTGCACTATCTGGACAATCTGGATCTGCTGCGACGGGATGAGGCAGGAGAAGTCATCTCACACTACTTACTCGTCGGCGTGGCCTGCCGCTATCAGTCGGGCGAACCCAAAGCCGGCGATGACGCGCTGGACGCGCGCTGGTTTCCGTTTGAACAGATACGACAGGGTGATTTACAGATGAGCGCGCGCGTGCCCCAGCTTTTGGAACGGGCCCTGCGCGTGGGCTAAGTGCCGACCCGGCCTTTCAACCGCACATAAAGCAATCCCGACGCGGCAAAGCTGAGCGCCAGTATCGGGAGTGCTCCGGCCAAAAACGCACCCAGCCCCATATCCAAGACACCCGCGCCGCCCTCATCCGGGTAGAGCGCAGAGAGAATGCCCATCGGTGCACCAGCAACTGCAGGCCACACCATAGTCACTGCAAACCACAGCATCAGCACGACCCCGGTGGCCGCGACAGCGCCCTGCATCACCCGATCTGGTGCGCGCATGGCGCGGCGCATGGCAGTCATCGGACGGGAGACGTCATTCAGAATAGCCAGCAAGGCAGGAACCAGGACCAAAACCAGCAACATGCCGAAACCCAAGCCGTAGACCAGAGTGATAACGGTCGGCTTCAAAAATTGTGCTTGCTGAGAACCTTCATACAGCAACGGTGTCAGACCCAGCACTGTCGTCAGCGTCGTCAGCATCACCGGGCGCAACCGGTCAGCCGTGCCTTCGACAATCGATGGCACCAGACCGCGTTCCTGCTGATAGCCATCTATGGTTGTCACCAAAACGATTGAATCGTTAATAATAATCCCGGTCATGCCCAGCAGACCAACAACCGTGAACATGCTCAGCGGCACATCCCAAATATAATGCCCCCAGATCGCACCCACCAAGCCAAACGGGATAATGGCCATCACCACCAGAGGTCTGGACCAACTGGCAAAGACCCAGGCCAGCACCAGATAGATCCCGGTCAAACACAGGATCAGACCCGTGCGCGCCTCGGAGAGGAACTCGTTTTCCTGCTCGCTCAGCCCTGCCATGCGCCATTCGACCTGTCGTTCAGCAGCGATATTGGGCAGAATCTCTTCATTCAGCGCGCGTTCAATCTCTGCGGCGCGGGTCGGATCATCCTCGGAAATGTCGCCATTCACCGAGATCACCCGCAGCCCATTCTCGCGCCGCACAGTTGAGAAGCCGGATTTCCGCTCGACCGAGACAATATCGGCTAGCGGCACATACACCCCATCGGGTGTGCGCATCAGAGT
This sequence comes from Ruegeria sp. H3, assembly GCF_056533095.1. Taxonomy (NCBI): domain Bacteria; kingdom Pseudomonadati; phylum Pseudomonadota; class Alphaproteobacteria; order Rhodobacterales; family Roseobacteraceae; genus Ruegeria; species Ruegeria sp. H3. Next base: position 65,128 of record NZ_JBQFOD010000009.1, on the reverse strand, counting down.
GCGTTCCAGAAAGTCAGCCGTCAGCTCGCCCTCGGGCAGTTCCACCCTGATTTCAGCGCTGCGTGGCCCATCCGGGAAGGTCGCAGCCTCGATCCCGTTCAACCTGTTGCGCAATACGCGCCCCAGAGTTTCGATGCGGAAGCCCAAAGCCTGCCCCTGCGCGGTCAGATCCAGAATGTACTCTTCCTTGTCGTAGGCAAGATTGTCCTCAAGCGCCGAAACCTCGGGGTATTTCGACAGTTCAGTCTGAAGGTCCTCAGACGCAGCCTTGAGCGTGTTCACATCTGAACCGTAGAACTGCACATCAATGGCATCGCCACCGGGGCCGGACCGCCAGCCTCGGAAGCTGATCAGCTCGACCTTGGGATGGCGGGGCACGAAATCCTGAAGCTCGCCCACAAACTCAAAACTGGAATATGGGCGCAAGTCAGCATCAATCAGTTCGATCGAGATGCCGCCCAGCAGATCATCATCCTTGCCTTCGGCGGCGGACAGGCCAAACCCGGCGCTGCCGCCAACTTCGGCAAGAACATAGTCGATGGGATTGCGACCATGGCGTTCCTCGTAAATTGCGCCCAGTTCTTCGGCGGCTTGCTGCAACTGGCGCATCATCTCGAACGTATCGGAACGGGTCGCCCCTTCGGCCATGATAAAGTTGCCGGTAACCGAACCGCGCTCGGGCGCGTTAAAGAACCGCCAATTCACATCGCCCCGGATGAACAGGGCAATCTGGCTGGCCAGAATGACAACCATCAAGGCAACGACCACATAGCGTGCCCAGACCACCCAGGCGATGAAGGGCCGGAACAGGCGATCCCGCACCCAGCGGAACCCGCGGTTGACCACCCGGTTGGGCAGGTCGTACCAGTGCTCCTTCGCCGAATGGGCGATGGCATGGGCCATGTGGTTGGGCAGGATCAAGAAACACTCGATCAGAGAGGCCGCAAGTACAGCGATCACTGTGAATGGGATATCCCGGATCAGCTCTCCGAACCGACCACCGACAAGGGTCAGGCCGAAGAATGCGATCACGGTTGTCAAAGTCGCCGCGAAGACCGGCATGGCCATCCGCCGGGCGGCGCGTTCAGCCGCAACCATAGGTGGTTCGCCCAGACGACGGGCACGAAAATCAGCATGTTCGCCCACGACGATCGCGTCGTCCACCACAATGCCTAGGGTGATGATCAGGCCGAACAAAGAGACCATGTTGATCGACAGTCCGCCTAGGTACATCAGCGCAATGGCGGCTGACATCGCGACGGGAATGCCTGCGGCCACCCAGAAAGCAATCCGCGCATTGAGGAACAGAAAAAGCAGGCACACAACCAGCCCAAGTCCGACAAGGCCGTTGTCGATCAGAATGTCCAGACGGTCTGTAATCGACTGCGCCCGCGTCCGGATCAACTCGACCGTGACGCCTTCGGGCAGGCTGGCCTGCATCTCGGCCACCACGTCTTCGACCTGATGTTGAATGCCGATGGCATCGCCCAGATTAGAACGATCCACCCGGATGGACATGGCCGGATCTTCGCCCACGAAATAGCTTCGATTGCGGTCGACCCCTTCAACCCGGATCTGCGCGACATCACCCACGAACAGTTTGGAACCGTCTGCAAAATTGCGCAGCGCGATGCCTTCAATCTCTTCCGGGGTGCGCTTCTCCGAACCTGTTCGGATACGGGCATTGGCGCCCGTGACGTCCCCGGCGGGGCTGGCGTTAACCTCGGCCGCAATGGCCGAGGAAATGTCAGACAAGGCAATGTCGTTGGCGATCAATTGCGCCGTTGGAACCTCGACCACCACGCGCGGTGCAGCCAAACCTCGGATCGTGGTGCGTGTAACACCCGCAGCGAACAGCCTGTTGATCAGTTCATCGGTAAACTTTGCCAGCTGGTCAGGTGCCACCGGGCCGGTGATCACAACATCCGTTACACGATCGCGCCACGCCCCCCGCCGGATCGAGGGTTCTTCGGCGTCTTCAGGCAAGGTCGTGACACTATCAACGGCGGTCCGAACATCTTCGACGGCGCGGGACATATCCCAGTTGGCTTCGAACTCAAGCCGGATGTTCGCGGACCCTTCTCGTGAAGTAGCTGTGGTACTGGCTACACCCTCGACCGCCAGCAGTTCGGGCTCCAGCAGTTGAACGATACCGTTATCAACATCTTCGGGGCCTGCGCCCTCCCACTCGACGCTGACATCGACCCGTTCGAGAATGACATCGGGAAAGAACTGCGCGCGCATGTTCGGGATCGCTGCCGCCCCGAGAACGAGCATAACCAGTAACAGAAGATTGGCGACCGTCCGGTGTCGGGTGAAATAGCTTAGAATGCCGCCCGCCGCGCTTGGGATTTCGCGCATCATAGCGCTTAGCCCCCGGCCCGGTTTTCAATACGACGAACCAGCGAGGCAGGCACTTGCGCCGCTTCCAACTGACCCAGCATTCGGGTTTTGACATCCTGAGGCATACCTTCGCTGGCCTCAACCTGCGCGACAAGCTGCGCGCGCTGCGTATCCGTCAACTCGACCATATCCGCGTCGGCGCTTTCCTCAACCCGCAGGGGGCGCACGCGCACGCCCGAGCCCAGCAACGGAGTACGGCCAATCACAACCTCGCGGCCTTCCAGGCCATCGCCGCGCAGCAAAACCTCATCACCCTGCCGTCGGATCAATTGCACCGGCAGGGTTTCCAGACGATCATCCGCGCCCAGCACCAAAACCGTGCCCGCCGCATCCAGAACGGATGAGGGCAAACGCACAACGGCGTCGACCGCCTGTTCCTGAACGGTGACCGTCACAAAATCCCCTGGTTTGAAGCCCGAGGCGCTATCCAATCGTGCAAAGATCAGACGACCTGTCTGCCCCTCGCCCGCTGATCCGCTGTCGCGACTGATCTGGCCTGTTGCGGTCAGGTCGGCCCCCGTGACCTCAAGCGATATGGTCACCGGTGCGTTGATCAGGCTGCCATCCTCACCCAGCAAGCGGACAAATTGGGCCGTCGAAACCCGGAAGGCGACTTCCAATGCATCAGGGTCTACCAGCTCAGCCAGTTTTTCGTTGGCGGCAACCAGTCGTCCTTCGACCAATGTGACATCGGTCAGTGTGCCGCCGAACCCGGCCCGAATGGTCATATCATCCAGATCGCGTTCTGCCGCTTCAAGCGCAATCCGCGCGCGCGCCAAAAGCGTGGTGGCCTGATCTACACGCGATTCAGCCTGCGCCAGGGCGATACGACGCGCCAGAACAGATTGCTGGGCCGAGGTGGCCGACAATTCGGCCTCTTCCACGCTCGCAGTCGCGCCCACACCTCGGGATTCCAAGTCGCGTTGCCTTTGCAGGGCGCGTTCGCGCAGCTCTGCCTGCGCTTCTGCGGACTTCAACTCATCCTGCGCCAGCAGCAAGGACCGTTCCGCATCGCGTTCCTCAAACTGCGCATCCAGCAGATCGGATTTGGCCCGGTCCAAGGCGGATTGCGTATCTGCAGGGTCCAGCTCGACCAGCACCTCACCCGCTGTGACCGTCCCACCATCCTCGAAGTCATCCGCCAGAGAGATCACGCGACCACCCAGCGCCGCGCGCAGTTCAAGCCGGCGGCGGCTTTGCACCTCACCAAAGGCTTCCAGATAGGGCGTTACGGTCTGCAACTCGGCTGTTCTGACCGACACTGTGAAAACACGCTCGCGCGCCGGGGGTTTTGCGGTGTCGCGCGCAATCACGTCTTGCACAGCACCTGTGATCATCTGGACAGCGACAAACAGCAAAGCCAACGTCAGCGACGCCAGAAAGACACCGACAAGACTCTGCCTTAGAAAACGCATTCTCACTTACCCCGGTTGCAATGGGCTGCCTTGTGCAAAATGTAGCCGGACCGTGAAATATGCCAAGCCACAATGCGGTTAAAAGGTGTTAAACGTACGAGCAGTCTACTTCCGTCGCAGATGTTCGTCCAATCGCGGCATTATTTCCACAAAGTTGCAGGGGCGATGACGGTAGTCGAATTGTTTCTCCAAAATACCGTCCCAGGCATCCTTGCACGCACCCGGGCTGCCCGGCAGGGCAAACAGATAGGTGCCGCCAGCAACACCGCCTGTGGCGCGGGACTGCACGGCCGAGGTTCCGATCTTCTCCATCGACAGAATGGTGAAGACGGTTCCAAAGGCATCGATCTCTTTCTCATAGACGTCGCGATGCGCTTCGACAGTCACATCGCGCCCGGTCAGGCCCGTGCCTCCGGTCGAGATCACAACATCGATCTGAGGATCCGCGATCCATACGCGCAGCTGATCCGCGATCTGCGCGCGCTCATCGGGTAAGATCTGCCGATCTGCAACGGCGTGGCCCGCCGCTTCGATCCGATCGACCAACGTTTGGCCGGATCGATCTTCGTCAAGCGATCGCGTGTCCGAAACTGTTAGGACAGCAATGCGGACAGGGATAAAATCTTTGTCTTGATCGATCATTCAGAGCACCTCGAACCAGTTCACTTTGGGCCCCAGATTGGCGATCTGCGTTCGTCCAAGACTACCACGATACCCCCAGCTATCATGGATGTGACCACAGAAGACCAGCTTGGGCTGAAGCCGTTCCACCGCATCGCGCACGGCCACCGAGCCGACGGAGGAATCTTGCGATGTTACGTCCCCGTGTCCTTTGGGCGGAGAATGCACGATCAGAATATCGGCAGTGTCACAGCGATCCAGCAGTTCCGAAGCCTCTGGCTCGGACAGATCACAGGACCAATCGCCAAACGGCGTGGCGGGTACTCCGTAGCCCAGCCCGAACAGGTATATTCCATCGACCGTCATTCCGGTGCCATGCAGGACATGGGCGCTATCTGGCGCAGCATCGGTCAGCTCATCCGCGCTTTCCGCATTTCCCGGCACCAGCACCAGCGGGGCCGAGATACCCGACAGCATCTGCATAGCCTCGTCCAGTCCCTGGCGCATATTGCAGTAGTCCCCGGCCCCAATCACCAGATCGGCCTGCGCGCTGGCCTCCACCAGATCAGCCGCCCGGTTGCGCGCCATGTGAAGGTCTGAAAAGGCCAGAATGCGCATCACCCTGCCCCCAGCTGTGCTTTCAACTCCAACAGATCGGCCCAGGCCTCTCGTTTCATCTGTGGCTGGCGCAGTAGGTAGGCGGGGTGGAACATCGGGATCACCGGCAAATCCAACGCGTGTTCCCAAGTACCGCGCAGCCGCGTGATTCCGCGTTTTCCCAGAACGGCCTGACAACTGATATTGCCCATCACCACCAAAACCTCGGGCTTGGCCAGCGCCACATGGCGTTCCAGAAACGGCTTCATCATGCCGATCTCTTCCGGCTTCGGATCGCGGTTCTGCGGGGGGCGCCAGGGCAACACGTTGGTGATGTAGGCGTTCTGCGTGCGATCCAGATCAATCGCCGCCAACATCCGATCCAGCAACTGACCCGCACGCCCGACAAAGGGCTTACCTTCGCGGTCTTCATCTCGGCCCGGAGCCTCTCCGATGATCATCACGCGCGCACCGGGCGTACCATCGGCAAACACCAACTGCCGCGCACCGCGCTTTAACTCACAATGCTCAAATGCGTCCATCGCCGCGCGCAATTCATCCAGTGATCCGGCGCTTTGTGCTGCGGATTTTGCGATGGCAACTGGATCAACCTGCTTGGGTTTCTCGGGCGCGGCCTCGGGGCTGGCCGGTTTTTTTGACTTGGGCGCAGTATCGGGCAGCGCATACCGGTCGATTGGCACGTCTCCAATCGCCTCGGTCACGCCCAGTTCGATCTGCCAGTCCAACAGCGCCCGTGCGGTGTGATAATCCATGCCCGATTCCATATCCCACAATCTAACCGGCTTTTGACCGATGGAAAGCGAATAGACCTTGCCACGGCGCTGGGTCGCACCGACCATGATCCTGTTATGCCATCGATCTTGCGATTCCTTCTGATTGCTCTGCTGCTGAACGCCCCAGCCGGCCCGCTGCAGGCGCAGCTTTCCATCGGCAATGACCAATGCCGCGGGGGTCAATTCGCCTGTGGCAGCCGCTGCTGCTCGGGCGGGCAGAGGTGCAGCTTTGATGGCCACTGCATCCCACCGGGCGGTACCTATTGCGGTGGTGGGCGCAGCTGTGGCCCGTTCGAGCGCTGTGTCGCGGGCGGAACGCGATGCGCACCGCAAGGTGCAAATGCCTGCAATTCAAGCCTCGATTGCCCCAGTGGCAACCGATGCAATGGTCGTGGTGAATGCGAGCTGATCCGACCCGATATCGATCTGAACCTGCCGCAGCCCTGCTCTGATGGCCGGATATGCGCTCGCGGATCTTACTGCATGCCGCAAGGCGGATGCTCGCGTCCCGGATGGTACCTATGCGAAAAAACCGGGTCTCAGTGTCGTCAGGGTTTCAAATGCTCCAGAAATCAGGGCTGTGTCCCTGTCAAAGCCATCGATTGCGGGTACGGCAAGTGGTGCAAACCGGGCGAACAATGTCTGCCAAAGGGGGGATGCCAGAAACTGCCCGACAGCACAGAACCTTAGGTTGCCTTGCCCGGCGCGGCTTTCTATAAGCGGTCCGATTGTCAGACAGGAGCCCGCCCATGCGTTTCGCCCATCGTCACCTTCTTGGCATCGAGCATCTGTCGCAATCCGATATCACCGCCATTCTCGACCTGGCAGAGACCTATGTGGATCTGAACCGTCAGTCGACCAAGCACTCGGATGTGCTGTCCGGGCTGACCCAGATCAATATGTTCTTTGAAAACTCGACCCGCACGCAAGCGAGCTTTGAGATCGCGGGCAAGCGTCTGGGTGCAGATGTGATGAATATGGCGATGCAGGCCAGTTCGATCAAAAAGGGCGAAACCCTGATTGATACAGCGATGACATTGAACGCGATGCATCCCGACCTGCTGGTGGTGCGGCATCCGCAATCCGGCGCCGTCGATCTGCTGGCGCAAAAGGTGAATTGCGCTGTGCTGAATGCAGGCGACGGGCGGCACGAACATCCGACACAGGCGCTGTTGGATGCGTTGACCATCCGCCGCGCCAAGGGGCGCTTGCACCGCCTGAACATCGCCATTTGCGGCGATGTGGCCCATTCCCGCGTTGCACGTTCGAACTTGATCCTGCTGGGCAAGATGGAGAACCGCATCCGTCTGATCGGGCCACCTACGCTGGTGCCTGCGCAATTCGCCGAGTTCGGGGCCGAGATTTATGACGATATGACCGAAGGCCTGCGGGATGTGGATGTGGTCATGATGCTGCGCCTTCAGAAAGAGCGGATGGATGGCGGGTTCATCCCGTCAGAGCGCGAGTACTATCACCGCTATGGCCTCGATGCAGTGAAGCTTGCGCAAGCCAAACCTAACGCCATCGTCATGCACCCGGGCCCGATGAACCGGGGGGTCGAGATTGATGGCACTCTGGCGGATGACATCAACCGATCGGTCATTCAGGAACAGGTCGAGATGGGCGTCGCAGTCCGCATGGCCGCCATGGAACTGCTGGCCCGCAACCTGCGCGAGGCCGCATGAGCGAACTGATCGCCCTTCCCCACGAACGCGGCGTCATCCGCCTGTTTGCCCTGAACATGCGCCCGGAAGAGGCCAAGTTCCTGCGCGAACCGGGTGCTGTTGATCAGGTTTTAGGGGTCGCGGATCTGGACCTTGAACAGATCGACATCTTTCCTATGTCCGACCTCGAAGACCTGGGCCTTTGGGGCTATCTGAACGAAGGGTGTGGCGTGCCCGAAGATCAATTGGATCGCGCGGCGCTTGATGCGGTCGAAGGCTGGGTAATGGCTCTGCGCAGCGCCGCGTTCAAAGGACAGCCTGCAGTGCTTACGCTTGATCCGCGCGTGCAGTTGATTGGCCTGTTCACCGAAGAGGCCACAAACTGGAGCGGCGGTCGGATCGAAACCGAAAGCGCCAAGCCGTTTTCGGCGCCGCAGACACCGGCGCAAGACGACAGGCCGCGCCAAATGGGCTCGGCCGTGCTGGCCGTGTTCATCTTGCTGGTGATCGGAGGTGCGCTGTGGCTGATCCTGTGATCTTTACCCCTGACAAGGGGGCGTATATTCGCACCAACGCCTGGCTGGCCGCCGTGGCAATGGCCGGGGCGATGGCCGTACTCTGGTTGATCGGAAACCCCTATGTTTGGACCGGTGCGCCTGCTGGACTTGCCGCCATCGGCCTGCGCGCATGGTATCTGGCTTCGGAAGAGCTGACCGCCAAATGGGAAATGACCGATACTTTGCTGACGGGTCCCGGCCCGCGCAAGGTTGCGCTGACCCAGATTGAGGCCGTGAACACCATGGGCAGCTTCGTCCAGCTTGTGACCAAAAGCGGCGACAAGCACCTGATCAAATATCAAGCGAACTCCGCCGCCACCAAAGCCGCTATCGAAAGGGCCTTGCCATGAGCACCGTTTTGTTTACCAACGCGCGCCTGATCGACCCCGAGAACGGGACAGATGCGACCGGATGGCTGCATATCTCGAACGGGCGGATCGTGGCGAACGGCAACGGCGATGCCCCCGCAATGGACGGGCAGATCGTGGACTGCAATGGCAAATGCCTAGCCCCGGGCATTGTCGATATCGGTGTCAAAGTGTGTGAGCCGGGCGAGCGGCACAAGGAAAGCTATAAATCCGCAGGTCTCGCGGCGGCGGCTGGTGGGGTGACCACGATGGTCACGCGGCCCGATACCACACCCACCATCGACACGCCGGAAACGCTGGAATTTGCAACACGCCGCGCTCAGGCCGACACGCCCGTCAACGTGCTGCCCATGGCCGCCCTGACCAAGGGACGCGAAGGGCGCGAGATGACCGAGATCGGGTTTCTGATGGATGCCGGTGCGGTGGCATTTACGGATTGCGATCATGTGGTGACCAACACCAAGGTGTTCTCTCGCGCGCTGACTTATGCACGGTCTTGCGGGGCGTTGGTGATCGCGCATCCTCAGGAACCGGGCCTCAGCGCCGGGGCCGCAGCGACCAGCGGCAAATTCGCCGCGTTGCGCGGCCTGCCCGCAGTGTCAGCCCGAGCGGAACGGATGGGGCTGGACCGCGACATCGCCCTGCTGGAGATGACTGGCGCGGCCTATCACGCAGATCAGATCACGACGGCTCGCGCCTTGCCCGCATTGGAACGCGCCAAGCGAAATGGTTTGGACATCACCGCCGGAACCTCGATTCACCACCTGACGCTGAATGAGTTGGACGTGGCCGACTATCGCACCTTCTTCAAAGTCAAACCGCCGCTGCGGTCAGAGGATGACCGGCAGGCGGTGATTGAGGCGGTGCGGACCGGCCTGATCGACACGATCAGTTCGATGCACACCCCACAGGACGAGGAAAGCAAACGCCTGCCGTTTGAAGAGGCTGCCTCGGGCGCGGTTGCGTTGGAGACATTGCTGCCTGCAGCGCTGCGCCTGTATCATTCAGGCCAACTGGACCTACCAACCCTGTTCCGTGCCATGACCCTGAACCCGGCCAAACGTCTGGGTCTGAACAGTGGTCGTTTGTCCAAAGATGCGCCAGCCGACCTCGTTTTATTTGATCCTGATATTCCGTTTGTGCTGGACCGGTTTACACTCAGATCCAAATCGCAAAACACGCCATTTGACGGGCAGCGGATGCAGGGTAAGGTCATTGCGACCTATGTAGCCGGCAAAGAAGTCTACCGGAGAACTTGATGCCCCTGATTGACAGTACACAATCCGAATTGCTGCTGTGGGCGGCCATGGGCTACCTTTTGGGGTCAATTCCCTTTGGCCTGATCCTGGCCAAGATTATGGGGCTGGGCAATCTGCGCCAGATCGGGTCGGGCAACATCGGGGCCACCAATGTGCTGCGGACCGGCAACAAGGCCGCTGCCGCCCTGACCCTGCTGTTTGACGCCGCAAAAGGCGCTGTTGCGGTTCTGCTGGCGCGCGCCTTTGCCGGTGAGGATGCAGCCCAGATTGCCGCGCTCATGGCGTTTCTGGGTCATTGCTATCCTGTTTGGCTAAACTTCAAGGGCGGTAAGGGTGTGGCCACTTTCCTTGGCCTTTGGTTGGCGCTGGATTGGCGGGTCGGTGTTGCCTGCTGTCTGACATGGTTGGTTGCGGCAGCGATCTGGCGGATATCCTCGATCGGCGCACTGGCGGCGGCTGCGTTGTCGACCACCTGGATCGTGGTGCTGACGGATGGGTCCACCTTCGTTTTGGGTATTGCGCTTACCTTGCTGGTCTACTGGCGCCACAACGCCAATGTAGCCCGCATCAAGGCAGGGACTGAGCCCAAAATCGGAAAGCCGTGACCACGACCGACGCGTTCACCCGCGCCTTTTTCGCATTGCCCTTGGGCACATTCTCTGGCCGCGCCCATGATCGGCGCTATGTCGTCTCGCGTCAGGCCATGGCAGGAAACAAGTCTCATAAGCTTGTGGCGCATGAGCTTGGTGGCGGGGACTATGTCAGCCTGAACCTCTACCAAACCAGCAACAGCGGAGCATTGCTGCGCCCTTGTGAAATGCCTGCTCAAAAGGTCGTCGCCTTTGTTATGGCGCTCACACCCGAAGGCTAACCCAGCCACATTTCTGAACAGCATCTCTGCGCTTCTGCACAATCACAATTGATTGCTTTGAACGTGAACATCCGGCTTCCCACCTGAGTTCCTGTGACGGCCAATTACCGGTCGCACAGGACAAAATCCGGGATCGCAAATCGCAATTACGGCGACCACGCGCATCCTCTTTCACGAAAGGTGAAGCTATGAACACGTTTAAATCTCTGATCGGTGGCGTTGCGCTGTCTGTTGCTCTGGCAACTTCAACCCTTGCCGCTGGTGTTGAAATCAATGCCAGCTCGACCGGGCTGGCGATGCAGGGCTATGACCCGGTTGCGTATTTTACCGAAGGCGAAGCCACCAAAGGCGACTACCGCATCACCACTCTGCATGATGATGCGATGTATCGTTTCTCATCCGAGGAAAACAAAGCCGCGTTTGAAGCGAACCCAGAAGCGTATCTGCCTGCTTACGGTGGCTACTGCGCTTTCGGTGCAGCCATGGGCTTCAAGTTTGATGGTGACCCGAACCACTGGAAGATCGTTGACAACACACTGTATCTGAACCTGTCGCAGGACATCCAGGAACGCTGGGAAGGCGACATTCCGGGCTTCATCGAACAGGCCAGCGCAAACTGGGAAAACATCGCTGACAAAGCTCCGGCCGAATTACAGCAATAACCCATACTCGACAACTTTTGCGGTGGGAGCAGAAATGCTCCTGCCGCGCTCAAATCCCACTCTGAGCGGAATACCCTTTGGAACCCGGCAGATTGATCAAAACCCGGCGCGTGTCGCCGGGTTTTGTTATTCAGACGTCCAAGATTGTGCTACCCGTGGTCTGACGCGCCTCAAGCGCACGGTGCGCGTCGGCGATCTGATCTAGTGGGAAGCGCTGATCGATATGTATCTTGACCTCGCCGCCTTCGACCTTGCCAAACAACCGCCGCGCCATCGCCTGACAGATCGTATGATCACCGATATGCGTAAACAAGGTCGGGCGGGTGATCTTGAGCGATCCTTTCTGCCCCAAGATCCCTATATTCACAGGCGGAACCGGCCCCGAAGCATTGCCGAACGAAATCATCATCCCGAGCGGTTTCAGACAGTCCAGCGACCCTTCGAACGTGTCGGCGCCGACCGAGTCCATCACTACATCAACGCCTCGCCCATTGGTAATCTCGGCCACACGATCGACGAAGTTCTCGGTGCGGTAGTTAATGCAATGCGATGCGCCGTTGAACTGGGCCAACGCGCATTTCTCATCCGTACCGGCAGTACCGATCAGAGTGATACCTTCGGATTTCGCCCATTGGCAGGCGATCAGGCCCACACCCCCAGCCGCAGCATGGAACAACACCGTATCTCCGCGACGCAAAGGCGTGGTGCGGTGGAACAGGTATTCAACGGTCATGCCCTTCAGCATCATCGCCGCCGCCGCTTCGAATGAAATGCCGTCTGGCAACGGGCAGACCTGAGCCGCCGACATCACCCGCGCCTCGCAATAGGCACCTGACGGTGTGGCAGCATAGGCGGCGCGCTGACCCGGTGTCAGATGAGCGACTCCGTCGCCAACCACTTCGATCACGCCCGATGCTTCCATCCCAAGCGCATGTGGCAACTCCAGCGGATAGAGACCGGTGCGCTGATAAACGTCGATAAAGTTCAGGCCGCAGGCATGATGGCGGATACGAACCTCACCCGGACCGGGATCACCCAGGGGCCGATCTTCGATCTGCAAGGCCTCGGGGCCGCCGAATTCGTGGATAACGACTGTGCGCGCAATATTCTGCATTCTGAACCTCCTCTTGCCTGATCCCAAGCTAGCATGCTTGCGTGACAGAGCAATCAGGAGCTTGTGCTGTGGCGAGTTCGCGCGCGGATCAAACCCCGCGCATCACCACTAGCCCGCCACGTTCAAAACGATCTTGCCGATATGGGTCGAGCTTTCCATATGGGCATGCGCTGCCGCAGCATCGGCCAGCGGGAATTCGCTGTCCATAACCGGGGCAACCTTACCGGCGGCCAGCAAGGGCCAGACGGCCTCACGCAGGTCCTGTGCGATCTTGGCTTTGGCCAGATCGCTTTGCGGGCGCAAGGTACTGCCCGTCAAAGTCAGGCGTTTCACCATCATCAGGGCAAAATTCAACTCAGCCACCGGGCCCTGCAAAAACGCGATCTGAACCAGACGCCCATCCTCGGCCAATGCCTTCACGTTGCGCGGGATATAGTCTCCGCCCACCATATCGAGGATCAGGTTCGCCCCGCCTTCAGCGCGCATAACACCCACGAAATCTTCGTCGCGGTAGTTGATTGCCTTCTCAGCACCAAGTTTCAGGCAGGCGGCACATTTCTCATCCGAGCCAGCAGTTGCAAAGACCCGCGCACCAAAGGCATTGGCCAGCTGGATCGCAGTGGTTCCGATGCCGCTGGACCCACCATGAACAAGGAAGCGCTCGCCTGGTTTCAGACCGCCGCGCGTGAACACGTTGGACCAGACGGTAAAGAACGTCTCTGGCAGGCAAGCCGCTTGCTTCATGTCCATCCTGTCCGGCACTGGCAGGCAATGCGCAGCGGGTGTGGCGACGTATTCGGCGTAACCGCCACCGGGCAACAGGGCGCAGACCTTGTCGCCCAGCGCCAAGCCCTCGACCCCTGCGCCCACGGCAACTACCTCGCCCGAGGCTTCCAGCCCCGGCAGATCGCTGGCTCCCGGCGGGGGATCATAGGCCCCTGCGCGCTGCAACGCATCCGGGCGATTCACACCGGCATAGGCCACTTTCAGAACAACCTGCCCGGCCTCCGCCGTCGGCATCGGTCGTTCGGTCAGCTTAAGAACATCGGGACCACCGGGCTGCGTGATTTCGACAGCGCGCATCATCTGGGTCATGGGCAAATCTCCTTTGCCCAATGCCTAGCTGTCATCTGAGCAAAGGCCAAGCTTTGACTACTTGCGCGGGTTCAGCAGGCCCGGCAAATCTGCTCGCATTTTCATCGGAGCCTTGACCTGACCCGCCAGCCAATTCGGAACGGCCAGAAACGGTTTGAACAACGGGTTGCTGTTCACCTGCGCCTTCAGCTTCTCAAACTGCATCACGTCGCCAATGCGCCTGTCCAGAAACTCCCACGTCTTCTGGTGATCAGGCGAATCGTCCCCCAGCCAGAACAAAAGGGTCGAGGAATAGACGCCCGACAGCGTCGCCCGCTTGGTGTACCAGTTTACGTCATCCGACGTGTCACCCAATGCATCCCAAATCAGATCGCAGGTACCCCAAACAGCCTTGGCCCCGTCACCTGCATGCATTGGCAGGGCAAACAAAGTCATGCCCCGGCGGACCAGTTCCTTATCTTCGACCGCCTCAAGCCGGAACCGAACAGCAGCGGCTACCTTTTCGCGGAACTTAAGCGCGCTGAGGTCTTCAGACTTGATCCGGTCCAGCATCATCTGGTCCCCACGCGCATGATAGGCCAGCGCCAGATCAACCGCGCCGCGCGGGCAAATCGCCCGGGCAAGACCGTCATCCAGTTCGCATTCTGCAACGGCGGCGCGAAAGCTGGTTTCGGACCATCCGTCAAACGGAACATGGGCAAGCATCGCGTCCAGCATCTGCTGTTTTGCGTCTTCATAGGTCACTGTCATGGCGGTTCTCCGGTGTTCGGGGCCAGTACTAGACAAGATAGAACGGCTTTGCTATACGGCCAATTCCTGCAATTTCCTTGCAACTCTATCTAGAAAGGTGGTGACAACCACATGCAGGTTAGTGTTCGCGACAATAACGTCGATCAGGCGCTTCGTGCCCTGAAGAAAAAGCTGCAGCGCGAAGGCGTGTTCCGTGAAATGAAGCTGAAGCAACATTTCGAGAAACCGTCCGAGAAAAAAGCGCGCGAGAAAGCTGAAGCGATCCGCCGTGCCCGTAAACTGGCACGCAAGAAAGCCCAGCGCGAAGGTATGCTCTAAGCAGCAACCCGTCTCGTCCAGCTTTGGATGACACTATTTGACGACCCCCGAGGCCCCGCCCGGGGGTTTGTCGTTTCTAAGACCGGTTTGATCTTGCCGACTCGTGCGTGATGCTGTGCGGCAAGCTGCCATTTCGGCCCCGGCAGAATTTTGCCCGGCATTTTGCAGCGCAGCGAATCCCGCATCGGTAGCACTGCGATGCTCAAATTCTCCTGACAGGTCAGCCCACCTATCCGTCACAGGAAAGGTCTTTGTATCAGCCTCTCGTCTACTCAGACACCAAATCAATAACGGAGGCTACTATGTCGACTGCAAGCACAATCGAGCGCGAAATGCTCGCACTTATCAATGAAGAGCGAACATCCCGCGGGCTGAACCCACTGCAATTGGAAACCAACCTGAACGAATCTTCTGAAGATCACAGCACCTGGATGCTGGACCGCGATATTTTCAGCCATACAGGCGCAGGCGGGTCCAGCGCAACGCAACGGATGCAGGCTGCGGGGTTTGATCTATCGGGCAGCTGGCGCACGGGCGAAAACATCGCCTGGCAATCTGAGCGCGGCGCGCCGGGCATCAGCGACGACGTCGCTCAGCTGCATCAGAACCTGATGAACAGCCCGGGCCACCGCGCCAATATCCTGAATCCGAACTTCGACTATATCGGGATCGGGATCGAAACAGGCGATATGCAGGGTTTTGATGCCGTGATGGTCACGCAGAACTTTGGTGCAACCGGTGGTACGGTGGACCTGGATACAGGCACCACCCCAACCCCTACGCCGATGCCCGAAGAGCCCGAAACACCGGAAGAGCCTGAGACACCCGAAGAACCTCAGACGCCGGAAGTTCCAGAAGAACCAGAGACACCAACTGAACCTGGAACTCCGGAAGAACCGGAAACGCCTGCGGAGCCGGAAGCGCCAGAGGAACCAGAGACTCCCATGGAACCCGAAACGCCAGAGGAACCCGAAGAACCTGTGGAACCTGAGACTCCGGAAGAACCAGAGGCGCCTGAAGAGCCAGAAACGCCTGAACCAACGGCTGAGAATGGTTTTGATATCGAAGCCTTTGTTGCGGCGCTGGAAGAATTCCTGAACGAAGTGCTGGCACTGGTCGATGATTTCGACTGGATCGACATCGAACTACCCGTCGCGCAACCCGGCGGTGATGTACCAATGGATGACGGTCTGATCCTGATCTCGGAAGCAGGCGATGGTGGAACGCCGCCGACAGAAGAACCCGTCGCGGGCTTCACCGACGATGATGACATGCTGATCTTCACCCCAATGGGTGGCGAATGCATGATGGACGTCGCCTAGCGGCTGGCACTTGGGCAGGGCGCGCGACATCGCGCCCTGCTTTTTGGGGCCAGAGACCCGTTCCGCCTAGTAGATTTTCGGAACGTACAGCTCGTCGGGTAGAATGCGACGTTCGTAATCAGGGTTATACCTACGATCAGGTAGATCGACCCGCTCCTGCGGCACGTCTGTATAGGGGATCTTGGTCAGCAGATGCTCGATACAGTTCAGGCGTTCGCGCTTTTTGTCATTGCCCTCGACAATGTACCACGGCGCCTCAGAGATATTCGTCCGAAACAACATGTCCTCTTTGGCCTTGGTGTAGGATTCCCAGCGAATACGGGATTCCAGATCCATCGGAGACAGTTTCCACTGTTTCATCGGATCGTGAATCCGCATGAGGAATCGCAACTGTTGTTCTTCATCGGTGATCGAGAACCAGTATTTCAGCAAGATGATCCCGGACCGAACCAACATCCGTTCAAATTCGGGAACGTCCTGAAAGAACTGTTCGACCTGATCCTCGGTCGCAAAGCCCATGACGCGTTCAACCCCTGCCCGGTTGTACCAGGACCGGTCGAAGAACACGATTTCACCCGCCGCAGGCAAATGCGGGACATAGCGCTGGAAATACCACTGGCTCTGTTCCCGGCGGCTGGGTGCAGGCAGCGCCACCACACGCGCGACCCGAGGGTTCAAGCGTTGGGTGATCCGTTTGATCACGCCCCCCTTGCCCGCACTGTCGCGACCTTCGAACAGGATGCACACTTTGGCCCCGGTATGCTGCACCCAATCCTGAACCTTGATCAGCTCGGCCTGCAGGCGCAGCAGGTTGCGGAAATAGACCTTGCGATCCAGCATGTCGGGATGCTGATCCTTGTAGATCTTGCGCACTTCCATCGACAGCATGGGTTCGCTGAACTCGATCTCAAAGTCTTCGTCCAGCGTGTCTTCCAGCTCGGCCTCTAGCCAGTCTTTGGGAGAGTCATTGTTTTCATACGCCAAAGTCTGTTCCTTCTTCATTCACCGGGTGCGGACAGTAATGCGCCTGTGTAACCGCCTGATGTCATCGGATAAGTTGATCTTACTACAGGCGCCGATGAGGTGACCGCTGCTAAGTAAAGACATTACGTGTAATTCTGAACCGCTCGCGCGGGGGATACAACCGTAAGAATTGCCGCAACTGGAAAGGCTTGCACCAGGGAAAGCTGCGCGCCATGACTAAGCCAGTCGAACTGTCGAGGCCACCGTGGCGTATGTGCTGACCCTTCTTCCGATGATCTGGCCCTGGCTGATACTGATCGCGGCCCAGATTACCGCGCTGAGCGGACGGATGGGCGTGGCATTGGCGCTGCTGGTTCTGTTCATCAGCGTCAGCTCAGTTGCCAATCTGATCACGCCATGGGCGATTGCAGTGATTGCGATCGGGTTGCTAGGGGCCGCGACCCTGCCACGCCTGAGCGGCGCGATGGCAGTTGCCGGGCATACGCTTCTAATCCTGTGGTGTTTCACCTTGGGCGCGCATCTGGTTCCTGGATTCAACAATCTGCTTGTTTTGGATCAGGTCCATGCCGGTGAAAACAGCGCCGCGTTTACAATGTATCTGAACCTCGACAAACCAATGGTATTCTTTACGGTCCTATTGGCTTGGCCCAGCATGCTGTTTGCGCGTCAGAAAACCAATGCCACGTGGCTCGTCATCGGGCTTGCCCTACTGCCACTGATCTTTCTTGCAGCTGTTTCAATCGGGGCGCTGCGGCCAGAAGTTAAACTTCCCCCTTGGTGGTTGGTTTTTGCAGTTTCAAACTTGTTTCTGACCTGTTTCGCGGAAGAGGCCTTTTTTCGCGGCTACCTACAATCTCTGTTCAGTTCGAAACTTGATCCTATTGGTGGCGTTGTCGCAGCCAGCCTGTTGTTCGGTTTGGCGCATTTCGGCGGTGGTCCAGCACTCGTGATCTTTGCCACGGTGCTGGGCTTGGGTCTGGGGCTGGCCTATGCCGCGACCGGGCGGCTTTGGGTGCCGATTGCGATGCACTTTGCCTTCAACTTTGTCCACCTCGCCTATTTCACCTATCCTGTGCCGGCCTGATCAGACCGGCAAGGCCGTGGTCTTGAACACCGTCCGCAAGGCAAACGAGCTTTGCATCTGCGCCACGCCCGGCAGGCGCGAGAGATATTGGCGGTGAATGCGGGCGAAATCTTCGGTGTTTTCGGCCACGACTTTCAGAAGGTAATCTGCCGTCCCCGCCATCAGGTGGCATTCCAACACATCCGGAATGCGGGCCACCGCCTTTTCGAATGCATCCAGAACCTCTTCGGCTTGACCTTGCAAGGTGATCTCAACAAACACGGTTGTGGGAACATTCATCTTCCGCGCGTCCAGCAAGGCCACGTAGTTTCGTATATAGCCCTCCAACTCTAGCCGTTGGACCCGGCGATGGCAGGCCGAGGGTGAAAGGTTCACCTTTTCGGACAGGTCCGCATTCGAAACCCGACCATTCTTTTGCAGGGCGGCCAGAATCTTACGATCAGTCGTATCCAAGCTCATTTGCGCATATCCATTGCGTTGATTCAGTATCTTTCGCTGGATTCTTTCAAAAGAAAGCCCAATAGCAGGCATTGTTTCACAGAAATTGCGCCACGTAATGCACATAATTTAGGCAGCTTATGAACGGAGGAGGGTCACATGAAAATCGGGTGCCCAAAAGAAATAAAACCACAGGAATTCCGCGTTGGCATGACACCGAATGCAGCTCAGGAAGCGGTCTCACGTGGGCATGAGGTGCTTATCGAAACCAGTGCTGGGATCGGCGCGGGGTTCGACAACGACGCCTATATCGCAGCTGGCGCGCGCATTCTGGACACAGCAGAAGAGGTGTTCGCCACCGCCGACATGATCGTGAAGGTCAAAGAACCCCAGGCCGGAGAGCGCAAGATGCTGCGCGAAGGTCAGTTGCTGTTCACCTACCTGCATCTGGCCCCCGACCCGGCTCAGACCCATGACCTGCTGGAATCGGGCTGTACGGCCATTGCCTATGAAACCGTAACCGATGCCAATGGTGGCCTGCCTCTGCTCGCCCCGATGTCCGAAGTTGCCGGGCGCCTGGCCCCTCAGGTCGGGTCATGGACCTTGCAAAAGGCCAATGGCGGGCGCGGTGTGCTGATGGGTGGCGTGCCTGGGGTTGGCCCGGCCAAGGTCGTCGTGATCGGCGGTGGCGTGGTTGGCACCCATGCGGCGAAGATCGCCGCTGGCATGGGAGCAGATGTAACCGTTCTGGATCGGTCCCTGCCTCGCCTGCGCTATCTGGACGATGTGTTTGGCGGCCAGTTCAAGAACCAGTATTCAACGGCCGGTGCAACTGCCGAGTTGATCCGCGATGCCGATATGGTCATCGGCGCGGTTCTGATCCCCGGCGCAGCAGCCCCCAAGCTGGTCTCACGCGCGCAGCTGTCGACAATGAAACCCGGTGCGGTGCTGGTGGATGTGGCCATCGATCAGGGCGGTTGTTTCGAAACCTCTCGCGCGACCACCCATGCCGATCCGATCTATGAGGTCGATGGGGTAATGCACTACTGCGTGGCCAACATGCCGGGCGCTGTAGCGCGCACCTCGACTATTGCACTGGGCAACGCAACAATGCCGTTCATGTTGTCATTGGCAGATAAAGGCTGGAAACAGGCCTGTCAGGATGATCCGCATCTGCTGGCGGGACTGAACGTCCATGCCGGACAACTGACCTACTACGCAGTTGGCAAGGCGCTTGGCATCGACGTCGTCTCGCCCAACGTGGTGATAAAGGCGTAATCCTCCCGCCCCTGAAAGCGCCTTCTGAAAAAGTCGCTTTAAAAGGTTGGGCGTAGCACCGCGCCCGTGGTGCGGCGCGGGTACACTAAAATAAACCGTCGCAGAACGAAGCAGCGCCGCACGATAGTGCGGCGCCGGGCCCAACCGGAGAAGGGCATTTTGAATGCCCGATCGACGGGCGGGAGCCTTTAGCCCTGCTTTTGAATTTCCACCGAATGCGGATAAGGAATCGAGACACCCTTGGCGTCGAAGGCTTCCTTGATGGTCTTGGTCAGCTCGAATTTCACATCCCAGTAGTCCGCCGCAGCACACCACAAACGCGCAGTTAGATCGACCGAGCTGTCACCCAGATTTGTGACCCTCACCCAAGGCTCTGGATCCTTGTGGATGCGCGCATCCGCATTGGCGACATCCAAAATGATCTTCATGGCCTCATCCGCGCTGTCGCCGTAGTCAATTCCGAACACCAGATCGACACGCCGCGTTTCATGTGCGGAATAGTTGGTGATAACCGACCCCCAAGCCTGCCCGTTCGGGACTATGATCTGTACGTTGTCTGGCGTCACCAGCTCAGTGGTGAACAGGTTCAGGTCTTTGACCGTTCCTGCCGTTCCGCCGATATCCACATACTGACCCAGCTTATAGGGGCGGAACACAACCAGCATCACGCCCGCCGCCAGATCGCTTAGCGTCCCTTGCAGCGCAAGACCAATCGCCAGCGAGGCGGCACCCAGAATGGCAACGATACTTGTGGCTTCGATCCCGAAGATCCCCAGAACGGCCACGAGGACGATCGCCAAGATCACCCATTTGACAACGCTGGCGGCAAAATTGCCAAGCGTGGGATCGATCTGAGGCGTTTTGTTGATGCGACGCCGCACTACGCCCGACACCATCCCGGCCACGATCCAACCGATGATCAGGACAATCAACGCCTTACCCGCACTCAACAGGATCGGCAAATAGCCACTCGCTAAATCCACAGCTTGATTTGCCATATCGACTGTCTGATCCATGTCAGGTTTCCTTCTCGATCAAATTAGAAGGGGCACCGACAACGATGCGGAGCCCCGTATGCTTGCCAACTTCCGGATTTACTTCTTCAAAGCGTCCCGGATTTCCATGAGGATATCCAGCTCGCTTGGACCAGCTGGGGCCTCCTCAACAGCTTCCTCTTCTTTGGCAGCCGCATCCTTAACGCGGTTCACGGACCGTACCAGCATGAAGACAACCCATGCGATGATCAGGAAGTTGATGATCGCCATGATAAACGCGCCATAAGCAAACACCGAAGCGCCTGTTTCACGCGCCGCTTCAAGGCTCGCTCCTTCGGCAACGTCACCTGCAAGAACGGCGTAGTTATTTGTGAAGTCAATTCCACCCGTGAACAGACCAATCAGTGGATTGATCAGGTCTCCGACCAATGATGTCACGATTGCAGTAAATGCGGCACCGATAATAATACCCACAGCCATGTCCATGACATTGCCCTTGGCAATGAACGTTTTGAATTCCTGGATCATGTGTTCCCTCTTTCCTGTTGTAAGCGTTTTTTCGCCCCTGTTCGCGCATAGGCGCAGGGTAATTGTGCGCTAATTGCACCCAAAAACATATTTTTTTATGGGAAAGCGTGCCTATTTTTCCCCAATCAGATCATTCAGGAGAGCCCATGTCCGCTTTAGCCCCCTTCGCCGTGACCCAAAAATGGCCCGCCAAAGATCCATCGGTCATTCAGCTCTATTCCTTCCCAACCCCTAATGGGGTCAAAGCATCGATCATGTTGGAAGAAACCGGTCTTCCTTATGAGGCACATAAGGTCACACTGGCCGATGCCGACGTCAAAAGCCCCGAGTTTCTGTCACTGAACCCCAACAACAAGATTCCGGCGATCATTGATCCCAACGGTCCGGATGGTGAACCTATCGGCCTGTTCGAAAGCGGCGCGATCCTGCTGTATCTGGCCGAAAAGACCGGCAAGTTCATCGGGCAGAGTGCATCCGACAAACACCATATTACCCAATGGCTGATGTTTCAGATGGGTGGCATTGGGCCGATGTTTGGCCAGCTTGGTTTTTTCCACAAGTTCGCAGGCCGCGAGATCGAAGACCCTCGTCCCCGTGAACGCTATGTGGCCGAGGCCAAACGCCTGCTGAACGTCCTGAACACGCAGCTTGAAGGTCAGGATTGGGTTGCCGGAGACTACTCGATCGCTGACATGGCCATCGCCCCCTGGCTGCGCGGATTGGACTTCTACGAAGCGAAGGATTTGGTCGACTGGGACGATCACGCCAATGTCGTGGCCTATCTGGATCGTTTCCTTGAACGGCCTGCGGTTCAAAAAGGCTTGGTGACACCCGCGCGAGACTAGGGCCCACCGTACCCGTTGCCGATATCGGGCTTGCGGCCAAGAACCGGTCACAAGCCCATCTTCTTAGCCAGGCAGCTTACCGGTCAGCACATAGCGCAGAACTTCGACCACCTGAGCGGGTTCCTCAGCTACAGCAAGTGCGGCGGCGTCGACCTCTTTCAGCGCGTGCTGATGATCCGGCCCGTGCAGCACGATCAACGATTTGCCCAATGCAGCTGCGTATCCGGCGTCAAACGCTGCATTCCACTGTTTGTATTTGTCGCCAAATCGCACAACCACTACATCGGCGTCAGCGATACCCTTACGTGTGCGGATCGCGTTGACCATCGCACCCTTATGGTCATGCCAATACTTGTTCGGCTCAGCACCCAGAATGGCAACGCCGCAATCGTCACTGGCGGCATGATCGGTGACCGGGCTGTTGAATGAAACATCCAGCCCCTGTGCACCATCGATGATTTGTTCGCGCCAATCGGTGTGAATTTCCCCAGATAGATAGACGTTCAGGCCCATGGTTTCCTCCAAAACAGTTTGGACCCTACTTAAGCGGCAATCACGCAAAGCCCAATGCGTAAGCCGAAGAAACCGCCCAGGATTGCTATTTCTTTTGCGCCACCAGATACCGAGACGGGGGCTTTGCCGGATAGTTCCCGCTTTCGACAATTTCAAAGCCAGCATCTGTGATCGCAGCTTCAAGCGTTTTTACGTCGAACAGGTTCACATAGGGCGCTTTGCCAAACAGCTGCATCACAGGCAGCATGAGTTTCATCAGTCCGAATTTAAAACCCAAACTTCCCTCGGTAAGGCAAGGTGTTTTGGATATGAACAACCCGCCCGAGGGCAGACGTTCATAGATGTCCGCAAAGGCCTTTTCAATATCCGGCACAAGATGAAACACGTTGAAGCCAAGAATGACATCAAAGGACTGTTCATCGTCTGGCAAGGTGATGTCGATAGGCGTGAACGAGATATTGTCGACCCCTTCTTTTTTCGCCTTATCCCGGCCAATATCCAGCATCGCGTCAGAGAAATCGCTGGCCGTGATATGCGCGACTGACGATGCAAGCAGCAGCGCGGTTGAGCCGGTTCCGCAGCCAAGCTCAAGAACGTTGTGCTGTTGGGTCAGATAGGACCGGGTCCGTCCCAGAGTGTATTCATACGACTCCATGTCACGGATTGGGCTACGCGCGTATTTCGCCGCAATGCCATCCCAAAACTTTGCACCAGTCTTCATGGTAAATCTCCTTTGCGGCCTATCTACTCATGCGGATATTGAATAGGAATTGCGGAAGATCGCAGAGCACTTATACATATTTGTATGGCCAGTATCGATGAATTTGATTGGAATCACATGCGCGCCTTTCTGGCGACCGCGGATAGCGGATCGCTTTCAGCAGCGGCAAGGCATCTGGGACAGAGTCAACCAACCCTTAGCCGCCAGATCGCTGCGCTTGAGGCCGATTTGGGCGTTTTGCTGTTCGAGCGCGTGGGCCGCGCGTTAGAAATTACGCAAGCTGGTTTGGAGATCCTGGAACACGCCCGCGCTATGGGCGAAGCTGCCAATCGGATCGCCTTGACGGCATCTGGTCAAGCGCAATCGATCGAGGGGCGTGTTCGGATCACCGCGAGCGATGTCATGTCAGCGCACATTCTGCCGGATTTGCTACGCGAGGTTCAGGCACAAGCTCCACGTCTGCGCATAGAAGTGATCGCTTCGAACGATGTGAGCGACCTGATGCGGCGCGAAGCCGATATCGCAATCCGCCATGTGCGACCTGAACAACCAGATCTTATCGCCAAACTGGTGCAGCAAGCGCCCGGCCACTTTTATGCGTCTTCCGCGTATTTGAACCGCATGGGGCACCCTGAATCCAAAAGCGATTTGCCCAACCACGACTTCATTAGCTTCGGCGACGCCCATCAGATGATCGCTTATCTGGCGCCACTTGGCATTCACCTGACGGAAGATAATTTCAGGCTCGGTTCACAAAATGGCGTTGTTGCTTGGGAATATGCCAAACATGGCTTCGGCATCGCCCCCATGTCGCAGAATGTTGGGGATGCGGCTACGGAGATGGAGCGGGTTCTGCCAGATATGGACCCCTTTGAATTTCCAATCTGGTTGGTCGCGCATCGCGAGCTGCACACCAGTCGGCGCATCCGGTTGGTCTTTGATGTGCTGACCAAGTTCTTCTCAAACTGAAAAGCGCGCCAAAAGGCGCGCTCTGCAAAGTGTATATTGCTGCGACTACCCGCGTAGGACACCGCCCGTCGCTTTGGAAACCTTGGCGATGATCTTCTCGGCCACCGCCTCGATATCTTTTTCTTTAAGCGTCGCATCGGTTGGTTGCAGGCGCACGGTGATGGCCAGGGATTTCTTGCCTTCACCCAGGCTGCCCCCGATAAATTCATCAAAGACGCGCACATCCTCGATCAACGCTTTGTCGGCTCCCGCAGCGGCGTTGACCAGCGTCAGCGCCTCGACACCTTCATCGACGACAAAGGCAAAGTCACGCTCGACCGCCTGCAAATCACGCAGCTCCAAAGCCGCGCGGGTCGCGCCGGATTTACGGGGCAGAGGCACCTGATCCGGCCAAATGGTAAAGGCCATCGCCGGGCCCTTGATATCCATCGACTGCAGGATGCGTGGATGCAATTCACCAAACACGCCCAGCACCTTTTTCGGACCTAGGCAAATCTTTCCATGACGGCCCGGATGCCACCAAGCATCTCCATCACGCAGGATCTGAACCTTAGCGGGCGCGCCGATGGCTGCCAGAACAGCCTCAGCATCCGCTTTGACATCAAACAGATCAACCGGGCGGGACGCGCCATGTACGTCCTTTGGGGCCGAACGGCCAACCAAAAGGCCGGTGATCTGCGTTTGCTGTTCCCCCGGCTCTCCGTCATGGAACACCGGACCAACCTCAAACAGGGCCACATCCGTATAGCCGCGCGCCTGATTGCGGGCCGCGGCCTGAAGCAATCCGGGCAGTAGATCCGGGCGCATGTGGCTCATCTCGGACGAGATGGGGTTCTCAAGCTGGGTCGCCGCATCCCCGCCTCCGAACAAAGCCGCTGCATCCTGATCAATGAAAGTGTAGGTAACACATTCATTGTAACCCAGTGCAGCGCAGGTGCGCCGCGCCATCGATTGGCGGCGCTGTGTCGGGGTCATCACCGGCTTCGGGATGCCATCGGTCACGCGTGGCAATGGTTTGCCCTGCAACTTGGTCAGCGAAGCAATCCGCGCGACCTCTTCCACCAGGTCAGCCTCACCCATGACATCAGGGCGCCAGCTGGGCACATGGGCCATTTCACCTTCGAGGCGGAAGCCCAGGCGCGTCAGGGTCTGGCGCTGATCGCTTTCAGGAATATCCATGCCAACCAGAGACTGCACACGTTCCGAATCCAGCTTGTAGGCACGCGCATGGTTCGGCGCTTTGCCAGCCTCAACCACCTTGGACGCTTCGCCACCACAGATATCCAGGATCATCTGGGTCGCATGTTCCAGCCCTTCAAGCGTGTATTCCGGATCAACGCCGCGTTCGAACCGATACCGTGCATCCGAGTTAATCTTGAGCGCACGACCCGTCAGGGCAATCTGCACATGATCCCAAAATGCGCTTTCGAGGAAGACATTCACTGTCTCCTCAGTACAGCCAGTCTCTTCCCCGCCCATGATGCCAGCAATCGATTCCGGGCCATTGTCGTCCGAGATTACCATCATGCCAGGTTGCAGCGTGTATTCCTTCTCATCCAGCGCGACCAGTGTCTCGCCCCCCTTGGCGCGGTGAACCCGCAGGTTTCCCTGTACCTTGTCCGCATCGAACACATGCAGCGGGCGGTTGTGGTCGAAGGTCATGTAGTTGGTGATGTCGACCAGGGCCGAGATCGGACGCAGGCCAATCGCCTTCAGTTGATCCTGCAGCCATTGCGGGCTTGGGCCGTTCCTCACACCTTTGATCAGTCGTCCCGTGAAATGCGGCGCACCGTCCAGCGTGTCCTCATCAATGGTCACCTTGATCGGGCTTTCAAAATCACCGGGCACCGGAACGTAGTCGCGTATCTTCAAAGTCCCCAGACCGCGCGCTGCCAGATCACGCGCAATGCCCGCAACGCCCAGCGCATCGGGGCGGTTCGGGGTGATCGCAATCTCGATCATCGGGTCGATCTTCGACGGGTCATTCTCGGCCAGCCAGTCGACAAACGCATCGCCAACCTCGCCCGAGGGCAGCTCGATGATGCCATCATGTTCATCCGACAGCTCCAGCTCGCGTTCCGAGGCCATCATGCCAAAGCTTTCGACGCCGCGGATCTTGCCAACATTGATGGTGATATCCAGACCGGGGATATACATGCCCGGTTTGCAGACCACGACCGTGATGCCTTCGCGCGCATTTGGAGCGCCACAGATGATCTGCAGCTCGCCCTCGTCGGTGTCGACCTTGCAAACGCGCAGCTTGTCAGCGTCGGGATGCTTTTCCGCGTGCTTCACATGGCCCAGCGTAAAGCCCTTCAACCGGTCCGCCGGGTTCACGATCTCTTCGACCTCAAGGCCAAGATCGGTCAGCGCCTCGGCGATCTCATCAACCGACGCATCCGTATCGAGGTGGTCTTTCAACCAGGACAGAGTGAATTTCATTGCAAGCGGCCTTCTTGGGCAAACATCCGTTTGGCACAGGCAATGGCAAAGAATGGGCCGGGGTGCAAGCGCTGCGCGTCATGGATAGGTCGGGGTGCGTCCCAAAAGCTCGTCCAATTGCCGCCCGATCCAACCGTGGGGGATGAAATGCCCGCCGGGATGGGTGTCCAGCACCACCTGCCCCTGCGCGCAATCGGTCCATTCCATGCGGCTAAGCGTCAGGAACGGCTCGACACTCCAATCCCCGCGCGGGGTTGCATCATGGCAATCATAAGCCGCGCGCCACAGGGCCACCGGATAGGTCGTGTCGCCGTTTGCGCCATAGGGAAAATCCATCACTTTATCGCGCAGGCCATGCACATGGCGCGCCTCGACCGGGGCCTCTGGGCAGGTTTCGGTCTGCTGAATTGAACCGGCCACGGCCAGCAAGGCGGCGATGTCATCGCCCGACTGGCACACATAGCGCCACGCCATCGCGCCGCCATAGGAATAGCCCGAGACATAGATGCGGTCGCGGTCAATCGGATAGTGTTTGGCCACATCCTCCAGCACCCGGTCGGCAAAGGGCACGTCCCGCGTATCCGCCGACCAGAAGTTCCAGGTTTTGCCCAACCCGTTGGGGGCGACCAGCAGCACGCCCCGTAGATTGGTCGCCCCGGCAATGCGTTCGTGGTTCACCACCACGGTCCCCTGCCGCGCCCAACCGTGGAAATGCAGAAGCACCGGCAGAGGCGTCTCGCCGTCCCACCCCTCTGGCTCCAGCACGTGGTACGAGCGGTCGCCAACCTGACAGGCGGTATCGCCGTGGCATTCGGTGTTCCACGGCCCCATGGCAAAGGCGGGTGAAGCGGTCAGCAGAAGGAAAAGCAGTCGATAGATCATGGGCCCGACCCTACTCAGCCTGAGCGCTAAGTCACGTCACAACCCTGTGGGAACCTGTAACAAGCCGCGCCATCGCCAGACCGTGGGGTGGCGATCCTTGGTTTGTGGTGGACACTTTATGCTGGCCAAATCCGTGCACCTTTCGAGTGGTGCGCTGGTGGCAGCCAAATCGCCAGCCCGTGCGGGCGGTCTGGCGATGGCGCGGCGGCCTATCGGCCTTTGCTCCGCGCTTTTCAGTGTGAGCTATTCATCCAGCAGTGAACGACCATATGGCGTAACAGTTATCAGTTCTTCATTAGTGATAACTGTCTCACCAAGGTTTTCTTTTCGGATCTCTTTCATCAACTTTGAAAGCAGATCATCAAATTCCTCATGAGTAACCTTGGCTGCAGACGAAATTCGCTGATCAAAAGCAACAAACTTTTTCATGGTCTTGTCTGAAGCCACGACTGCGAACTTCATCTTTGCCATTGCATAGCGCGAAAGAGCATCGTCCTTTCCGGCGCCTCCACGATTGTGCGCATTCGCCAACTCGCAGATTGCTTCGAGCATTTCGATATAGATATCAAAGTGCCGCGCTCTGATTTGTTCGCGGCGGTCAAAGTGCTTTTGAACCAAGTACGCAACAACACCCAGCCAAAAAGTAAGAAACGCTAGGAGCAGCGCCTCTATATTCACCGCGACAAACCACCATGTAGGTTCGGCATATCCAACGCCGCGAACCCGTAGTGCCGCAGCCAGCGCAGGTCGCTATCAAAGAACGCCCGCAGATCAGGGATCCCGTATTTCAACATGGCCAGACGGTCGATCCCGATCCCGAAGGCAAAGCCCTGATAGACCTCGGGGTCGATGTTGCCCGCGGCGATCACCTTGGGGTGGACCATGCCGGAACCCAGAATCTCCATCCAGTCGTCGCCCTCACCGATCTTCAGCTGGCCATTGTCCCAGGAACAGCGGATATCGACCTCGGCCGACGGCTCGGTGAAGGGGAAGTGCGAGGCGCGGAAGCGCAGTTCGACATCGTCGACTTCGAAGAAGGCCTTCACGAACTCTTCCAAAACCCATTTCAGGTTCGCCATCGAGATGTCTTTGTCGATGGCCAACCCTTCAACCTGATGGAACATCGGAGTGTGGGTCTGGTCATAGTCAGCGCGGTAGACACCGCCCGGACAGATCACGCGGATCGGCGCGCCCTGCAGCTCCATCGAGCGGATCTGTACCGGAGACGTATGCGTCCGCAGCACATGCGGCGGGCGATTGTCGCCCTCAGCACGGTGCATGTAGAACGTGTCCATCTCAGCCCGCGCAGGGTGGTGACCGGGGATGTTCAGCGCATCAAAGTTGTGCCAGTCGGTCTCAATCCGCGGCCCTTCAGCCACCGAGAAGCCAAGTTCGGCAAAGATCGCGGTCAGTTCCTCGGTTGCCTGGCTGACCGGGTGGATCGAGCCCTGACGGCGCGCGCGGGTCGGTAGGGTGACATCCAGCCATTCGGTGCGCAGACGCTCGTCCAGTGCCGCATCTGCCAGCGCAGCCTTTTTGGCGGCAAGCGCCGAGTTGATCTCATCCTTCAGGGCATTGAGCGCCGGGCCTGCGACCTGACGTTCCTCGGGTGTCATCTTGCCCAGCTCGCGCATCTTCAACGCGACCTCGCCCTTTTTACCCACGGCAGCGACACGGATCGCCTCAAGCGCGTTTTCGTCGCCCGCCTCGGCGATCTGACCCAGATATTTTGTCTTTAGATCGTCCATGACGCTTCCCGAACTTGGCCCTGATTGCTGTTGAAGACCTGCTATCACAGCAGCCCGCGAAAGCAAGAGGGGGCGCGTGGCGCAATCAGACCGAGCGCAACAATGCCACGGCTTTGCCTTGCCAAACAGGTCGGGTAACCTTGCCGTAAGATGCAGGTGAGCGCCGGAGTTCCGGGAACAAGGTAAACAGTTCTTCGGCAGTTTCCGGTGCCAGCCCAGCCAGACCTTGGCGACCAGGGAAAAAGCTTTCCGAGACAAGACCCGCGGTGCTGAGCAATTGGTGGTGATCAAACAGCAGGTGAACATAGGTGACGCTGTCGCTCGGCGCCTGGATCACGGTGGTTCCGTTGACCAGCGATATGGCGGGCACCAGTATCTCGGCTTCACCGAACATCAGTTCTGCCTGCCAGCCGGATATCAAAATGCGGTGCTGCGGCGAGACCAGCACATCCGTTTTTGCCCCCAGCGTGCCTGCGCAAATCTGGATCGGCGCGAACCGACCACGCCCGGGCACGGTACGCTGGCCAACCCAACGCACCGGTTGCAGGCCATTGTCCAACGTGCTGACAGAGTCGCCCGGTTGCAGCGTTTCGATCCGTCGCGCCCCATCCGATGTATCCACCATCGTCCCGGCGGTGAAGCAGGCGGCGCCGCTGTCCCCGGGGCTTACAGGGGCATAAACCAGCGTATTGGTGTCTGGTCGATTGAACTGCAGCGATGTCGTGGTTTGGTTCGGGCCGACCAGCACGGGCAGATTGACCGAGGTTTCCCCCGCTGCAAGCCCATTCTGAGCAACGATATTCGTCGTGCCGCCACCAATATCGTAAAAGTCGATCACCTCTCCTGTGGCTGTGTTGGTTAGGGCGTACGCTTCGTAGTTTGTCGAGCCGCCACCGTTTGGATCAGTGAGCAGGATCGGGAAGTCATCCGCTGAGATTACATAGACAACCTCATTGTTGTCGGTGTCGACGGTCACTTGCGCCGTTGGAACACTGGTGAGCGGGATTTCAATCCCGACCTGACCATTGGCCTGATAAAAGGACACAGTGAAATTGGCCGGGTCTTCGGAGGCACCAATCGACACTTCCAAAAATTCGCTGACGCCCGAGCTTGCGGCATAGGCGTTGGAATAGTGGAGTTCGCTGATACGGGCCAAACATCACCCTCCGATACAGACACGCGACAATATCCGTCATCCCAGACCGTATTCAATCCGAGAGGAAGACACTGGCAAACCGAATGTTAACCGGAAAATGGCCTATTCAGTAGCTGTATTCGGGATAAATCCGCGTCAGATCGCCGTTCCAGTCACCATTGTAGTGTTCCAGCAACTCATCAGCAGGCACCTTGCCGGTTTCGATGCTTTCCTTCAGCGCATTCAGGAAATGCGTCTCATCTGGCACAAGACCCCCGGCACCCGGACGGGCGCGGGATTTGAGCCCGGCTTCTGAGATCGCCACAACCTCGCGCGCCAGATCGTGCATGTTGATGTCGCCAACTTGCGCTTGCAGGCCTTGGACGGCGGCTTGAACCCGCAATTCCTCGCGCGTTTCAGCATCCCAGCGCTTGACCAGATCCCAGGCGGCATCCAGCGCGCCTTGGTCGTAGGTCAGGCCAACCCAGAACGCAGGCAATGCACACAGCCTGCGCCACGGGCCACCATCGGCCCCGCGCATTTCCATGAATTTCTTGATCCGCGCCTCTGGGAAGGCGGTGGTCAGATGATCGGCCCAATCCGACAAGGTTGGTGTTTCACCGGGCAAAGCGGGCAATTCGCCTTTCAGGAAATCCCGGAAGGATTGCCCCAAGGCGTTGATGTATTCGCCGTTGCGGTAGACAAAATACATCGGCACGTCCAGCGCGTATTGCACATAGCGTTCAAAACCGAACCCATCTTCGAACACAAAGGGCAACATACCGGTACGCGCATCATCCAGATGCCGCCAGATATGGCTACGCCAGCTTTTCTGGCCATTGGGCTTGCCTTCGAAGAACGGAGAATTGGCAAACAGCGCCGTCGCCACCGGCTGCAGGGCCAGCGCGACGCGCAGCTTCTGAACCATGTCGGCCTCGGAGCCAAAATCGATATTGACCTGAACCGTGCAGGTCCGGCGCATCATGGCGCGGCCCATGGTGCCGACTTCTTCCATGTAATCGTTCATCAGCCGATAGCGCCCCTTGGGCATCAATGGCATCTCATCATGGGTCCAGATCGGAGCCGCGCCCAGACCTATGAAGCCCACGCCGATCTCATCGGCGATGTCCTTCACCTCACGCAGGTGAGTATTCACCTCATCGCAGGTCTCGTGGATCGTCTCGAGCGGAGCGCCTGATAGTTCCAGCGCACCGCCGGGTTCGAGGCTGACATTGGCCCCGTCTTTTTCCAAACCGATCAGCTTGCCGCCTTCACGTACCTCGCCCCAGCCATGGCGATCCCGCAGCCCCTCCAACACCGCCACGATCGAGCGTTTGCCTTCAAACGGCAGCGGCTTAAGCGTGTCTTTGCAATAGCCGAACTTCTCGTGCTCGGTCCCGATGCGCCAATCTTCCTTGGGCTTGCAACCCGATTCCAGATATTCGGCCAGTTGCTCGTGGCGTTCGATGGGACCGCCGCCGGACTGAGGGATGGACATGAGACCTGTGCTCCGATCCTGATGTGTCTGTCTTGACGGTCAGTCGTGGGCGCAATTAGCGCCAGTGTCAATGCAACCGAAGATGCGCAGGGCGTGAGGGCGTGCGCTCCCAAATCACCACCGGATGCGACGAGCGGCCGTTCAATTCCGTCAGCATTTGCTCGGTTTTCAACCCCGGCAGGGCCGAGAAAACATCGAACAGCGCCTCGGCCCCTTCCGCATTCACAGGAATGTGAAGCGCCGGTTGCCCTGGTTGGTCCAAAACCCAATGCGCCGGGGCCGACGTGGGATCAAGCGCCAGCCTCTCAATCTCACGCGTGGCAACCATGCCACCGTCCAGCGGGCCGAAATAGGTTATTTGGCCCTCGTCCACCGTCACAATGCCCTGCCCGCCCGATCCCGTGCGGAACCGGGCACGCTGAATCCCGATCACAGCCAAGGCGCTGGCGACCACAACCAGCACCCATCCAAGCCATCCCAACAAACCGCCCGGTCCGTTGATCCAGCTGAGGCCGAGGATCAGAACAAACACAGCGATCAGCACTTCGCGCCAGCGCCATAGGGCCAGTTTTGCTTCGGGCCGGATAAAGCTCATGACAAAGCCTCGAACGTAAACGAGACCGAGTAGCGAACCAACTTGAGGTTAGGGACGGCCATTGATGCCGAAATTGTGCGGGTGTCGAAGTCGTGAGCGACGATAATCCCTCTGATGGCTTCTTCGCCCTCCTCCACCAAATCACCCATGTAACCCAGTATTTGAGCGACAACCTTCGAATCCGTTTTACCGGCTTTCAGTTCCACGACCACCAAGCTGCTTTCCGCGTCGCGGCATAGAATATCAATAAAGCCCGAGGTAACTGCCCGTTCAGCTCCGTCATCCACAATTTCGAGTCCGGCATCCAATAAAGAGATTTCTTGCCGAATTGCAGTTTGCATATCTCTCTCAAGCGCAAACCGCTGCCTCTCTGGCTTTGTCTGCCCCTTGGTTTCAATTCTATCGCTCGTGGCCATCAATCCACTTCTGGGTTCGTCTTCACGCAAAAATCGTGCGTAGCGCTGAACCGCGTTCTTGTAAGACTGCAACCCATTTCGCAGGTTTCCATTTATCGGAATCCGCGAGGGGTTCTCTTTGCCGCTGCGCTCGTCCGACGTGGAATAGTTCAGGCTCGCCAGTACATCTTGTAGTTTCCCAAGATCAGAAGCTTCGTCCAACGAACCATAGTGTTCTTCAACTTTTTGGACTCGGTAAATCTGAGCGGTACAGGTGTTTTCTGCATAACCCTCCGCAACAAGCCAATCTCGATATTGCGCATTCATTGTCTTAACCTAGCTCCAATCCCCTAGCGCCTGTTGCCAAACCGTCAGCGCGGCCACAGCAGCCGTATCGGCGCGCAGGATACGCGGCCCTAGGCTGACCACATGCGCAAAAGGCAATGCCGCCAAACGCGCGCGCTCTTTGCCAGAAAACCCGCCCTCGGGACCGATGAGAATAGCCCAGGGCTGGCCTTTCTCATTGGCGGCCAATCGAAGGGCCGAGCCAGCCTCGGCCTCATCACAAAACATCAGGTTCCGCCCCTCAGGCCATGTGTCCAGCACCCGGTCCAACCGCTTCAACTCGGCGACCTCGGGTACGAAGGTTCCGCCACATTGCTCGGCAGCCTCAACCGCATGGGCTTGCAGGCGATCTTGCCGAATACGTTCGGAATTGGTGAATTCTGTCTGCACCGGCAGAACCCGCGCAGCCCCCATCTCGGTTGCTTTTTCCACAATGAAATCCGTGCGCGCCTTTTTGATCGGTGCAAAAAGAAGCCACAAATCAGGGGGCAACTGCAGCGGTTTGGTCTGCTCCACACAGCTCAGAACACCGCCGCGTTTTCCGGCCTCGGCCACCTCGGCCAGCCACTCGCCATCCTCGCCATTGAACAGGGCGACAGACCCACCCACCGACAGGCGCATGACACCGAACAGGTAATGGGCCTGCTCGCGCGTCAATTCAACGGATTGCCCCTGACCCAAAGGCTGATCTACATACAGTCTGATCTTCGCACTCATGAGGCCTTACATATGCAAGGCAATGCCCCAACACCAGATGGTCAGGTCGCTGATGCCGTAAGCGGGAACTGGGTAGACACATATGCCCCGGACTTCACCCGCCCGTATCTGCGCCTCAGCCGCGCGGACCGACCTATCGGTACATGGCTGCTGCTGATTCCCTGTTGGTGGGGTTTGGCGCTCGCAATTCTGCATGACGGGCAACCCAGGCTAGAAGATTTGTGGATCGCCATCGGTTGTGCACTGGGTGCCTTCCTGATGCGCGGTGCGGGCTGCACCTGGAATGACATCACGGATCGCGAGTTCGACGCGCAAGTGGAACGCACGCGGTCGCGCCCTCTGCCATCCGGGCAGGTCACCGTTCGGCAAGCTGTGATCTGGATGATCCTGCAATGTGTGCTGGCTCTGGGCATCCTGCTCAGCTTCAACCAAGCCGCCATAGCGATGGGCGTTCTGTCGCTGTTGCCCGTGACGATCTATCCTTTTGCCAAACGCTTCACATGGTGGCCACAGGTGTTTCTGGGCCTTGCATTCAACTGGGGCGCTTTGCTGGCTTGGGCAGCCCACACCGGCAGCGTGGGGTGGCCCGCAATCACGCTCTATCTGGCGGGGATTGCGTGGACGTTGTTTTATGACACCATCTACGCGCATCAGGATGCGGAAGATGACGAGCTTGTCGGTATCAAATCCACGGCACGCCTGTTTGGCACCGATACCGCCAATTGGCTCAAGTACTTTCTGGTTGCAACGGTGGCCCTGATGGGGCTGTCGATTGTCGACGCCATGGTACCCCAGGCATCTATTCTGGCACTGGTCATTGCGCTTGGCGGCCCCTGGGCCATGGGCTGGCACATGATGTGGCAGTTGCGTGGGCTGGATATCGAAGACAATGGCAAGCTGCTGCAACTGTTCCATTCCAACCGGGACACCGGCCTTATTCCGCTGATCTTCCTCTGCGTTGCACTGTTGCTCTGATTGCACCTGCTGGCCGGGGTCTGTAAGAGTTCGCCAAACGCCCGAGGAGTTCAAAGCCCGCACATGCGTCTGCCCTATGTTCTGTCTGTTTCCCTGATCTTTGTTGTGTCTGCAGGGCTTTCACTGTTGGCGGCCAGTTTTGCCGTCACAAAGATCGAGGAAACGTCGGAATTTGCGGTGCGCCGCGCGCTGGACCTGAACGGCCACGATTGGGCCGAAGTGCAATCCGACGGGTTGCGCGTTGTTCTGACCGGGACCGCACCGGACGAGGCCAAACGCTTTAACGCTCTGACCGCCGCAGGCACCGAGGTCGATACCTCGCGCGTCATCGACGAGATGGATGTCACCCTGACCACTGCTCTGGCCGCGCCTCGCTTTTCGACTGAGATCCTGCGCAATGACAGCGGCATCTCGATCATCGGCCTGATCCCGGCTAGCGAGGATCGGGAGGAACTTGTCGAGAGGTTAAACGATCTGGACCCGACCGTGGCGGTGTCGGATCTGATGGAAACCGCGGACTATCCCAAGCCAGATGGCTGGGACGATGCTATCAGCTTTGCCATCAGCGCGCTTTCCCGACTGCCGCGTGCCAAAATCTCGGCCAGCCCGGGGCTGGTCCGAGTGACTGCGATTGCCGACAGTCAGGCCGAAAAAGAACGGCTGGAGCAGGCGCTGACCCGCGCTGCCCCGCCCAGCTTGCGGATCGGCCTGTCGATCTCGGCCCCGCGTCCGGTGATCACACCCTTCACGCTGCGCTATCTCATCGGTACTGATGGCGGGCAGTTCGATGCGTGTTCGGCCCAGGACGAAAAAGCCCGCGATCAAATCATGGCGGCGGCTCAGTCCGCAGGTTTAACCGCCCCTTTCAGCTGTACCATTGGCCTGGGCGTCCCTACGCCGCGCTGGCCCGAGGCGGCTTCGCTGGGAATCAAGGCATTGGCTGAAATCGGTCAAGGGTCATTGACTATATCGGACGCAGATATGACCCTTATCGCTGCGCAAGGCACAAATCCGAACGTGTTTGATCGCGTGGTGGGCGAATTGGAAAACGCCCTGCCCGAGGTCTTTGCCCTGCACGCTGTTCTGCCGGAACCAGAAACCGATGGAGCAAATGAGCCCATCGAGTTTTCAGCCACCCGTAGCCCTGAGGGCCTTGTGCAAATGCGCGGTCGGGTCGGCGATGAAACACTGCGCGACATGGTCGACAGTTATGCCCGCGCAACCTTCGGTTCGGAACAGGTGTACACCGCCACCCGCATTGTCCCTGACCTTCCAGGGGACTGGCCCGTGCGCGTGCTGGCCGGGCTTGAGGCACTGTCCCAGCTTCACAACGGTGCGCTGGCCGTCACGACGGAGACGGTCGACCTGCACGGCATCAGCCATGATCAGGAGGCGAAAGCCCGGATCGCTCGCCTGTTGTCCGAGAAACTGGGCGACGCGCAAGAATTCAGCTTGTCCATCACCTACGTGGAGCCGCCCGAGCCCGAGGACGCCCTGCCCGACCCAGAGCAATGCGAAGAACAGATCGCCCAGATACAGTCCAACAGCAAAATCGCGTTCGAGCCCGGCTCGGCCACGATTGCAAGCGACTCGCGCGATACAGTTAATCAGATCGCCGACATCCTGCGCGACTGTGGTCCAATCCGGATGGAGATTCAGGGTCATACCGACAGTCAAGGCCGTGAAGAGATGAACCAGCAACTCAGCCAGGCGCGCGCACAATCCATCTTAAACGAGTTGCGCGGACGGCGGATTCCAACCTCAAGCTACACAGCCGTTGGCTATGGTGAAACGCAACCCATAGCCGACAATGAGAGCGAAGAGGGCCGAGAAGAAAACCGTCGGATTGAGTTTCGTCTGATCCGCCCCGCGCCCACTGAGAACACCGAGACAGGGCTGGAAGCGCTTGAGTCCGAGACAGGCGCGGCAGAACAGACTGACACGACCGCATCGGAACCCGAGGCGGATGAAGAGGACCAGTAAGTTGAACAGAATCGAATTCATCATCGCCACAGCCATCATCTTGTTCGCGGCGTTCTGCATGGGCTGGTTCGCCAACTGGCTGGCACATCGCCTGTCGCGCGTCCGTCAAAGCGACGTGGCCGATCTGGACCGGATGAGCCAGGAACTGCACGAAGCCGAAGAAACCCGCGATCAGGCGATCACCTACCTGCAACAGCGCGAGGCGGAGCTGACCAACCAACTGACCCAGACCGAAGCCGAACTGGCCGCCGCCATGGACGGGTTGCGCGCGGCAAGGCAAGAGGCAGAGGAATTGCGCGGGCGCATCAACAACGCGGACTGATAGCCCACGACTACCAGCGAGTCAGCGCGTCTTCGTCCTCATCCTTTGCGGCAACCCATTCCGCGCCTGAGCGCGTGATCTCTTTCTTCCAAAACGGCGCGCGGGATTTGAGGTAGTCCATAAGGTACTCGGCCGCCTCGAACGCATCCTTGCGATGCGGGGCGGCCGTGGCCACCATCATGATCCGGTCCCCTGGGGACAACCGCCCATAGCGATGAATGACCAGCACATCCCCCAATGACCATCGCATCTGCGCCTCTTCGGCGATCTTAGTGAGGGCGCGTTCGGTCATGCCCGGATAGTGTTCGATCTCCATCACGTCCAGATCACCCGAGACCAGATCGCGCACCACGCCGGTAAAGGTCACGATGGCGCCATTGGCGTCGCCCCCGGCGGCAAAGGCATTAGCCTCGGCCCCCAGATCGAACGGCTGTTCCTGAACGACGATACGCATGTCAGCCGCCGGTCATGGGTGGAAAAAACGCCACTTCGCGCACACCATCCAAGGGCGCATCGAAATCCGATAGTTCCTGATCCAGCGCCACGCGCAGGGCCGAGATATCGGCAAATGCAGCAGCATAGCGGTCTTCACGTGCGCTGAGTTCTGCAACCAGTTCCGACACGGTCGCTGCATCTGTCTCGACCTTCTCTTTCGGCAGACCGATCCGCTCGCGCACCCAGGCGAAATACAGCACGTTCATCGGTTAGCTCTCCTTCAGATGAGGCATGGCTTTACGTAGGTAGTCATAGCCGGTGATCAATGTCAGCGCCGCAGCGATCCACAGCAGCCATAGGCCGATCTGGCCTGACCAGTACATACCCTCAAGCGTCCAGCCTATGTTGTTCACATCCTCTATTTGGCCGGTCAAAACCTGATCAATGGTGATCGCATCCATCCCGAATGTGGCCATCACAAAATAGTGCTCGAAAATACCCTGCGAGAACAGGATCGCAATCGCTACCATTTGCGCGGTTGTCTTCCACTTGGCCAGTTTGGTGACCTTGAGCGTCCCAGCAACATCGCCCAAATACTCGCGCAGACCCGAGACGAAGACCTCGCGGAACAGGATCACGGTGGCGGGCAGAACCAGCCAAGGTGTCCAATGCTCGGTCGAATAGCCGACAAGGATCATCAGCGCGATCACCACCATCGCTTTGTCGGCAATCGGGTCCAGCATCGCCCCGATCTTAGTTTCCTGTTTCCACGCGCGCGCCAGATAGCCATCGAACCAGTCGGTGATCGCCGCCGACAGAAACAAGATCAGCGCAAACCAATCCGCATAGGGACGGGTGAAATACAGAAACATTACGGCCAGACCGGGGGCTGCCAGCAAGCGCAGCAAGGTCAGAATATTCGGCAAGTTCCACTTCATGGGCAGACCCTACATCGCCGGGTCAGGACAGAAAAGACAAAGGGTTAAAAAACCGCACCAATCCCAGAGGCTTGGTCAAAGTGGCACAGCCGACCAGATGTGCCCTTTTCGCCCTTGGCCCCGGGCCGGAATGACGTCAGATTGCGGATAAATCTGCCAAGGGCACAGAATGACCCCACATATCGAAACGGACGCGCGCGCCAATTTGGTCGGCAGCGCTTGGATGATCGGCGCAATGGCGTGTTTCGCGCTGGAGGATGCGCTGCTGAAAGCAACCGCCTTGGCCTTGCCCATCTGGCAAACACTTGTCCTGTTCGGGATAGGCGGATCGCTGATCTTTGCCAGCGTCGCCATGGCGCGTGGCACACGCCTGTGGCAGCCCGACGTCTTATCGCCTGCAATGAAAATCCGTGCGGTTTTTGAGGTTCTGGGTCGCCTGTTCTACATTCTGGCCTTCACGCTGACCCCATTGTCCTCAGCCACAGTAATCCTGCAAGCCACACCGCTGGTGGTTGTCGCCTGCGCCGCGCTGCTGTTCGGCGAAACCGTTGGCTGGCGGCGGTGGAGTGCCATTCTTGTGGGTCTGATCGGTGTCGTCATCATCATCCAACCAACAGGCGACAGCTTCAGCGTCCTATCTTTGCTTGCCGTGTTCGGGATGTTGGGGTTTGCGGGGCGTGATCTTGCCAGCCGCGCGGCACCGGCCAGTCTGGGCACCGAAGTGCTAGGGTTTTACGGCTTCGCTTGTGTGATCATCGCGGGGTTTGCCTATAGATTTTGGGAACAAGCACCCATTGTATCGCTACCCCTCAACACAAGCCTGCATATGGCCGGCGCCGTGATCCTTGGAACCATTGCCTACGCGTCGCTGATGAAGGCCATGCGGACCGGAGAAGTGTCAGCTGTGACGCCCTTCCGCTACTCGCGCCTGCTGTTCGGGGTTGCGTTGGGCGTGATCTTCTTTGGCGAGCATCTGGATCAGACCATGTGGATCGGCAGCGCGCTGATCGTGGCATCTGGGCTCTACATCCTGTGGCGGGGGCGGCGGACCTAGCCCTTGTCGTGGAAGAAATCGTAGACTTTTTGCGCCAACCCGGCTGAGATCCCCTCGACCGCTTTCAGATCTGCCAGATTGGCGCGGCTGACCGCCTTGGCGCTGCCGAAATGGGTCAGCAAAGCACGTTTGCGCGCTGCACCAACGCCGGGAATTTCATCCAGTGGCGTCGCCCCAACGGCCTTGGCGCGTTTCGCGCGATGGGTGCCGATAGCAAAGCGGTGTGCCTCATCCCTGAGGCGTTGAATGAAATACAATACGGGGTCGTTGCGTTTCAGGGCAAAGGGGCGCTGACCGATGCGGTGGAATTCTTCCTTACCGTGGTCCCTGTCGACGCCCTTGGCGACACCAACCATCGGGATGTCTTCAACGCCATACTGCTCCATGATCTCTTGCACTGCGCTAACCTGCCCGGCCCCGCCGTCGATCAGCAGCAGATCGGGCCACATGCCTTTGTCGCGGTCGGGGTCTTCCTTTTGCAGGCGGGTAAAGCGACGGGTCAGAACCTCTTTCATCATGCCGAAGTCATCGCCCGGGGTCAGGTCATCGCCGCGAATGTTGAACTTGCGATAGGCGTTTTTCATATACCCTTCGGGCCCTGCCACGATCATCCCGCCCACCGCGTTGGTGCCTTGAATGTGTGAGTTATCGTAGACCTCGATCCGACCCGGCGGCGCGTCCAGATCAAACGCCTCGGCCACACCTCTCAGCAACTTGGCTTGTGTGGCACTTTCCGACATGCGGCGCGCCAGCGACTCGCGCGCATTGCGCAGGGCACCGGCGACCAGCTCTTGTTTTTCACCGCGTTGAGGCACAAGGATTTCAACCTTGCGACCTGCCTTTTCAGTCAGCGCCTCTTGCATCAGATCAGCATTCTCGACCCCGTCTGACAGGATCAACTGGCGTGGCGGTTCCTTGTTGTCGTAGAATTGACCTAGGAAGGCCTCCATCACCTCAGCCGGAGACACATCGGCCCCAACCCGGGGATAGAAATCCTTGTTCCCCCAGTTCTGGTTGGCCCGGATGAAAAACACCTGCACGCAAGCCTGTCCGCTGTCCATATAAAGGCCGATCACGTCCGCCTCGGTCACACCGCGCGGATTGATGCCCTGGCTGGTCTGCACCTGCGTCAACGCCCGGATGCGATCACGCAATCCTGCGGCGCGTTCGAACTCCATCGCTTCGGACGCGGCCATCATTTGGTCGGCCAGATCTTCCTGCACCTTGGTGGATCGCCCCGATAGGAACCGTTCCGCATCTTTGACACTTTCGCGGTAGTCGCCCTCGGAAATCAGGCCAACACACGGTCCCGAACACCTTTTGATCTGATACAGCAGACAGGGCCGCGTCCGGCTGTCGAACATGGAATCCGAGCAATTGCGCAGCAGGAATG
This sequence comes from Ruegeria sp. H3, assembly GCF_056533095.1. Lineage (NCBI taxonomy): Bacteria > Pseudomonadati > Pseudomonadota > Alphaproteobacteria > Rhodobacterales > Roseobacteraceae > Ruegeria > Ruegeria sp. H3. The sequence continues at coordinate 24,106 of NZ_JBQFOD010000009.1, read as the reverse complement.
CCTTTTGCAACTGGTTCAGCGTCCGGTTCACCGCCCCCGCACTGGCGAAGGGCCCGAAATACGTGCCTTTTTCCTTCTTCGCCCCACGATGCTTTTTGATCTGCGGAAAGGCATGATCTTTGGCGACCAGTATGTTCGGAAAGCTCTTATCGTCCCGCAGAAGCACGTTGTACTTAGGCTTAAGCTGCTTGATCAGGTTTTGTTCCAGCAGCAGCGCCTCGGTCTCGGTCCGTGTGGTCAGGAACATCATCGATGCGGTCGCGGCAATCATCTTCTCGATCCGACCGGAATGCCCCGGGCGCGTATAGTTCGACACCCGCGCCTTCAGGTTTCGCGCTTTGCCCACGTACAAAACCCGACTATCGGCATCCAACATCCGGTAGACGCCAGGCGAACTGTCCAGCGTCTTCAGATAGCGCTGAATGCAGGCGTAGCCGGTTGGCTGAGTGTCCGAGGTCGATTCGCTTGGGCCGGTCATAGCTCTGAGATATGATTCTCTGGCATTGGCTGCAATCTTGTGGACCACAGTTCAAGAGAAAACAAATCCACGGTTTCTGTGGATAAGTATGCAGATAAGTTTCCCTGATCTGGGAATCTTCCTTGTTTCATTGCCAGTTCGCTGATTTGCACAAAATTTAGGCGCTATCCTAATGCTTTGTTTTATAATGTTATTTTTTTGAGGCGCCGGCAAGTGCATGAAAAAAAAGACATTTTTGTAACGCGCATGTAACAGAAAAGCGAGCGGTGCAAAACTTGCAGCGGATTTACCTATTCTACGCCCAGAACATCGGGGGTTTGCCACCCCAGATGCTGCCCGCCATCCACGCATAACAGCTGCCCTGTGACCGCATGAGCATCGAGAAAATAGCCAAGTGCCGCCGTGATATCCGAGGGATTCGCACCGCGTTCCAGCACCGTGTTCGCGCGTTGGGCCTGAAAGTGCTCCTCAGATTGTCGATGTCCTTGCATGGTCGGGCCGGGCCCAATGGCGTTGACTCGGATCGCAGGTGTCAGCGCCTGCGCCGCCGTTCGGGTCAGTGCCCAAAGCCCCATCTTGGCAATGGTGTAGGTCATGAATTCCGGCGTCAGCTTGCGCACCCGCATATCTACCATGTTGACGATCAGCCCGGTCGCCACCGGTTCATCGTGCGCATCAGTTTCGGGCTGCAGGCCCTGTTCTGCCATAGCTTGCGTCAGCACGAAGGGTGCCCGAAGGTTGCTATCGATGTGCCGGTCCCAGCTTTGGCGCGTGGCCGTGTGGATGTTGTCATATTCAAAGATAGAGGCATTGTTCACCAGACAGGTGATCGGCCCGCCCAGCGCCTTAGCCGCGCGTGGAAGCAAGGCCGCGACCTGCGCTTCATCCAACAGATCAGCCTGCAGCGCGACCGCCTTACGGCCCAGGGCTTCGATCTGTGCAACCGTCTCTGACGCAGGCTGTTCCGAGGTCGCATAATGAACGGCCACATTATACCCGCGCTTGGCTAGATACAGCGCCATAGCCCGCCCCAAACGGATTCCGGCTCCGGTCACTAAGGCTCGGGACATGGGCTACCTCTCTTTGTCAGATCACATCAGCAATGCGGTGAGATAAAGCGCATAAAGAAACGTCAAGGCCAGACCCCAGATGCGCGAGATATCCTGTTTGAAAAACACAAACGGGATCAGCAGCAGCGAGGCCCCCAGCATCACCCACAGGTCAAAGCGCAGGAATTCCGGGTCGACGGGAATGTTGCCGAACCAGGTGGCAATGCCGACAATGGCCAGAAGGTTGAACATGTTCGACCCTATCACGTTGCCCAGCGCTACGTCCGCCTGTCGCCTCAGCGCGGCCATAACCGTTGTCGCCAGTTCAGGCAGAGACGTCCCAATCGCGACCAGCGTGAGGCCGATCACGGTTTCGCTGATGCCATACATACGTGCGATAATTGTGGCGTTGTCCACCAGAAGGTGCGCGCCCATGGGCAGGCCGATCAGGCCCAGGATCAAGTAGATCGAAATCTTCCAATACGGCATGTCTGGATCAGCCTCTTCCAGACCATCCAACTCATCATCAGCCGCGCAGGCTTTGCGATGTGCTTTTGCATCTCGAAACGCGTTCCACAGAACCAGCCCAAGTGCGGCCAACAGGATTGCGCCGCTGAACAGGTTGAAGACACCACAAAAGGCCAGGCCAATGAACAGAACACTCGCCAGCAACATAAAGACATAGCTTTTGCGGCTGTCGCATTCGCTTGTGTGCAGGGTCGCTAGCAATGCGGGCACACCCAGTACCAACAGGATGTTGGCCGTATTGGACCCAACGACATTGCCCAGCGCAAGACCAGGCGCACCTTCGTCAATCGCGCTGATGGCGATCAACAATTCAGGCGCCGAGGTGCCAAAGGCCACGATGGTCAGGCTGACGATCAGGGCAGGTACCCCCAATCGTAGGCTCAGGTTCACTGCTCCGCGTACCAGCGCATCGCCTGCCAACAGCAGGATCACCAAACCCAGGCCGGAGAGCAGCCATGCCGTCATGTCCGGCCTCCTTTTTCACAGGCACAAGGCCCCTTGCCGATCTGGAATCTGCCACAGCGCGGACATTTGGCCGAGCTCAAACGTTTTTGCCCGGGAAACCGCAGCTTGCCGAACATCGCCAAAACACCCATGGCAACCAGAAACAAGGTGACAATTTTGATGATCACGTCACAGACCGAAACGCGCGTAGGCCGCCCGCTCCTCTAGCCCGGCAATGGCGTCTTGCGCCAGCGAAGCCCCGAAGCGCGACCAAATCGGTTTGCGCACGCCGTAGCGCCGAAATTTAACTTTCTCGCCGAACCGCTCTTGCATCTTGGGTTTGAGATGGGCGATGCCTTCGATCAACCCCAACTCCTGCGCGCGTTTTCCAAGCCAGACTTCTCCCGTAAAAAGATCGGCACTTTCGTCCAGCTTTTCCCCACGACGGGCTTTGACATGCGCAATGAAGTTTTCATGGATGTCGCCCAACAGGCCTTGCAGACGCTTGACGTCTTCCTTCTTTTCCGGCCGGAACGGGTCGAGCATTGATTTCGACTTGCCGGCCGTATGCACACGCCGCTCGAACCCCTGTTTGGTCAGGAATTCATGCGCTCCAAAGCCGGCCGAAATCACTCCGATTGACCCCAAAACCGAGCTTTCATCAGCCCAGATTTCGTCAGCCGCAGCTGCCAGCCAATAGCCGCCCGAGGCCGCGACGTCCTCGACAAAGGCAATCACCGGGATGTCGAGCTCATCAGACAATCGCCGAATACGTGACCCAATCAGCGAGCTTTGAACCGGTGAGCCACCCGGAGAGTTGACCTCTAGCGCGACGGCAACTGGCTTTCCCTTGCGAAACGCCTTTTCCAAAACAGGGGCGAGCGAGGTATCGTTTAACGCTCCGCGCCCGGCCATTCCAATAGCCCCGGACAGGCGTATGACGGCGACGACGGGATGTTTTTTGACAAACGGCAGGCGGAGTTTCATGGGTGCCGATGTAGAGTGCCCCCAACCCGTAAACAAGGGACTCATCCGGCCTTAAACGCGACGTGAACCAAATTCACACAGTCGACGGGCAAAAATGCAACGCCTAGCTGCGGATACGCCATCCGGTTTTGAATATCCAACCGATCACCGCAAGGCAGATCAGCGTGAACGCCACGATGGCCAGCAAGCTGAACACAACTGGTACGTCCGCCAGCCCGTAAAACGACCAGCGGAAACCCGATATCAGGTACACGACCGGATTGAATAAGGTGATAGTCTGCCACAAGGGGGGCAGCATCGAAATGGAGTAGAAAGTGCCACCCAGAAAGATCAGCGGCGTCACCACAAGCTGCGGCACCAGCGACATCTGTTCAAAGTTGCTGGCCCAGATACCGATAATGAACCCCAGCAGCGAGAAGCTGAGGCAGGACAGGATCAAGAACGCCGCCATCGCAAGAGGGTGTTCTATTCGGATATCCACAAAGAATGTCGCAGTGATCAGGATCACCAGACCAACGAACAGGGCCTTGGTCGCCGCCGCCCCCACATAACCGATAACAATCTCAATAAAGTTCACCGGGGCCGAGAGCAGCTCGTAAATTGTGCCTAGAAACTTAGGGAAATAGATGCCGAAAGACGCGTTTGAAATCGACAGCGTCACAATCGACAACATGATCAACCCGGGCACGATGAAGGCACCATAAGACACGCCCTCGACCTCCTGGATACGGCTGCCGATGGCGGTGCCAAATACGACAAAATAGAGTGAGGTCGACAGAACCGGCGACAAAAAACTTTGCGCCAAAGTCCTAAAGAAACGGGTCATTTCAAATCGGTAAATCGCAGCGACAGCAGACCAGTTCATGCGGGCTCTCCCGATACCAGGTTGACGAATATCTCTTCCAGGCTGGATTGCCGGGTCTGAACGTCCCGCAAGACCAACCCGGCCTGCGCCACATCATTCAACAGCGTCGTAATCCCGGTTCGATCGGCGTTGGTGTCATATGTGTAAACCAGCGCATCGCCGTTTCCGTTCAAGACCAGATTATGAGCAGCCAGACTATCCGGTATCTCTGATATCGGCGCCGCCAGCATCACTTCGATCTGCTTTTTGCCCATCTGCGCCATCAGGGTGTCCTTGCCCTGCACCAGCAGCAGCTCACCCTTGTCGATTACCCCGACCCGATCCGCAATCGCCTCGGCCTCTTCGATGTAGTGCGTCGTCAGGATGATGGTGACACCGGCCTGTTTCAACTCGGCCACAATCTCCCACATGTCCTTGCGCAGTTCGACATCGACCCCGGCCGTGGGCTCATCCAGAAACAGAATACGGGGCTCATGCGCCAGCGCCTTGGCAATCAGGACCCGCCGCTTCATGCCCCCCGATAGCTCTTTGATCGCATTGCTTCGCTTGTCCCACAGCGATAGCTTCCGCAATATTTCCTCGATCCGGCTATCGTCGCGCCCATACCCGAACAGACCGCGTGAAAACCGGACGGTGTTGTACACTTTCTCAAACGGCTCCAACGCGATTTCCTGCGGCACCAGACCGATCATCCTGCGGGCGGCGCGAAACTCGGCCTGAATGTCATGGCCACCAACGGTGACTGACCCGGAACTGGGCGTGGTGATCCCACAGACGGTCGAGATCAGGGTGGTCTTGCCCGCCCCGTTCGGCCCGAGCAGAGCCAGAATCTCACCTTCTTCAATGTCCAGCGAAACGCCTTTCAGCGCCTCAAACCCGTCGGCATAGGATTTACGCAAATCCTTGATGGACAAAATAGCAGTCATGGCTGGCCCTCGTTTCTGGTCGGAACCATATCGCGACTTGCCAGCATGCGACAGGTCAGTTCCGCACAGTGTTCTCCGCATTTTTGTGGAAAGATCAATCGCCACCCTTGCAATCTTACCAATCCGCCGGAAACTTTGGCCAAAACAGGAGGCGTCATATGCTGAACGGATTACGCATCATCGAGGTTGAAGGGCTTGGCCCCGCGCCCTTTGCCGCCATGCTGTTGGCCGATCTGGGCGCGGATGTGGTCACGATCCATCGCAAAACAGGCACGCCACCGCCTGGAATGCCGGATCGTGCAATCCTGGACCGGGGCAAACGATCGATTGCGCTGGATCTGAAAGACGCTGACGATCTGGAAACCGCAAAGCAGTTGATCGACACCGCCGATGCGCTGATCGAAGGCTTCCGCCCCGGCGTGATGGAAAAGCTGGGCCTCGGGCCAGATGAATGCCTGCGAAGCAATCCAAAACTGGTCTATGGGCGCATGACTGGTTGGGGGCAGAACAGCCCCTTGGCCCAGACCGCAGGCCATGATCTGAACTACATCTCTCTTTCCGGTGCGCTTTGGTACGCATCAGCATCCGATGCGGTTCCACAAACCCCAGCCACACTGGTGGGCGATATCGGCGGCGGTGCGATGTACCTGGTCGCAGGGCTGCTCGCAGGCCTCATCAACGCCCAAAGCACTGGAGAAGGCACGGTGGTCGACGCCGCCATCTATGACGGCTCGGCCCATATGATGAACCTGCTGATGACCATGCGCCAAACTGGCAACCTGCAAGAGGCACGCGGTCAAAGCCTGCTGGACGGCCCGCATTGGAGCCGCACGTACACCTGTTCGGATGGGCGTTATATCACCGTTCAATGTCTCGAACCCAAGTTCTACGCCGAATTCCTGAAGATCATGGGGCTGTCTGAACACGACGCCTTTGAACCTCAATACAAGCCGACGCTCTGGCCCGAGCAGACCCGTCGCTTGGCGCAGCTATTCTGCAAACATCCGCGGGACCACTGGGCAAACTTGTTCCAAGGCTCAGACGCCTGTGTCGCTCCGGTTCTCAGCCCGGATGAAGCCGTCGCCCATCCCATGAACGATATGCGTCAAACATGGCAGAGCGTCGACGGCACCCTTCAGGCAGCAGCCGCGCCCCGCTTCTCAAACCGCTGCTGGACCCCGCAGCCCAGCCCGACCCGAGGCCAACACAGCGCCGAGATCAAAGCCGAACTCGACGGCTTGCGCCGATCCAACCCTTCATCTGGCTAAAAATATCCCGGGGGATGAATTGGCCAAAGGCCAAGAAGGGGGCTGGCCCCTTTCCCCCTTACTGCCCCCGCACAGTGTCGATCATCAACTGCACATTCTCGGGGTCTGCATCCGGCGTGATCCCATGCCCCAGATTAAAGATATGGGGGCCATTTGAGAACGCCTCGACAATCTGCCGCGTCTCATCGACCAGCGCCTGACCGCCTGTGACCATATGCGAGGACGCAAGATTGCCCTGAACACAGCCGTCTACCTGTACATGCGCTGCCGCCCAATCGGGTGCGACCGAATTGTCCAAAGCTACGCAATCCACGCCAGTGTCTTTGGCAAAGCCGATATAGCCATCGCCTGCTTCTCGCGGAAAACCAATGACCGGGATATCGGGATGGCGCGCCTTGATGGTTTGGGTGATCACTCGGCAAGGCTCGACCGCGTACTTCAGGAACGCTTCACCCTTCAAAGACCCGGCCCAGCTGTCAAAAATTTTGACCACTTCCGCACCCGCTTCGATCTGAGCCGAGAGATATTCGATCGTCGCCAGCGTGATCCGATCCAGCAAAGCTTCAAACAGCGCAGTATTGCCCTCGCGCAGCGCATGCGCAGGACCCTGATCCGGCGTGCCGCGCCCTGCGATCATATAGGTCGCCACTGTCCAGGGCGCACCGGCAAAGCCGATCAATGTAGTCTCGGATGGCAACTCGCGCGACAGAATCCGCACGGTTTCATAGACCGGAGACAGTGTCTCATGGATATCCTCGACAGGCTTCAGAACACCAAAATCCGATTGCTGCGTGATCGTCGACAGGCGTGGGCCCTCACCGGTCACGAACCACAAATCAGCGCCCAGCGCCTGTGGCACCAACAGGATATCTGCAAACAGGATCGCCGCATCGAATCCATAGCGGCGGATTGGCTGCAGCGTGACCTCGGCGGCCAGTTCCGGATTGTAGCACAGCGACAGGAAATCTCCGGCTTGCGCCCGCGTTGCACGATATTCGGGCAGATACCGGCCAGCCTGACGCATCATCCAGATCGGTGGCACGTCCTGCACCTCACCTGCCAGCGCCCGAAGCAGCTTTTTCGTCTCGGCCATCTTTGCCCCCAAGTTTGCAATTTGGTCCACGGGGTCATCCTTTGGCGGCAATTTGTCAAGCGTAGCCCCCATTGTCAGGGCAATGTGACGCGACTAAAGCTGTGCCCATGACACTGACCCTGCCCACCCCCGCATCGCCGCTGAAGATCGGCACCCGAGGCTCGCCGCTTGCTCTGGCGCAGGCCTTTGAAACGCGCCAACGGTTACGTGATGCGTTCGATTTGCCCGAGAACGCGTTTGACATCGTGGTAATCAAAACCACCGGCGACAACCGCGCCATGATCGATGCGGACCGACCGCTGAAAGAAATCGGCAACAAGGGCCTGTTCACCAAAGAGATCGAAGAGGCGATGCTGCGCGGCGCTATCGACATCGCCGTGCATTCGACCAAAGACATGCCGGTTGCACAGCCCGAAGGTCTGGTGCTGGACGCGTTCCTGCCGCGTGAAGACGTTCGGGATGCCTTCATCTCTCCGCAGTTTCAGGCCATCCACGACCTGCCTCAGGATGCAGTGGTTGGCACCTCGTCGCTGCGGCGCAAGGCGCAATTGCTCAATCGCCGGCCTGATCTGAGTGTTGTCGAATTCCGGGGTAATGTTCAGACGCGCCTAAAGAAACTGGCAGATGGCGTGGCCGAATGCACGTTTCTGGCGATGGCGGGCATCCGGCGCCTGGACATGGCGGATGTTCCAGCCAGCCCGATCTCGCCCGACGAGATGCTGCCCGCCATTGCACAAGGCGCTATCGGAATAGAGCGTCGCGAAGATGACAGCCGCGCCGCCGAACTGCTTGAAGCAATTCACCATGTGGAGACCAGCAACCGACTGACAGCCGAGCGATCCTTGCTGGCGGCGCTGGATGGTTCATGCGAAACCCCAATCGCTGGTCTGGCCGAGATCAACAATGGTCAGCTAAGGCTGCGCGGCGAGGTTCTGCGCCCCGACGGGTCCGAAGCGATTGGTGAAGACACCACCGGAGCCATCGAAGACGGCGCTGAAATGGGCCGTGCCGTAGCTGATATCCTGCTCAAAAATGCAGGCCCCGGATTCTTTGATTGGAAAAAAATCGAAAAATTTTAACCAATGTGAACTTTTTCACAGCGCAGGGCCGGAATTCAGCTGATAGTGTGTTCATACCGGTTGGAAAATCGGGACAGTCTCGAAAGTATCGAAAAGTTTCAAGTTGTTAGTGTTTTAATCAGTGTTCGAGGGGGCGAGGCTGACCCCGACATTCAAAAGGTCCAGGGTCGCTGTTGGGGGTCAACAGCGGCCCGACTTTTTTGGATCATGACGTATCTTCAGCTTATGGCGCTGACAGCTTGCTGAATGGCATATTGTGTCTGTTCCAGATCCGCCTCGGTAATCGCCAAGGACGGATAGAGCTTACCGGGCGATTTGAAGATACCATGCGCGCGCAACACGTCATTGAACAGGATGTTGCGCTTCGGATCGTCATGCTTGGCGCTGCGATAGTCCCGACAGTCGTTGCTAGTGAAGTAGACGTCAAACAGGGTCACGTCACCGCAAATCTGGTGCGCGATCCCTGCCTCATTCAATGTATCGGTCAGCATATTTTGCAGCCGCGCACCAATGTCGCGCAGGCGGTCATAAGTGCCTTCGCGGCGCAGAATCTCCATCGTTTTCAGCCCGGCGACTGAAGCGACGGGGTTACCTGACAAGGTGCCAAGCTGCATCAGCCATCCGCCCTCGCCCACTTGCGATTTGTCGAAATGCTTCATGATATCGGCACTTGCGCCCAAAGCGGCCAGCGGGAAGCCACCACCGGTGATCTTGCCCATCGTACAGATGTCGGGTGTCACGCCATAGCGCTCCTGCGCGCCGCCATAGGCCAAGCGGAAACCAGTGACGATTTCATCAAAGATCAGCAAGACATCATGCTTGTCACACAGATCACGCAGGCCCTGCAGGTAGCCGGGCATGGGCGGGATGATCCGCTGCAGAGGTTCGACCATGATCGCGGCGATGTCGCCATGTTCGTTCAGCAGGGCCTCAACCGCGTCCAGATCATTAAACGGTGCGATCAGCATCTGATCCGCGACCCCCTGTGGGATGCCGGCGCTGTCCGGTACAGCCTGTGGGAAATTGACCTGTCGGCTAGGGGCCAGGCTCATCTGTGCCTCGGCGCTCATCCCGTGATAGCCACCTTCGAATTTCAGGATTTTATCGCGCCCGGTATAGGCCCGTGCCAGACGGATGGCATACATATCCGCCTCACCCCCCGAAGCAACAAAACGGACCTGTTCGCAACAGGGCACCGCCTCAATGATCGCTTCTGCCAGTTCGATGCCCTTGGCGTTGTTGGCGAAAAAGGTCATGCCCTTGGGCAGTTGCTCCAGCACGGCCTCCATCACCTCGGGATGGCCATGACCCAGCAACATCGGCCCTGATCCGATCAGATAGTCGATGTATTCGTTACCATCCTCATCCCAGACACGGCTGCCCTCACCACGAGAGATAATGATCCCCGGATCGAAATTGCCAAACCCGCCCGCTGGCAAAACAGCATTCGCGCGGTCGATCCATTCGGCTTGAGTGTTGATCTTCAGCATGTCACGCGATCTCCATCGTAATAAACTCAGTGACTATTCATAAATCGCGACCGGATCGCCCAGCGCGTCTTCGTCAGGGTGCACGCCAAGACCCGGAGCCTCGGGCAAGTGCAGGTGACCGTTGATATTGCGGGGGCCGCGACCAACGGCAATATCGACGGTAATCATATCCTGACAGGCCCAGACGGCGTGACAGTTGTGATCCGGGATCGTCGCAGCCAGATGCAACGCCTCGGTATCGGCTAGAACCGTTCCGCCAGTCGCCATCACGAACATGTCGATCCCGTGGGCCAGTGCGATATCCCGTAGCCGCGCGGCCTTGGTCAAACCACCGACCCGGTTCAACTTGATCCCAAAGACCTCGGCGATCCCTTCGCGGGCGATGTGGGCGGCATCCTGCAACGTCACCAGACTTTCATCGACCGACACGGGTGAGGCATGACGGCCAGTGAGGGCGGCGATATCGTCGAGTGACTCGCCGGGCTGTTCAAACATCACGTTCAGGTCTTCACAGGCGCTCATCACCCGTAGGGCCTGTTGCCGCGTCCAGCCCCGATTGACGTCATACAGGACAATCTCACCCGGTCGCCGGATGCTTTCAACGTCGCGGACACGGGCGATGTCACGTTCCACATCGCCACCGATCTTCACCGAATGGGCCACATAGCCCCGGCTGCGGTAGCGTTCGATCACCTCGCGGGTTTCTTCGACCGTTTTCGCCCCAACGGACGAGGCAATCGGGCGCGGTGTACGGGATCCGCCGCCCATCAGATCGGCAATCGGCAGCCCCGCCGCCTGTCCGGCAATATCCCAGCAGGCCATATCAATCGGGCTTTTGGCGTAGAGATGGCCGGGCAAGGCCAGATCCATCGCCCGTTCCACATCCAGCACCATTCGCGGATCGAGGCCCAGAATGAACGGTGCCATGGTCTCGATCCCAGCCCGAATACCCGGCCCATGTGCGGGCACATAGGTGTGACCCCATGGCGTGCCCTCACCCCAACCGATCAGACCCGCATCGGTTTCTACCTTCACCAGCGTCGCGTCCAAAACTTCGAATTTCAGCCGCCCACCAGACAGCCAATAAGGGTGCTCAAGCGGTAGATCGACGTGATAGACCGAAAGGTGTGTGATCTTCATTTCAGTTCCACCTCGACAAAAGACATCGGTTCGTCGCCCGCGTTAATCACGTTATGCTCGACGCCTTCGTCGCGGCGATAGGCTGTTCCGGCTGGCACAGTGACCTCGTTGACGGAACCATCCGGCAGCTCAAGGCGCATGTGACAATCTGTGATGGCCGTGATGACGTAATCCATCTGGTGCCGGTGCCACCCGGTTTCTGCACCGGGGGCAAAGTCAAAACGTGTGACGCGCACGCGCGCGTCGTCGATCATCTGGGTAGCGATGGCTTGAGGCTTCATAAGGCATACTCCGCCACTGGTGCGCCGAGGCTTTCAAAGTCTGGTTTGACACCCAGGCCGGGTGTGTCAGTCGCGTATAGCTTGCCATCACGGGCAATCGGGCCGCCGATGCCGGTGGATCGGGTGTTGTAGTTCATCAAATCGGTTGTGTTCTGCAGATACTCCGACGGGGTCGAGGCCGCGAAATGGGCGACAACAGAAGATGTGATCTCACCGCCCCATGTATCCTCGCTGACCACGGGTATCCGGTTTTCGACCAGATAGTCCCTCACCCGCCGCGCTTTGCTGAGACCGCCGAGGTTCGAGATCTTCAGACAGCAAATCTCGGCCCCGCGATCTGCAACAATCCGCTGCGCCACGTGCATGCTGGTTAGGCATTCGTCCAGCTTCATCGGCTGCTCAGCAACACGTCTGACTTGCTGGCATTCCTCATACGTCCGGCAGGGCTGTTCGAGGATGAAATCCAGATCGCGCGTGGCACGGGCCACCCGGATCGCATTGTCAACCCTCCAGCCCTGATTTGCATCTGCCATCGCCTTTTCGCTGGGTTCCAGAAAGGGCACTGTGCTGCGAATGCGGTCAATGTCACTGGCCCAGTCACCACCCACCTTGATCTGGAACTGGCGGTAGCCCTGATCGCGATACCGGTTCATCTCGGCAATTGTTTCGTCAGTGTCTTTCTGTGGTGCAACCCGATACATCGGCGCACCGTCGGTCAGCTTGCCCCCCAACAGCATCCAGACGGGTTGATCGCAGGCCTGCCCCAGAATATCCCAGCACGCGGCATCGAACGGGGCCTTGGCGTAGCCGTGGCCTTGTACAAGATGATCCATGATCTGTTCGATCTGACCCACTTGTCGCGGGTCTTGACCCAACAGTGAGGATGCAACCAACCGCGCCAGCGCCGCGACCCCTTCGGAATGGGCAACCATGTAATTCTCGCCACAGGGCGTAAACTCACCACAGCCCTGCAGGCCGGCATCCGTGTCGATCACCACGACCGATGCTATGGCGGTTTCAATCGCGTTTCCCGCACTCCAAACATAAGCGCCCCCAACATAGGGCAATCCGGTCTGATAGATGCGGATGCGTGTGATCTTCATGCCGCGTCCATTCTTGGCAGATCGCCCATACCCGCGCCGCGCCACAGAACAAATGTCAGGATGGGTTGATCGGTTGTAACCATGGCATGGCTTTCCCAACTGGAGTGCATTCGGGTTTGATCTGGCCCAACGAATGCCGCATCCTCGGCGCTCTTGAACACAGCGCCGCCCGCCAAGGTCAAATAAAGCTCCTCAGCCTGATGGCTGTGCCAGTCATAGTTCAGCCCCGGCCCCCAATAGGCGATGTAGCCGCGCAATTGGGTCGAGTGGAAATGGCCCGTGGGCCCGAACAGCTCGTAATACCCATAGCGTCGCAGGAAATCCGCGCCGACCTCCTCTTCGGTATAGGTCTGTTTCCAATGGGCCAGATGTGTGGTGCCCCGCACAGCCGCAACCAAGTTTTGGGTCAGTTCACTGCCTTTGATTTCAAAATCCCGCACTTGGTCTGCGGCTGCAATGTGACTGGGTTGGGTTTGTATAAGGGACAGGTCCGAGGGCCACGTGCTAAACGCAGACAGCGCGGGGTGTGCCTGATGCACCTGCCGAGCGGCTTCGAGCACATCATCCAGTGTCATGGGATCACCACGATATTGCCGGTGTGTTGTTTGGCGATGAACGCGGCCTGTGCCTCTCGCAATTCCTCCAGCGGATAGGTCGCGGCAAGGGCGGGTTTGATCTCACCTGCTTCGATGTATTTCACGAGGTGCTGCATGACCTGAGGGTCAATCACGGTCGAGCCGGTGAAGGTCAGATCGCGCAGATAGAATGTACGCAGGTCGAACTCGACCATCGGCCCGGCGATAGCGCCCGAGCAGGTGTACCGCCCACCGCGTTCCATTATGTCAATCAGGTGCGGCCAGTAAGGGCCACCCACAACATCGGCCACAACCGTGATTTTTTCTGCCCCAAGCGCTGCGCGCAGATTATCGGGCGCGCGGGGCAGGATTCTGTCCGGGCCCAGCTTGGCCACATCTTCGTGCTTTACCTCAGACGCCATAGCGATCACACGGGCACCCCGGCGTTTGGCCAGCTGCACCAAAGCACCGCCAACACCACCCGACGCGCCCGGTACCAGAACCGTATCCGCGCGGGTCACATTGGCGCGGGTCAGCATCCCTTCAGCGGTCGAGTAGGAACAGGAGAATGTGGCCAGTTCAGCGTCCGAAAGGTCCGAGGTGACTGGCACGGCATTCACCGCTAATGTCGTCGCGAATTCAGCAAAGCCGCCATCCCGTTCGGACCCGTAGTAGCCCGTCTTATCCATGTTCTGCGGATCGTCCGGGTCACGCAGCCAGCCATCGGTGATCACCCGTTGTCCGACGCACGATGGGTCCACACCCTCGCCAACCGCAACGATATGGCCACAAATGTCAGCGCCTTGAATGCGGGGAAAAGTGATGGGCGCACCGCCCCAAGTGGGATCATCTTCGCCAACCTCGGCAAACGCACCACCGGTTGTCGCGTCGGTCACGGTTTTCGAATACCAGCCCGACCGTGTGTTCACATCCGTATTATTCAGCCCGCATGCGGCCACACGGATCAACACCTCACCCGGCGCAGGATCGGGGCGCGGCCAGTTGTCGTGCAAAACCATCTGCTCGAGACCGCCATGTCCCATGGTCACCATGGCCTTCATTGTATCAGGCAGGGTCATCCTTTAGTCTCCGTAGTTGGGCCACGGGTTGATACACGCTTCATGGCCTGCGATTCTGCTCGACAGGCTAATTTCACAACTGTACCATCGTCAATCATGAATGACACAAATGTATCATCAATCGTTCTGGATCGTCTATCCGAGGAATGGGATGCCCTGACGCCCGAAGCCCAAAAGGCCGCACGGTATGTGCTGGAAAACCCTACGGATGTGGGCGTATCCACCGTGCGCGAGATTGCCGAGGCTGCCAAAGTCAAACCCAATACCTTTGTCCGCATGGCGCGGCAGGTCGGGTTCGAAGGCTACGAAGATTTCCGCGCGCCCTTCCGCGAAGCGATCCGCAAAGGTTCGGTTTCATTTCCCGACCGCGCCCGCTGGCTACAGGAAATCGGCAAATCAGGTGAGATGGGGGGCCTCTACGCCGATATGATCGGCGCAGCCATCCGCAATATTGAAGAGACATTTGCCGGCATTGATGTCGACCGTCTGCGCTCGGCAGCCGAAGATATCTGGAACTGTCGCCAGATTTTCACGCTGGGCGTTGGTGTGAACAACTCGAACGCGCGAAACTTCACCTATCTGGCCTCGACCGGGATGAAGCAGTTTCACGCCATCCCCCGGTCAGGTTCGACCCCGGTGGATGATCTGGCCTGGGCGGATGAACAGGATGTCCTGATCGCCATCACCTGCCACCCCTACCGGACCGAAGTGATTGATGCGATCAAACTGGCCCGGCGGCAGGGGATGACAGTTGTTGGCATCTCGGACAGCCCCGCCAGCCCCGTGATCCTGAACGCACAACACGGGTTTGTCGTGGCCGCGGATACGCCGCAGTTTTTTCCCTCCTCAGTATCGACCATCGCCCTTTTGGAAACGCTGTTGTCCTTCGTCATCTCGGTTTCCAGCGATGAAATCGTGGAACGTGTCGAACGGTTTCACCAGCGCAGGCATCAGTTGGGCCTGTATGCGGCAGAGCCTGAATAGACCTACTATGCGGCTCTATCATCGCCCGGTTTCACATCCTCGATGTGGCCCATAGCAACAGGTTGTGGACGATGATCCTGACAAACGCGTCTAGGTTGTTGCCTGCCATTCGCCAGTGATCTATCGATACCGCGATGAGATTTGTTTTGGCCTGTTTTTCTGCGTGTTTTCTGTGCGCTTTACCCCCTGCCCACGCGCAGGAGGCGACGCTATCCCGACCGGACCTTAGCGCCTCGGGGCAGGACTATCTGAAAGCAGTCAGATACCGCGGGATCGACACAGATGTGCTGTATTTCGATCCCACCAAACCCGCGCCGCCACTGGACACGGATTTCACGCCTCAGGCTGAGAACCAACCGGTTCAACTGTCTGCAGATAGTCGCTGGATCGTGGGTCTGGTCTCTGCGATTGCCCTGATTTTCCTGGCG
The DNA here is from genome assembly GCF_056533095.1 of Ruegeria sp. H3. Lineage (NCBI taxonomy): Bacteria > Pseudomonadati > Pseudomonadota > Alphaproteobacteria > Rhodobacterales > Roseobacteraceae > Ruegeria > Ruegeria sp. H3. The sequence goes on along the minus strand of NZ_JBQFOD010000009.1, from coordinate 8,309 downwards.
CTTTTCATCTATAACAGTGCGAGTAAAACATCTGTTTCTTTCCGCAGATCCTCGGACAATGCCAAGCGCAAGGGTCGGCATGGCGACCCCGAGGCGGCGATAAACGGCGAGGAAATGCCTGATCTGGACGCGCTGCTCAGGCTTAAGGATCGTGATCTGGCCATCACCGGGTTGGCCCAGCTGGCACTGAGCCGCTGTCTGGCCGCCAATGAGGTGCTGTTCAAACGAAGCTGGACCCACCGCGAGGCCCTACGCAGCATGCCGCAGAACCTGTGGTACATCCCTGATCTGCGCGCGCTGGTTCTGGAAAGCGAGCGCGTGAATTTCGGTCATCACTCGATCAGCAAGGGCGATTTTGACGCACTGCTCTCACGTATCCGGCCCGTCCTGCGCGAGGTGCGGGCATGAGCGAGACAACAGGGTTCCCACCGACAGATCGTATCCGTTTGGACTGGATCATCGTCGGCGTGGTGATTGCGATCTGCGTTGGCATATTTCTGTATGTCATGGCGGGTCGCCAATATGCATTGCGCGAGTCGGCCAGCGGGTTTGACGGGCTGGACCGCTGGCTGAACAGCCAATCGCACGCCACCCAAAGCTTCACGGGCGGCTGGCCGTTGGATCGCAGCACCGTGGGCCTTCTGGTTCAGCCGCTTTACGACACGCGCCTCGATACAGATCGGACCGCCGCGAAGACCAAAGAAGAGTTGTTGTTTCAGCCCGATGAGTTCGATCAGGACATCGACGTCATTCGTGACAAGGCGCAATCGGTTCCCAGCCTGATCATTCTGCCGAAATGGCGCAGCGGCATGCGCCTGACCGGGTTTGGACATCCCTTTCTGATCGCGCAAAGGACCGATCTTGAAACGATCCTGCACGGGCTTGTCGGGCCCGAGGTCGGAGTCCTGCACTTCGCGCGCAGACCGTTTCTGGACTATGAACTGGTCGCAGACCCACAGCTGAAAGCCCGAATTTATGCGGCCCAGACCTTTGCCGGAAACGGGTGCGATCCCATCGTCGGACAACCAGGTGAGATGCTGCTGGGCCTATGCCCGCTGCCGGGGTCTGAGGGCGAGCAACAAGTCTACATCCTGTCCGACGCGGATCTGTTGAACAATCACGGCCTGACCCTGGGTGACAATGCCTGGATTGCGGCGCGGGTCTTGCCTCAGATTGCAGGGGGTCAGCGGATCATCATCGATTACAGCGACCAGAACTGGCTGACCGCACCGGAAAACGTAGTCGCCCGTGAACGTACATGGGATGATTTGAAACGCCTGTTCGAACCTCCGTTTCGGGTTTTGTGGATCGGGGCGGGTCTTTTACTGGCGCTTTCGATCTGGCGTGGCGGTTTGCGCAGCGGGCCCGTGGTGGGCTTTGTCCCGACGCTGGGCACTGGCAAACGTACGGCCAATCGGGCACGCGCACGGCTTATGCGCCTGACGGATCAGGATGGCGCGATGCTATCGGACTATGTCGACACACGGTTGCGCGCCCGCGCCGCCGCGCTGTTTGGCAATACGCAAATGACAGTCGGCACACCTGAGGAGGCGTATCTGAAATACGTCCACGCCAGAAAGCCTGATCTGGCCGTCCAGCTGGACGGGTTGATCCAAACCATACGCGCCCTGCCCCCGCATTTGGGCGCAGATGACGCGATTTCCTACATTGACCAATTCGAACTGATACTGGAGCACCTTGCCAATGACGCTTGAAGAATTGTTCGCCCGGGCCGAGGCGTTGCGCGCCGAGATCGGCAAAGTTGTGCAAGGCCAAGAAGAGGCTGTTGACCTGCTGCTGACCGCCTTGTTCGCACGCGGGCACGTGCTGCTCGAAGGCCCTCCGGGCACCGCGAAAACCCTGCTGGCCCGCAGCTTTGCCGGGGCGTTGAACCTGCAATTCGGACGTATCCAGTTTACCCCCGATCTGATGCCGGGCGACGTTTTGGGCACATCGATCTACAACTTCCAGACCAGCGAATTCGTTCTGACAAAAGGCCCTGTCTTCAGCCAAATCCTGCTGGCGGACGAAATCAACCGCGCCCCGCCCAAAACCCAGGCCGCCCTGTTGCAGGCGATGAACGAACGGATGGTGACGATTGACGGCACCGACCACACTCTGGGGTCGGAATTCATCGTGGTCGCGACCCAAAATCCGATTGAACAGCAAGGCACCTACCCCTTGCCCGAAGCGCAGTTGGACCGGTTCCTGTTCAAGGTGAACCTGAGTTTCCCGCCGGAAGATGTTGAGCTGTCGATCCTGCGTCAGCACGCGAATGAGCCGCTGGATTTCCTGAGCGCAACGCAAACCGTTCAGCCCCTGCTGGATGCGCCGACCATGTTGGCCGCGCGCCAGTTGATCGACGGGATCGTGCTGGATGATGACATTCTGGCCTATATCCTGCGGCTGGTCCGTGCCACGCGCGAAAGCGCGGACATCGCCTTTGGCGCCTCGACGCGTGCGGCGGATGCCATTGCCGGGGCAACCCGTGCGACGGCCGCCCTGAACGGGCGCGACTTTGCGATCCCCGATGATGTCAAAACCCTGATCATCCACGCGCTGCAACACCGCATCGTGCTGTCCCCGTCGGCTGAGATCGAAGGGCGTGGCCCGCGGCAAGTGCTGGAAAACATCCTCAACCAGATCGAGGCCCCCCGCTGATCCGGCCATCCCGCATATTGCTGATCGCGGCCTGCGCGGCGCTGTGCCTGTCGCTGCTGGCGATTGTTCTGGGGGATGCAACCCGGCCCATCGCTGGTTTGCCCTGGGTTGTGCTATGCGGTTTGGCGATTGTCGATCTGCTGTTGTCCTGGCCGCGTCGGCGGTCTGTGACGGTTGACCCCATGCCGGATATCTTTGTGGGCGAGGAAGGCCGGATCGACCTGACCGTCTCCCCCACTGCGCCGGGCATGTTGGGAGAGTTGGACTGGCCATCGGGCCTGATCGGCCCGTCGGGCTTTGACCTGTCGAAAGGCACGGTTCAAATCCCGTTTCGTGCGGGGCAAAGAGGCACCTGGGATTTGTCACATCTGTGGCTGTCATGGTCTTCGCGGCTGAAACTGTTCGAATTCGTCCCCAAACTGAGCTTTGGCCTGAAGGTCCCTGTGGTACCCAACATCCGCCGGGTTATGTCTGGTGAGATTTCGACCACCGTCCAATCGCGCCTGTTCGGTGTGAAGGAAAACCGCGCCATCGGCGAAGGCACCGAATTTCACCAGCTGCGCGATTTCGTGCGCGGCATGGATGCCAGCTCGATCGACTGGAAACGCTCGGCCCGGTATCGCTCGCTTGTCGCCAAAGAGGTGCGCGCCGAACGCAATCACCACGTGATTATCGCGCTGGATAACGGCTATCAGATGCGCGAAGAGGTCGCGGGATTGCCAAAGATCGATCACGCCATCACTGCTGCATTGGCAACCGCCTGGGCCGCCGCCATCGGTGGCGATCAGGTCGGACTTTATGCCTATGACGCCAAACCACGCATGTTCCTGCCCCCCGAACCGGGGCGCACCGCGTTCAACCGGCTGCGCAGCCGCACAGCCGAACTCAGCTATGAAAACGTTGAGACCAACCATACACTGGCCATGACCGAGCTGAACGGACGCACGCCAAAGCGCAGCCTGATCATCGTGTTCTCGGATTTCGTGGACACAACCACAGCCGAGCTGATGGTCGAGAATGTCAGCGTTCTGGCCAAGCGGCATTTGATCGTCTTCGTCACCTTGCGTGATCCGATATTGGAAGCGCAGGTCAATGAAGCCCCGTCGGATATGGACGGGGTGGCAGAGACGGTTTCGACCGGGCAACTGCTGCGCGAACGTCGCCTTGTACTGGAACGGTTGCATCAACTGGGTGTCACTGTGATCGATGCGGAACCGGGTGAGGTGTCTGCTCGCCTGATCTCCACCTATCTGGAAATCAAAGCGCGAGAGATGATCTGATGTCTGAACGTGACCTGATCCGCTCTGCCCGGTTTCGGCAGGAACGCGAAGGCGACTGGCGCAGATTGTCCGAACTGGTCGATAAGGCCGAAGGTCAGGGCCTGCATCGCATGAGTTTCCAAGAGGCGCGCGATCTGGCCGATCTGTACCGTCAGGCGACCACGTCCCTGTCCATCGCACGTGAGATTTCGCTGGATCGCGGCTTGTTGGACTATCTCGAAGCCCTGACCAGCCGCGCTTATCTAAGTGTTTATGCACCACAACAACGGTTGGGCGGCACAATCCGTAGGTTCGTGACCAGCGGCGGGCCACGGGCGATGCGATCCTCATGGCGCGTCACACTGTTGGGGTTTCTGTGCATGGCCGCCGGTGCGCTGGCCGGATACTTCTTCTATTTCGACAACCCCGAATGGTTCTACGTCTTCATGCCAACAGACCTCGCCGGAGGACGCGGGCCTGACGCCAGCACCGACTATCTGCGCTCGGCCATTTACGGGGAAGAGGATGCATCGGGCCTTGGGGCCTTTGCGACCTATCTGTTTTCCCACAACACCCGGATCGCGATTTTTGTCTTTGGCCTGGGCGCGTTCTTATGCGCACCAACGATCATGCTGTTGTTTTACAACGGGTTGATCCTTGGCGTCTTCTACGCCCTGCATATAGATCGCGGGTTGGGTTGGGATATGTTCGGATGGCTCTCGATCCACGGCGTGACCGAGCTGTCGGCGATCTGCATCGCAGGCGCAGGGGGGCTGAAACTGGGTCTGGCTGTCCTGTTCCCCGGCCTTCAAACCCGGGCGGTGGCCCTGCGCGCGGCGGGCCATGATGCGGTCAAGCTGGCGCTGATCGCGGCAATGATGCTGGTGGTTGCGGCCCTTTTGGAAGGGTTCGGCAGGCAACTGGTACAGGATCGCTCTACGCGCATTGCCATCGGCTGGAGCATCGGGGCGCTTTGGCTATTGTGGTTCCTTCTCGGCGGAAGGAGGCGGTCATGAGCGTTGCCGCAATGGACCGCCTGCTGCCACCCGAAGGTGTGCCGCTTTACTTCCGTGTCGCCGGTGTCGGCGTTCGAACCGCCGCGCAGCTAACCGACATTCTGATCACCGGGGCCGTGGCGGTTGCGCTGTTCCTTCTAGCGGTTTCCTTCGATCTGGTCGAACCGTTCACGGCTTCGGCAATTGGCGCGATGCTTTTCTTCGTCATCCGCATCCCCTACTACGCCGCCTCCGAGCTGATCTGGAATGGTCAAACCCTTGGTAAACGGCTGATGAAGATCAAAGTGGTATCGGCAGACGGTCAGGCCCTGACAACGCAATCGCTGGTCGTGCGCAACCTGATGAAAGAGGCCGAGATCTTCCTGCCCGGCACGATGGTGCTGACGCTGACAACCGATGCTCTGGTGCCATCCCTAATCTCGTTGGCCTGGGTCTTGAGCGTTCTGGCGATCCCTTTGTTCAATAAACGTCGGCAGCGGCTTGGGGACATCATCGCAGGCACATACGTGATCCATTTGCCGAAACCCATTTTGCTGCCGGATATGTCAGAAAACAACCGGCCACTAACAGCTACGCAATCCTCTTATCAATTCCTGTCGCATCAATTGGAACATTATGGTGCGTTCGAATTGCAGACCCTCGAAGGGGTTCTGCGCGGTGCCAATCGCGCCAAAGGCCCCGCCGCCTACAAGCAACAGAAAGAAACGCTGGCCGCTGTCTTCGCGCAGGTGCGCCGCAAGATCGACTATGCCGACCCGGTTCCGGACGCAGACCACCAAGCCTTCCTCGAAGCCTTCTACAAGGCACAGCGCGCCTTCCTCGAACAACGTCAGTTGTTCGGAGACAAACGGAAGGACAAGCACCACACCGCCGAGAACGGAGACGTCTAATAAGAAGCTGTTGCCGTTTTGCCCAAGGGCGAGACTTAACGCGCAGTTTCCCCTTGCAGGTGAATGGAACTGCGCTGCTTTATCTGAGCCAAGACCATATCGTTTAATTTAGGATATACAGATGGCTGATACTGCAACTTCTCACGTCCACGCCCCCTTCGGAGTGGGCGCGGTTCTGAGTGATACATTTTCGATCTTCTTCCGGAAAATTCACATCGTGATCCTTTTGGGTTTCATCCCCGCTCTGATCGACGTCATTGTGAATACATATGCCTGGGACACGGATTTCGAAGCCGTTCCGGGGGTTGAGTTCGACTGGGCGACTTTCAGTTCCACCTTTGTCGTGGCCCTGCTGATCTCATCCGTCGCCATCTCGCTAACCTCGGCCATGGTCATTCAACTGGCCTATGACGCCAAATCCGGACGGCCCGCCCAGATTGGCCAATACTTCAAAAACGCCTTGGTCAACCTGCCAGCCTTGGCGGTTTTGTCCATCGTAAGCGGCATTCTGATTGTGATCGGGTTTGCGCTTGTGTTTGTACCCGGGCTTTGGCTCTACGCGGTATTCTCAGTCATCGTCCCGGCCATCGTCATTGATAAATCCGGTTTCGGAGCTCTCAATCGCAGCTCGCAGCTCACAAAGGGCTATCGCTGGCCAATCGTCGGCACGTTAGTCCTGCTTATTCTGTGCATCTTTCTGGTGTCTGCAGCAGTGGGGTTCGTATTTGCGTTTGGATTTGGCGACACCTCTGCCATCGGATTTGAACCCACCCTTACGTGGATCGTAGCCGAGGCTATCCTGAACGCGCTGGCCTATGGCTGGACAGGTGTGGCAATCGCGATGATCTTTGCTCGCCTGAAAGAAATCAAGGAAGGCGTCAGCGTCTCGGATCTGGTCGACGTGTTCCGTTAGAGCCCGCTTAAACCCGGCGGCGGCATAACTGCCGTCGGGGCCCTGCTTCGTTTCCAGAACCGTGCTTGAGGTCATAAAAAATGACTCCAGCACCAGAATCGACCTTGTAACTCCGTGACATGCACGGATATACCCGTCGGCGGAGACGTGGCCGAGTGGTCGAAGGCGCTCCCCTGCTAAGGGAGTAGGCGGGAAACCGTCTCGAGGGTTCGAATCCCTTCGTCTCCGCCATTCTAATTTAGCATTGCATTGTTTGTTCTAGACAACTGCGCGCTGAGATAGAATTTACCCCATATACGGCTAATGCAGAGAAAATTGGGGACGAAATGCGAAGCAAAGCGAACAGTATTTTCAAAGATCAGCAATATAAGAGAAATCAGTGGACAACTATTTAGTCAGCTAAGCCACAAACTGGATTCAGTGTGATGTTGAGCTCAAGGTTAAAAGGCCAACTGTGAAGGTCTTAGCTGGGGGACAGCAAAACCGCTTAGGGAAATTGCAGATAAACTTGAGGCTGACGAATACGAAGATAGTCGCCACGACGTGAACGACCGTCACGGGAAGAAACTTGGAGAAGTGTATTTCGATTTCTCTGAAGAACGCATTCTATAGACGACGACTAGGAGCAAACATGATTTCGACAAACACAAGAATATTTGTAGTCGTTATTCTTGCTACAGCTATCCAATCCACCGCTCTGGCTTGTCAAGCTGCGCCGATTGTTGGCGAGGCTTTTCAAATCAGCGTCAACTGGGCGCAAGGTCACCATCATCGAAAAGATCAAACAAGAAATGGTGATGATAGGGATAGAACTAGTCAGCGCGAGGCGCTTGGAAGTACCCGCTCAGCGGCAAGATCTGCAACCAAAGACCTTCAAAAGAGTAACCAAGGAATGATTGATTCACTCAAGAGGGCGCAAACAGCAGTAAATGAACGCGGCCAAAATCGTGCAGGCTCCTCAAAGGACGAACTGGATCAGCGCTTGCAGAGAGCAATACGCGCGCACGAAGTTCTTGCGGATCAGCTAGCCCAACTCAGAAAATCACTCAACGGTGGGGGATCACAATGGTGGCAAGAAATGCAGAATATAATCAACAATTCGCCCATCGTTCCGATCATAGAACAGCAGCTATTGGTTGACTTCGAGGCTTTTAAGCAGCGAGAAATCGCAAATCTAGAAGAGTTGAAGCAACAGATTGAAGATGCCTTATCTGGGTTCGGCGAAGCCGCAGGTAATTTTGCCAATACCATAAAGTAACTGGCCCTCATGAAGCGAATGCGTCGTGCCGGACCTAAACCTGTCGACAACGAGTAAGCGCTTGATCCGGGGGATCAATTGTAGTCTGAATGGGCTGTTCTGAGGTTTTCTGACGCTGGTTGCGGGGAGAGGATTTGAACCTCTGACCTTCAGGTTATGAGCCTGACGAGCTACCGGACTGCTCCACCCCGCGACACTTTGCGTTGGTCTACTGCCTATTTGGCTACTTGAGACCGGGTAGTGTTCTTTTCATCGTATTAGAGAGATATGGGCTTTTACTAGGTTTGGCGGTGACCTACTCTCCCGGGGCTT